>JAEOUE010000037.1 GCA_016839515.1 Candidatus Hodarchaeum mangrovi
CCTATCAACCCTAAATTAGCTACTGGATGCCAAACTTCAATATCACAAACCATATTAGCT
The DNA here is from genome assembly GCA_016839515.1 of Candidatus Hodarchaeum mangrovi. Classification (GTDB taxonomy): domain Archaea; phylum Asgardarchaeota; class Heimdallarchaeia; order Hodarchaeales; family Hodarchaeaceae; genus Hodarchaeum; species Hodarchaeum mangrovi. The sequence continues at coordinate 61 of JAEOUE010000037.1, forward strand.
TGGAAGGGAGATTCTAATTTATGAATAGCAGAGAAGATATGAGTCTCTTCAACTTCTAATCCAATACTATGACATGTGGGATGAATTCGTGCGAATTTCGATAAAGTTTTGGAAAAATTTCGGGCTGCTTTAAATACTGAGCCTGGGTCCACACCTGGTTTAATTTCGTTAACACAAAATTCTTGAACCTTAATAACACGGTCTAAAATCTCTTCTATGCCATCAGGTACACTACCAATTACCATATGTCGGCTTATATCACTTACATAGCCTTTCCAGACAGCTCCAAAATCAAATCGTGTTACATCTCCAGGTTTAACTTGTATTCCAATTCCTGGTGCTTCAGGGTCAGACGAACCAATGCCTAAAGTTAAATGATCCCATCCTTCGGCTCCTGAAGATATAATAGTACTTCTAGCTAATTTTAACAAATCATTATCGGTAATTCCATTATATGATGCCTCAATACATGCTAGAATAGCCTTTTCAGAAATTTCAGTTGATTTCTTAATTCTTTGAATTTCTTCTGTAGACTTTATAAGTCGCATTTCAAGAAAAACAGGGTCTGCTTCAACAAACTTACTATTAGGAAATTTTTTTTGTAAATATTCGGATTGATAACGTGGCATGGTTGATTCAAGAGCAATGGTTTTTCCAGATAATTGCCAACTAGTGATTAACTGCTCTACCTCCTTTAATGCATGAATAGGAGATAACACACCGTGAGCATTACTTGATTTAATCCAAGAATAATGATCCAAGCTAGCAAAAACCATCCAATAAATTAAATCTACTTCCCCTGTTTCTTGAATCAACGAAAGGAAAGGATATTGGTTCCTTAAAGCCCAAAGGATGGGATTATTAGCTACATGAAGGGTTGGGAGTCCAGTTGTATAAAAAACATTTTCTCCTGAAGAACCGATAAGAAGGTCAATTTCATGTTTTTTCAGTATTTTTGCTGTTCTTTCTCTATTATAACCAATTGGATCCATTATTTGTCTCCTTCATTAATTAAAAGAGGATTTCATTCCTCATCCTCATAATCCATAAAAATTTCCAATCTTTGTAGATCAGCTGGGCTTCCTTTTGGTTGAAGTTCCCCTTCCATAAACGATTCCATAGGATCAATTTCTCCTGTAAGAATCCCATAAAATATATCTGAATTTACTGTTAGACTCATATCAGGATTGTCAATTTTATGTTCTTCTAATCTAGCTTTTTTGTTTTCAAATATCATTACAACCGAGTAATTTATATCAGGAAATTCAAATAAAAAGGTCTTATTGAAGTCTTCAAACTCATCTGCGACTTCTGGATCTTTTTCTAAAAGATCAGTCCATTTTTTTAGATGTTTAAACATTTGTTCTTTTGATGCCATTTTTATCTCACCATTTAATTATAATTTTTCAGATTAGTCTATAAACAGCGTTTATTCAAAATTTTATCCTATTTCTTCAAGTTGTACTTGTCTTTTTGCAAGAAGAAAAGAGCTAATTATGATCAATAGTATTGAGGTCAAAAACAAGAGGAGTTCAATCATACCAGGAGGGCTAAGAAAAAAAACGAATAAATATACAAGAGCTGGGGTGACTTGGATTGGAATTTGTTGAATGGGAACTAAAATTGATGCACGTCCCACTTTAAAAGCATTTTGTAAGTATCCAAGGCCATAAATGTTTGCCAAAGTTAATAGAATAGCTGCGAATACAAAGATTATGACTTCTCCAAAAACTGCAACCATTTCGAATACATGAACAATCGTAGCCATCAGTGGGAATACCCAAAAGTTAGCTAAAGCAAAACAAAACCCAGAGAAGACAGCTAAGTATAAACCTTTGTTTGCATTACTTTTTGTTTTCCGCTGACCAATATCACAGCCTATCATACAAATAAAGCATCCTAGAGTGAAAGCTGCTACACGACCAAGAAAGCTTGTATTTAAAATATTATAATCTTCTATTTCAATTACTAAACCACTAAATCCAAGTAGAGTTATGGCAACCATCATTAAGATGATTCCAAGGATTTCAGGTAATTCCAATGCCTCTCCTACGATTTTTAGTGAGCCTAATGCTAAAACAATAAGGCCTGCTGCCATCAAGCCAGGTATTAAGGCAGGACCTACATACAATTGAGCCCACATAAAAAAAATTGCTCCAATAACATTTTGCAGTATTAAACCAAACAACCACATACGATTTTTGAGCAAGGTTCGAAAGAATTTTTTTCCTTTAAGCTCTTGGGGAACCTCATTAACTACTTTCTTTTGAAGTACCGTTCCTAAATTATTAGTAATACCTGAGGTGATTGCTAAACTTACTCCAAACCAGTATAATGGTTCCATTGAAAACTACCTAGCCAAATAAAAGATACTTACATGAAAACGACAAAAAACTTCAAATACTTTTCGTATGTAGCTAGGTGATAATTTCATAAAAAGCAAATAATGGTGCAAATTGTGTTAAAAATAGAAGATGATTGGTTTGTTGATGAATATGGGAGAAAAATACTTCTCCGTGGTGTGAATCTAAGTGGAAGTGCAAAAATACCTGCGACTCCAAATGGAGCAACTCATCTAAAAACCAATTTTCATGATCATAGAGAAGTATCCTTTGTAGGACGCCCTCTCTTGATTAACGAAGCAGCAGAACATTTTCAACGTATTAAACATTGGGGCTTTAATACAATTCGGTTTGTTATACCGTGGGAGGCCATTGAGCATGCAAATCCGAAAAAATATGATACTGAATATTTATCTTATTTCCAAGATTTACTTACAATTGCTGGTGAAGAATTTAAACTAAATCTGATTATTGATCCTCATCAGGATGCATGGAGTCGGTTATCTGGAGGAGATGGTGCTCCTGGATGGACATTTGAAAAAGTAGGTCTTAATTATTCCAAGTTTAATCTATCAGAAGCTGCATTGGTAATGCAATATCGGTATAGTCCTGAAGACCCAAAAGCTTATGAACCAATGTCTTGGGCAAATAATCATCTTCGATTATCTAATGGTACAATGTGGACTCTATTTTTCGGAGGAAAAGACTTCGTCCCAAATTTTGCTATTGATGGTATAAATATCCAAGATTACCTTCAGGATCATTTTATTAATTCTTTTAAGGAATTAGCAAAATATGTGAAAGATAATCCATATGTAATTGGATTTTCAACTCTTAATGAACCAAGTCCAGGTTGGATAGGCCAATTAGTTGATGGTTCAACCATGGATGTCTCCGAAATCTTAGGTTATGCCTTCACACCATTTGATGCAATGCTAACTGGATCAGGATATACACGAACGATCCCATTTCGAGCTATTAAAAGATTAGGGATTAAAGAAATCCGAAGAGATCAATTAAACCCCGACAAAATCTCTTGTTGGATTGATGAAAAAAGAGATGTTTGGAAAAATGAGGGAATTTGGGAAATAGATACTGACGGAAATCCTGTCATATTGAAAAATGATCATTTTAACATGAAAAATGGACAAAAAATCAACTTTTTAAAGGATTATCTAGCATTATTTATTTCTAAATATGCGAATGCTATACGAGAGATAATCCCTGATACTCCAATCTTTTGTGGTCTTCCTTTAGATCTAATAGTCAAAGGAAAAAAAATAGATATTGAATTACCGCCAAATATATACTTGGAGGGGCACTGGTATGATGTTGCCTCAATGGGTACAAAAAGGTTCATGAAAAAAGCAAATTTTGATCTAAGGAGTGGAAGACCTGTCATAGGAGAGGGAAATGTTCAGAAAATGTTTATTGAACAGTTAGCTGCGATAAAAGAAACTGCAAGAAAAACATTCAACAAACAATTAGTGCTTCTTGGAGAAATAGGTATGTGTTTCGATCTTGAAAAGAAAAAAGCGTTTGAAATTTGGAAAACAAATCCTACAGAAGCTTGGCAAACACATATCACTGCTTTTTCCATGTATTATCGTGCAATAGATGCAAATTTATTGCATTCAATGCATTGGAATTATACTCCAGATAATGATAATACTTTTGGAGATCAATGGAATTTAGAGGATTTCTCAATATATAGTAATGATCAACGAGTTGATCCAGTAGATCTCAATAGCGGAGGAAGGGCTATTGAAGGATTCTGTCGTCCTTATTTAGAGAAAATAGCAGGAATTCCTTTGAAAATGAGCTTTGATAATCAAAAAAAGATATTTGAGGTTGAATTCAATGCAGAATTATCTCTCAATGCTCCAACTATCGTATATATCCCTAAAATTCATTACTTAGCTGGTTACAGAGTTGATACAGATGGAGAATGGAGAAAATCGGAAAAAGATGAGCAATTAATATTGTATAAACCAAAGAAGGCAGGCTATCAAAAAATTATTATTTCCCCTAAATAATATGAGTGTTTTTCAATGGCTAAGATTATTTTTTTTCAACCTCATCCAGATGATTTAGAATTAAATTGCGCTTATTTATTAAATTATTTGTCTTTAAAAAGCAAAAAAAGCCATGATATCAGAATTGCTTCTATTACAAAGGGGGAATTTGGCTTACCAGGTTTTGAATATGATAAATATAAAGGAGATTACTTGGCACAAATACGAGTAAAAGAATTGGAGAATGCTGCTGCAATTCATGGAATTCCAGCTAATAAAATTGATTGGTTTGGGTATGTGGATGGTTTTGTTGAATTTGAAAAACGATTTATTGACCATATCTTTACATATCTACAGAAACATCGACCTGACATAATTATTGCACCTGAAGCTCTATATACTTGGTATTACCATAAAGATCATGTTAATACTGGTAGAGCTATCTATTATGTAATATCTAGTAATTTACTTGATTACATACCCAAGCTATATTTTTATTCGTCATTAAGTCCAAATTATTATTTCCCGATTGATCAAAATAGTATTTCTTTAACAGAAAGGCTTATAAAATGTCATAAAACTCAAATCTGGTTATTGAAATCAATGAAAAGGATAAATAAACCAATTTGGATGATTTCTGGGTTTCATACTCAAGGATATAAATATGCAGAACCTTATCGGCGAGTTTATTTTGAGAAAAGCTTAAAAAGGGAAGATCGTCCTAATTGGATCATTCGAGGATTAGTAAGATTAATTGCCTCACATGCACAACTTTTTGATGCTCAATATCCAGAAGAAGTTTTAAAAGAATTAGAGAAAGCATAAATATTATTCTTAAATTCTTTTTTGTACTTCTAACCATCTTATTTTCTAGAAATAAATGAATTATAGATATAATACTAATAGATAAAGGGAATTTAATTCTTTTGTAATCGCCATCTATTAAGAACCAGCTTGTGAAATTTATATCAATTTGCTGTTTATAGCTGCAGGTTTTAGAAAAAAGATTCTAGAATTACGGTTTTGGTGCATGCTTCCATAATATTATAAAGACTAGATTATTCTAGTGATTTAATGAAGCATTCCAAATAGGAAGCTTAACTATGAATAAAAATCTGTTATATCTCATTGGCGGATTCTCTTTAATTTTGATATTTTTTTTCTCATATTTGCTACTTTCCAATTTAAATCTTTTTAATCAAACACCTGAAGAAAATGAACCTCCTGTACTTGAAGACTTAACAATTGGTGCCCGGATAGCAAGATATATAGACACTCGTCGTGGACAGGTATCCTTTACTTGGTGTTATAACAATTCGATAATTAATTCAAATCTTACTGATTTAATTGGGGATTATTGTGATGGAGTGCTAACCTATGGTGATTTATCAAATGAAACCCAGAGTGATAGAAATATATCAGTAGTTGGGATTTTTGGTCAGAAAACAGGATATATTGACAATATTGAACTTTCATCAGTGGTTGGAGGTTTTATTTCAGTTTTACAAATTACAGATAAGAATTCTTCTTCAGTTACTGATTGGAATGAAATTTCTCCTTGGCCTCCTACTTTTTGGTGGGATATAGCTTTTGATGATAATACTTCCATTAGTATTCTCTATTCCAAAGAACAAAAAATGATCACTGCCATCAATGGAACATGGGAGATGTCGAGCTTTGGTTTAAATGAGACTACTTTTATTGATTTTCCTAATTTTGAATATAATTGGGATGATTATGTCTATCAAGCTTTTTTAGAACTAGATACTGCAATGCAAGCAACGATTAACGATGTTATCGATTTATATTTGACTATACTTAAAGATGCCCTTATCTAGCAGGAAATAGCTAGAAAAGCACCCGATTAATAAGTTGAAAAAGAGTATATAAGGTAAAACAACGAAAATCTTGGAAAAAAAGATATGAATAGTTCACTTCAAAGTGGGATATATGGTATTTAATATACTAAATCGAAGACCATCTCAAAAAAAGACGATATTACTACTAATAGGTGGAATAATAGGCACAATACTCTCCTTATTAATTATGAATCTCTTTTTTGAGCTTTCAAATTATCCTGTTTCCTTTTTTGAAAGTCAATTATCCTTTTCAGGTCAAATTATCAAATCTCATTTTGCTACGATGTCTTTTCAAGAGTTGAACTACTATGCAATGGGGCAACTGTTTGATTATGGTTTTATTATCTCAAATGCGGCAGTAAAATTTAGTTTAGCTATTTTACTAGCTAGGATATTTAGTACTGATTCAACCCTTAGGAATTCAGGATTCATAGTAGCATTTTTAGGTATTTTAGGTAGTCTGTTTGATGCAATAGAAAATATCTTCATTTTTTTTATGATTGGTGATCCAATTGGTTTTAATGATTGGTTAGCAGTCATTCATTCTGTTTTTGCCTTAGCAAAGTATATTTTAACCTTTATTGTATATATCTGGCTTTTGATTGCCCTTATTCTTGTAATTAAAATTCAACTAAGCTCCCAAGCAGAGAAAATATAGACCAATTAATCTGAAGGTAAATTTAAAAATAAAGATTATCAAGAGTTTATTTGAGACCACGAATGTTTAATAAAAAAAATTCGCTTAATCGTAAATTAAAAAAAGCAAACATAAATAAAGAAGTAATAGAGCATATTAAAGATACTAAACGCAAAATGAAAGAAAAAATTCCTCAAGTATCCAAGAAAGAAGAACGGAAAGAGTCCCAGCATAAGGAAAAAACTTGAAAACCTAAGATAACTCTATACTGTACTCAGTTACCTCTGATTAAAAGTTTATTTTTACAAGAAATTAACCTGTTCTATTTGTATATGTTTCCGACCTCTATCTAAAACAAATGGAGTCATTATTACCCTCAGAAGTCTGCAATGTAAGATCCTTCGATTTTTGGATGACAATCATGCAGGTAATTTATAAGTGCGAATCTCTTAGTGAAATTTTACATTCAACAATGTGACTTCTCAATGGTTAAATTCCTTAAAAATTAAACAATTAAGCTTAGCAGTAGCTCCTGCAAATAATCCTGAAATCCTTTTAGCTGATGAACCCAAGGAAGAATTAGATAGCGTAACAACTTTAAAAATCATTGAGTATTTAAAAGAGCTAAATTCTGATTTAGGAATAACAATTATTGTTCTAACACATGATCATCGATTTGCTCGAATAATTAATAAAGTATTAAAGATTCAAGACGGAAGGTTTTCAGGATTTTTTACATCAAAGAAGGAATTATCATTTTCTGATTCAGAAAAACTTACGTATATTGACAAGTTCGGTACTTTAATAATACCAGAATATTTTCGAAAAGCTGCTCATATTAACAATTACGTTCGATTTGAGATTGTTGATGGAAAGCTTGTTGTTCTACCTGCTAATTCTGACAATCGGGAAGGAATTAATTAGAGGAAAAAAGCTAAAAAGAGAGTTTTTATTCCCTCCATCAAAACATGATTTTGAACATAGGATGGAATAATATGGAAGATCAAATATGGCATAAATATCACTGGCCTAAAAATGTTAAAAAAACCCTTCAATATCCAAATGAACCACTCTATAAAATATTAGAAAATACTGCAGAGAAAAGTGGGGAATTAATCTATACTGTCTTTAGCGGAACCACCACTACTTATGCGGAGGCGAATACTGCAGCAAATAGGGTAGCGAATTTCTTGATACAAAATGGAGTGAAAAAGGGTGATAAAGTAGCAATATTTTTACCCAATACCCCTCATTATCCGATTATTTTCTTTGGGATTCTCAAAGCTGGAGCAGTCGCTGTAACCTGTAATCCAACATATACTAAAGACGAATTGAATTACCAATTAAAAGATTCAGAAGCAATATTCATCTTTGTTTTTGATCATGAGAGATTTACTCCTTCTGCTTATGAGGCAATGAAGGGAACAAAGGTTAAGAAAGTCATAATTTGTAGTGCGAAAGATTTTCTCTCAAAGATCAAAGGATTCATAGGCGGTCTTATTGGAAAAGTCCCAAAAAGTCCATATTATGAAACTGAAAAAACATTATTTTTCAAAGATGTCATGCAGTCAAGTGCGACCAAACCAGAAGGAATTAAAATAGATCCTAAGGAAGATTTGGCAGTACTTATCTACACTGGTGGTACGACTGGTACCCCAAAAGGTGTAATGTTAACTCATTATAACCTGTATTCTAATGTTCTTCAATTAGACGAATTTGTTTGGGTTCACCCTGATGATGGAAGTGAACCTTTTAAGCTCCGTTATGGGAAAGAAGTATATATTGGTGCCCTCCCATGGTATCATTCCTATGGATTAACATTAACAATGATTGGAGGAGTATATAAAGCAGCAACAGTGATTCCTATCCCTGATCCTCGTGCAGGTAAACCCCCCTTATCGGTTGTTCTGGAAGAGATTACTAAGCATAAAGTCACGATTCTACATGCAGTTCCAACCATTTATGCTGCTATAGTAAATATTTATTCACAAAACCCAGAGAAATATGATTTGACTTCTGTTATAGGCTGTGGTTCTGGAGCTGCTCCATTAGCTCCAGAGTTAGCAAAGAATTTTGAACGGATAACAGGTGGTACTGTATTCGAAGCTTATGGTCTGTCAGAAACATCTCCTGTTGCTACACTTAATCCTACAAACAAAATCCAAAGGAAATTTGGTTCAGTTGGATTCCCAATCTCAGATACTTTTGTGAAAATTGTTGATCTGGAGACTGGTAAAAAAGAATTACCAATTGGTGAGGATGGTGAAATCGCTTTAGCTGGACCACAAATTATGAAAGGCTATTGGAACAAGCCAAAAGCCACTGCTGAAGTATTTCGCGAGTTTGAAGGCATGAAATTTTTCCTGACTGGAGATATAGGTCATCTAGATGAAGAGGGTTATACAATAATTACTGACCGTAAGAAAGATATGGTTATCGTTGGTGGTTTGAAAGCTTATCCCCGAGAAATTGAGGATATTCTATATGGACATCCAAAAATTAAACTAGCAGCTGTTATTGGGCTCCCTCGTGAAGATGATCCCACTAATGAATATGTAGCAGCTTATTTAGTGCTTAAAGATGGTGAGACTGCAACTGAAGAGGAAATCATTGAGTGGTGTAAAGATAAAATGGCTGGATACAAACGTCCTCGAAAGGTTGAATTTCGTGATGAACTTCCTCTCTCAACTATTGGTAAAGTACTTCGTAGAGTTATTAAAGAAGAAGAGTTGAAGAAATAGAGAGTTATTATTAACTCTCTTTCTTTTAATTCCAGTTTAATTAATTTTATTTATCTTATTTCTTTATATTATCCTTAGCATTTCTTATTTGGCATTATTTTATAACTAAATATTGTCATTCCAATTAAAACAAATAAATTTTGGTTCAAGTAAAAATTTTAAGATTTATTATCATGAATATATTGTAAATCTTGTATTTGAAAAAACTATAACAAATTTCCCTATACTATAATGCCTTAAACATTGCTATGGTAGTATTTCGTATTCTCTTATGATCTACAATAGGTTTGGGATAATTTACTAAGCTAGAAGGTCTTTTCTTTTCTAGATTATGAATTTCTTTTGCTGTAAGATGAACTAGTTCTGGGATATATCTCTTAATATAGGTACAATCCTTATCGAATTTCTTCTGTTGAAGCCATGGATTAAAGATACGAAAATAGGGTTGAGCATCAGTTCCAGTTGATGAGGCCCATTGCCAATTTCCATTATTAATAGAAATATCAAAATCAATTAATTTTCTAGCGAAGTACTTTTCCCCCCACTTCCAATCAATCAATAAATCTTTTGTCAAGAAAGAGGCAACAATCATTCTAATCCGATTATGCATGTAACCAGTTTGATTCAACTCTCTCATTCCTGCATCAACGATTGGGAAACCAGTATTTCCTTCACACCATGAAATA
>JAEOUE010000204.1 GCA_016839515.1 Candidatus Hodarchaeum mangrovi
ACTTGATTATACTGTTAAATTTTCTTTTGAGTCCACCAGGTGCTCCTCCCTCGTTTATTATTCCTCACTTTGCATCTCTTGATTATTATTTTATTTTAGCACTTTGGCTTTCGATTAATCTAATAATACTACTGAATGGAATACTTTATTATCTTTTTCAGAGAATTAGATTGGCGCTGAATCAAAACGTTTAGGATTTAGAAGAATTGAGTGATTAAATATGAATAATAATGAAATATATCAATCCGGTTCTTGTAACATTGGCGAAGTAGAGATTCAACAACGGAAACGTATAGGTATGATAGGTTTAATCATATCATCTGTTTTTTACTTCTTTCATATAATATTCTCTTTTTTTTCTGGTTACAGCCCTCTTTGGGGAATTCTTATTTTTCCTCCTTCTTTAATAATGACCATTGGCTTTGTTCAAGCAAGAGAACGGTTTTGTGCTGCTTTTGGGCTTACAAATAGATATAATTTGACTGATAAACTACATCTGACACTAGAAGTAACTGATGAGGACTCAAAAAAGAGAGACAGAATAAAGTCATATTGGATAATCTTAAAATCAACTCTATACGCCCTAGCTATATCATCAAGTGCTATTATCATTAGCTTTATCTTGGTTAATTATGTCTGAGGGTTCTCACTCTTGTAAATCTCCTTTTTATAATTATATTTGTCAGGAAAAACTATTTTTAAACAGAATAATTTGTAATATCAATACAGTTAAAATATCTCAGAAAAAGACGGAAAACTCCAATGAAGATTAGTGGATTACTTCTTTCAGTAAGTTCATTCTCATTTCTTTCATTTTTACGGCGAGCAATTTTTTATGCTTTTTTCTATGTGTATTTACGGACATTTTTAGGTTTATCAAACACATTATCTGCCTTATTAGGAACCGCGAACCTTGCAACATCTACAGTGGGTCAATTAAAATTATGGGGGCCAAGACTTAATCGAAATCCTAATTTGGCAAAGAAATATGTTATACGGGGGGAAATAATAGCAGGAATTGTATATTTAATTGCATTCGCTGGTCATAAAATCCTTATTATTGTAGAATTAAAATTTCTAGCTGCTTTATTTCTTATTACTTGTACTAGCTTTCTCGAAATTTTTTGGAGTGGAAGTGATTTAGGAATACGACACCTGACTGCTGAGGCAACAGTTGGAAAAAATCGTGGAAGACTAGTTGGTACAATTGATGGTATTGGATTGATCGGTCAGCTTCTTGGATTTTTAATTGGAGGGATTCTTTATCAGGATGGTTTTGGTTTTTTTAAGGGAGATATCTTTTATATTGTTGTGATTTTAATATTTGCATGCGCTTCTGTTATTTTTATTGCACCCTATAAAGGAAAGGTCGATGATAGTCTTATCTTAACAACAGGAGGGTTAAAAGAGGTACTAAAGATACCCTCTTTTGGTTACTTTATCATTGTTCTGGGAATTTTGACTATGGGGATTTCTGCGAGTAATCAAATCTTTCTTTATTATGTTACAGACCCAACAGTACTGAATTTTAGTGATGAATTATTAAGTTACCTATTAATATTCTTTTCATTCGCTGGGGGAGTAATTGCGCCAATTGGGGGAAAATTGTCCGATTTGATAGGAAGAGTTCCGATAATGATTATTTCGAGTTTTTGTGCTGCGTTCAGTTATTTTGCCTTCTTTCTCTTAGGCGAACAACCATTTATCATAATAGCTGTTATTTATGTTATTTTAGGGGCATCCTTTGCTGTTTTGCAATCTATAGCCTTTGCTTATTCTGCTGACCTCCTTCCACGTGAACTTCAAGGGACAGGATTTGGTGTATTTAATGTAACATTAGCCACAGGGTGGGGTTTAGCAGGTTTTCTTATTGGAGGACCAGTATCAGATATTTTAATCTTTTTGGGCTCTTCAAATGCTCATGCTTATCGAATTTCATTTCTTGTTTCAAGTATAATAGTCATTTTTGGAATGATCGCCTTAATAAGCATAAGAAGAGTCTCTTTATCTAGTCAACAGACTTCTCAAAGATAACTTGTTTTTAATCTTTGAATTTCAACTTGGACTTTTGGTAGGAGAGGTATTTTCAATATTAGTTCTACTAGTTATCCTTTTGTACCTAATTTTTCACCCAAGACAAGTAAAATAGGCTCTAATCCAAATAGAACAGCAGCTATCAAAGGTTCAAAATCTTGAGCACTCATTCCGAAAATCTGAAAAGGTATTATCATGAATTCTTTGCTCCCTGAAATAATATTCATCCATAACAACAGTCCTCCAGTCTGAAAGATGAACAGAGTACATAATCCCAAAATCCAATTAATATTCCTTGTTATCTTATTGTTTTTAGCTAACTTGCCTGTAATAAATCCGAAAATGAATAGAAATGGTAAATCAAATGAAAACACGTACATTCCTCTACTTAATTCTTTCTAATATTAGGTCCTTTGAAAACATTAATCTTATTATTGATTATCATTTATTTGTAGATACAGGATTTAAGGTTTGGTCGTTACAATGGAATATAGAGAACTTGGTAAAACTGGCTTAAAGGTTTTTCCATTAGGTTTTGGATGTATGAGGCTTCCTACGCTTAAACCTGGGAAACCGGCAATTAATCGCGAAAAAGCAGTTAATTTAATACGTAAAGGTATAGATTCTGGGATAAATTACATCGATACTGCCTACCCCTATCATAATAAAGAATCGGAGATTGTGGTTGGACTGGCACTTAAAGATGGATATCGTGAAAAGGTAATACTCGCTACAAAATGCCCTGTAGGAGGCCAAGATTTTACAAAAGCATCTCATTATGATAAATATCTTGAAGAACAGCTCCAAAAATTAAATGTTGATTACCTAGATTTTTATCTATTTCACGGGATAAATGGGAAGGTATTCAGAGAAAAAGTGCTTGGATTAAATTTGATCGATCATGCTGAAGCAG
>JAEOUE010000205.1 GCA_016839515.1 Candidatus Hodarchaeum mangrovi
AAAATATTGATAGCTATGTTATTCTTTTTCCTAACTCCTTTAAAGTTTTAAAACATTTAAAAGATTTAGGATTCTTACTGGGTTTGGTTACCAATAACCGAAGAAAGGTGGCTTTCTCTGTTCTTAGGAAATTTAATCTATTAGAATTTTTTAATCATGTAACGAGCTTAGAAGACATGATTAAGCCCAAACCACATCCAAGTGGATTAATTCATATTATCCAAAAATTAGGCAGCACAAGTCAGAATAGCGTTTATATTGGTGATTCACCATCAGATTTCGAGGCAAGCTCCTCTGCTGGTGTCCCTTTTATTTTAATTGAAAGACCTAATACAAATTTTGATTTCCCTAAATTAGATCCTGAGGTTTTAATTATACAGGATTTACTAGCACTTATTTCTTTTTAAAATTTCAATTATTTTCCCAAAAAGACCAATCCTATTTGTGATTTGTATTAAAGAAGTAGATTCCCTATCCTAACATTAATATTGTTAACGAAAAAAAAAGGGGATTTATAAAATTTCTAGTTAATTAAAAGCCTTCTTTACAATTTATTTGAAAAACTCCCTATTAATTTTCTATTTAAACTATATGTGATATTTTTAAACATCTGATTTTTAGTGTTTAATATAAGTAATTATTAACTTTACAATAAAGGGTTCAATAATGAATGCATTTAACGGTTTTTTTTCGAAATATAAATATTATGAATATTTACTAGGCCTATTAAGATTCTTTTATGGTTTTGAATTCCTATTTGCCTTTCTAGATAAATTATTAGGAATTTATTCTGTTGATCCTCAGTATTCATATTTAGCGGGCAGCTCTCCTACACAATTTTACTTAACTAATATAACTAATCCAAATAGTCCATTTGCTTTTATTTTTAGTGGAGATAATTCCCTTTTAGTTCAGTTTCTTCCTCTTGTAGACCTAGCATATATGGGAATGTTACTTGTTGGAGGAATTACGTTACTAACAGGCATTGGAGTTCGCTTAGGAGCAACTTCTACAGGAATTTTCTTTTTTTCAGTATGGTTGGCAAGTTTTCCTCCAGCAAACAATCCACTTCTCGAGGCACATTTTCTGCAAATGTGGATCTTAATCTTTTTTGCAATTACTAATTCAGGCTTTTGGCTTGGATTGGGTGAGCGATGGATAAATTATCTATCGAGGTTTGAATTTCTTCCAGAAAAAGTTAGGTTTCTTATGAAATAAGAATAATGAAATTTTTATTGGATTTTCTTTCTTCTTTTTGCATATTCATTCCCAATTTTAGTATTTTTTTTATGACTTTCTGTTATATGACCAAATAGTTCATTACTAGAGAATAAAAAGGAATTTAATCTCAAGGAGTAAAAACGAGATTATTTTTTTGGAAAAAGATTAAATTTACCTCTAATAAAATTAACAATAAAGAAAAGGGAATTGGAAAGAGAACTTTTTTGAAATTCGATAGGATCTTCAATAGTGAAATAGCTAAACCACGTGAGAAATCGGAATAGAAAAACAACGAACATAAGTATTCCTATTAGCTGTAAGGATGGTCTCTGGGTCCCGCTTAAGATCTGTAATGCTAATCCTGTGATGCTAGAACCAATAAATGCACTAATTCCACCAATTAACCCTGCTAATGAAATGTAGGTTGCTTTTCTATTGTTGTTTTCAGGACTCATTTCTGTTATGTCAAAAATCAATGTTTGGATTGCAATAGTAGATCCACCAAGAAAAAATCCAATTAAAATATTAGTAATAAGTATCCAATAGACTTGATTTGTCAGTATTGCTACTATAATAAAGATTGGAGGAAGAATCAAGGCTCCTCGAGAGCCAAGTATAACTTTCTTACGTCCAATTTTGTCCGTCAACCATCCACCAATATTTTGACTAACTGCAACCGTCATTCCCATCGAAAATGCTAATAAACCAATTTCGAACCAATTATGGGCAAGTTCGAAGGTAACATATGGAAAAAGCGGCCAACCTGCCCCCCAAGCTAATGTAAATATAAAATCTGCAATAAAGAATTTTTTTAAGGGAGATGGTATTTGGGATAAAAATTTTTTCAACTCCCATTTTTCTTTCAGCGTTGAAAATTCCTTTGTTAGGATTTTCTGGCTATTGGGAAGGAAAATTGTAAGAACCATTGCAAATCCATATCCAAGCGAGCTAATATAAAATGGAAGAGTTAATGTTTGAATATTTTGGCGAGTAGGATCAAGTTGATCCAAAAGAAAAGTTACGATTAACAATACAAAATTTCCAATAAATGTGATAAAAGAACTAATCCGACCTAAGACTGTGCCTCTAGATCTTGAGGTGGTAAAGTCTGAAAGGTATGCAGACCATGCGGGACCAACAACGACTAATCCCAAAATAGTTTGTAATATCAATAAAAAAAGAACTATTAGAGGATTGGGAGAATGTGGAATAACTAACGAAACAAGGAATAATACTAAATTCCCTCCGAATAAAAATAATCTCCTATCAAATCTATCAGCGAGATAGCCCCAAAGAGGGTTAAACAATGCTGCCCCTAATTGTCGAAATGAGGTTAAAAATCCTTGAACAATACCTGTTGCTCCAAGCATAATTGCTAAAAATTGATATAAATTGTCAAATAACACT
The DNA here is from genome assembly GCA_016839515.1 of Candidatus Hodarchaeum mangrovi. Classification (GTDB taxonomy): domain Archaea; phylum Asgardarchaeota; class Heimdallarchaeia; order Hodarchaeales; family Hodarchaeaceae; genus Hodarchaeum; species Hodarchaeum mangrovi. The sequence goes on from JAEOUE010000205.1 coordinate 2,629, forward strand.
GATCCAATATAATTTCCTAATCCTAGTACATATGTTAGTCGAGGGAATCGATTGCTTGAAGAACTATCGTTTCTAGTTATTATTTGGGTCATAGGGGTGCATAGAAGGCGTTAAAGGATAAATTAAAAACTATATAGTACTGGATTAAATTTGATCATACTCTTTTTCAGAAGTTATGGCCATCAAATACCCCAAGTTGGCTAAATAATTACATTATCCTTAAAGTTTTGCCTTTCTATCTTCTGAACTCAATCTTGATGACCCTCAAACCGTAATTCAGGGGAGTACAGTGAATCCTGTTGTAAAGAATATTCTGTATAAATAATGCTGAACCATATATCTTTAATAAGTTGATGATTGAGCGATTTCTAGAAGAGAAAAATGGTAAAAAAAGCTGAAAATGGCAATTTATTCCATATTAAATGGTTTTATAAACAAGGATTAACAATTATAGTTATTTTCATGTTTTTCATCCAAATCCCAAATTTAACAATAGCTGAAATGGAACCTAATACAATGAATAATACAACATCCAAACTTTCACCAGGTCAAATTAAGAGGGTCGATTGGATGCCAAATTTTCCCTCACCATATGAAATGAGAGATTGGAACAAAGTTACAAAGGATTATGATTCTTTCATATTTGATTTTGATAAGATAGGAGATTATTTGCCTTTTATTCATTGGTCCACCGAATTTCAAAATTTTCCCAGAAATACCTTTAATTTACCTTCTTATGTTGGGTCAGTTGTGGCAGATGAAGCCATTAATTGTTTAGCTGCTGTTTTAGGTGCAACATTAGTTGGAATTGACAAATCAAACCAAAATGGGGTAGATTGGGTACTTATGTGTGAGAATTGGTATAATATTGATACTGCTCAACATCTCTATCTTAATAATCGGCGAACAATGACTGGAAAAACTTTTTGGTATGAACTTCTTCCTACTGTGTTATTTTATCAACTAGCTTACTATTATCCAACCACTGGTGATTTTCAAAACGAGACGTATCAAATTGCAGAGCGATGGTATGAGGCCTGTGTTGCATTAGGAGGTTCAACTAATCCTTGGCAGAATCCCAATTTTAATTATACAGCATTTGATTTCCTGAGAATGAGTGGGGTAGATAATGGACAATGGCGAGAACCTGATGCAGCAGCTGCAGTAGGTTGGCTTGAATATATTAGCTGGTTAAAATGGGGAGATGAACGATTTCTAACAGCTGCAGATTGGTGTATTTCATTCTTAGATCAGCTCACGTTTAATCCACTTTATGAAATCCTACTTCCATATGGAGCTTATACTGCTGCTCGGATGAACGCAGAGCTGGGACGGAATTATGATGTAAACAAGATTATTAATTGGTGTTTCGACCCTAGCTATGTAAGGCCTGGATGGGGAGTAATCACTGGGAGATGGGGACAATATGATTGCAATGGGCTTCATGGAAGTATGACCGATGGTGGGGGATATGCATTCGCTATGGGGACTTTTCAAAACGTTGGTGCTCTCATTCCTTTAACTCGATATGATGATCGATATTCACGAGCAATTGGTAAGTATGTTCTGAATGCAGCAAACGCTGCAAGATTATACTACGGAAATGGTTTACCTTATCTACACCAAGACTCTGAAGATTGGCTTAAAATATATGATCCTGATTCTTGTATTGCTTATGAGGGATTACGTAAAGATTGGAATGGAATTGCCCCTCTTGCAACGGGAGATGTAAATCAAGATCGCTATTTGAATCAACAGGGACCAACTAACCTTGGTTTATATGGTAGTTCGCATGTAGGAATTTTTGGAGGAATTATCTCCCCCACAAATATTGAGGGGATCCTCCAATTAGATTGTCTCAAAACTGATTATTATCATGATGATGCTTATCCTACTTTCCTTTATTATAATCCATACAATAGTAATAAAACAGTTGAAATTAATGTGGGACAATATATTTGTGACTTATATGATGCTACGACTAATAGTTTTCTAAAAAAAGGAGTTTCTGGCCTTAGCTCCTTTATTCTTCCATCTAATACTGCTGCTTTAATAGTTATAGTACCTTCTGAGGGAACTTTAAGTTATATAGATAATAAAACCCTAATTAATGGAGTTATTGTGGATTATACTCCAGAAATTTTTCAGTATTCAAAAAGTACTTCAGCCTTTTGGTTTACCCCTACACTTGCTCTAATTGTTCCATCACTCATTAGAAAACTATTCAAACAAACGAATATTAAAAAAAAACCCATTGAAAATTATAATAAGATTGAGGGAGATTAAGGAGAGAAATTCTCTTTTTTTGCACCTTATGGAATTTCTAGAAAAAACGAGTTTTTTAATAAAAATCAGTTGTTGAAGGATCCATAGTTTTATATCGACTGAATTACAGATTGAAGTTAAGTAAGAGGAATATAGCTGCTTTCCAAACAGTTTGCGCAAGGTTACTTGTGTTACTTCCTAATAAAATAATAATGCAAAGAAATTAAAAATAAAACCCAAAACCAGTTTTGACACCTTTATTGGTTATCAACTTTAAAAGATGGCTTTATAATGACATCCTTATTTGATTATATAATTTCATATTTTATTTATTTTCTACCTAGCTTAATCCTAGCTTTCCTCGCTGTTTTAATCGGTCTTGTTGTTTTTTATTTGGGAAAGAGAAAAAATATTCAACTAATGGATAATTCCATTAATCTACTTCAAAGGGATAAAGAAAACAACGGATGGAAGTTTAAACTAGCGGAGAAAACCACAAGTGGACGAACATACCTTGTTGACTTGAAAAAAGACCTTTTATTAGACGATTTTCGAATTCACTTTACTTTAATACCGAGACATCTTATAATAAGCCGAATTGGATCACTAATCAGAAAAAGGAGAGATTATTTGCTTATTGAAGCGGACCCGGCTGATAAAATAGTCTTTCGATATCAAATTGAAATAATGCCATATAGAGAAGAAAAGAGAAGAAAAGCATTATTTGATATGTTAGGAAAATTACAAAAAATAAGCATCGGAAATCCACAATTTGAAAAAAGTCTTGGTATATGGGTTAATGATCCCGAATTTTTTTCAGCAGTTTTTCAAGAGAAACCACAAATTCTACGTAATTTATTTTCTTATAGAGATATCATTGTCAGGTTCTCCTTATATCCATTAGAGCATCCTTCGATTCGTTTGGTTGCTGAATTATCTGAAGGTATTGAATTTACAAAATTAATAGAAACTTTGTTTGATTTAACTGCTGGTATTGTAAACATTGGTTCTAAAGGTTTTTATGCAAAAAAGAAGGATCAGCTACGTATAATTCGAGATAAAAAACTTGAAGAAGAAAAACAACGGCATGGAGATCGAAAATTTAAAATTTAAAGATTTTTTCAATTTTTATTTTTTCCCAGATTTTTGCTTAAATTACCCTCTTTTACTTTCTCTTCTATTTTATTTCTAAGGTCAAAGACATTAATTGATTTTGGAAAACGATAAATGGCCAAATCAACATATTCGCTTTCTAAATCTTCTTCAAATAATCTTATAATAAAACCTTTTGCACCATAATGGGAAAAAGAGACTGCTAAGGCAACAATCGAGAAATCAGTCCATTTATATTCGTGAATTCGTTTTCCGATGCTGATACTAAACTTATCTGGCAAAAGGATTATCTCTCTTTTTACATAACGAGTATGATAATAATAAGTAAATCCTACAGCTCCCAAAAGGAGAAAAGCTATAGTTACAATATTTATAGGAATAAGCGGAGATCCAGTCAATTGGGTTATTAATGATCCTGTAGCTAAGAAAAAAATCGATTCTAGAAGAAGAATAATTCCATAAACAAGTAAAATAGAAAATCCAATCCGAGTTGAAAGTTTAATAATCTCCTCTTGATTAACTAGAGAATCGTCCTTTGTAGATTGAATCATTTATTCACCCTATTCTTTCTTCCAGAATTTTAATCTCAAACCTTTTTTATCCATTTCAGAGGGATTAAAGAGAGTAGCACCACGCCGAGCAATAAAACCCTCAGAGTGAATAAACTCCTTATTCTTTAAATTTGCATATACCAAACCGATTTCTCGTTGGTTAAAGCGTTTCAAATGACCCATTACATTATCAGGTAGATTTTCTTCACCAAAGAAAACTAGCCAGCTCCATTCAAATTCCATTATCTCCATTAATGCCCTAAGATAACGTATCCAACTCACAATCGTTGACCATTTTGTTTTTGAGGCATTTTGAAGCTCTATTACAGAACATGCCACAACATAGGTGGGAGAAGCTAAGAATGCGAAAGCTCTAGATAGAATGAAACCTTTTCCTCGTACACCCCCATAGATTAATGCATCAACTGGTTTTTTCGATTCATCAATATTCTTGCCTTTTAATGCTTTAGAAATATCGAAATCTCTTAAGGAAAGATCAAAATTTGCTATCCATCGCCCACCCTTAAAGAATAAACATGTTTCTATAAACCGAAGATATTTCTCCTTATAAGAAAGATTGAGATGTGTCACAATATTTCAACCTTTACATTTCTCGCTCCTTTATAAATTATATGGCATAAAGAAATAGGAAAAAAAAAAAGGGGGGAGGGGGAGAGAAATCTTATTCGGGTGGGATTGAAGCATAGATTGTTGTAAAGTCTACTCCGCGTCTTGAATTATAGGTTTTCATAACAAAGTAAATGATTGCTCCTATCAAAATCAGGAGAATATACCACCAGAACCACCAGTTGATAGTACCGATCGGATCTGCAAAATCAGGAATGAGTCCTCCGCCAACGGCCAGATCAGGTACTAAAGGCGGTATAAAGCCTAATAATCCTGTTAAACCTTCTAATGGCATAAGAACCCCTGCACTTGCAGGTCCAAGAATAAGGAGGTCGAGATATATGTTCAAAATCAGTGCTATGATACCTATTACTACAACCCCTTCATACTTTCCAATCTTAGGACGCCATCCAGACCGTTCATAGACATCTTTCAGCTTTCTAGGTAATATTATTGCTGAAACACAGGCTGTTGTAAAGAATACTGCATCTAATAGATCTGTGCCTCCGACTGATCCACCTGGATTGAAGATGTCTCTTAGAATTGGGATATCTTCGCCACCAAGTAATGCTCCTAACCCATTAGTACCATTGAAGAAATCAGCTTCACCTAATGCTCCGAGAACCGCGACAATACATGTAAAGAGAATAGCGTTCGTAGGTGAGTGCCATCGTTCATGAACTTTAGCGAATCTTTCTGGTAGGGCTCGGTCAAAGCTCATGGCGAATATGATACGGGATGAAGTTGTTACAAATGGAGGTAAGTCGTTAGCAAGCCATAAAATAGCAGCGGTTGCAAACGCGATATTTAAGATATCACCCATTCCAAACATATTGAAACCACTTGAGGACATCATTGCGACAAATGGCATCCAAGCACGATTTGGGAAAGTAGTAGCTGCAGCACCATCACCATACCCTAAGTAACCTAGCGACTGGAAGAATGACCATCCCTCTGAGTTTGCAACTGTACCTGTACCAACTGAGGCAGCCATAGCCATGAAAGTACTGACAGTAACATAAACTCCAAGAATGATAAACCCAGCTGCTAGATGTGAGATAGGTAATGACCTGTTTGCTTCTTTCACTTCACCTGCTGCGAAGGAAATTGCAGCATAACCAATCCATGCCCAATATGCAGCCATAACAGCTGAATTAACAGCTTCAACGTAGTCTGTTACCTCAGCAGTATTAATTCCCTGAGCTACTGCTTCATTAATCCACTCTGTTGGAGAATGACCTGTGAATGACGTAATACCCTCAGCCATGGTAGTGGGATTTAAGGCACCTAAAATTAAGAAAAGATAGATCATCAAAGTAATTACTGCAGGAATCCAGAACATTATATGGAGTACTTTTCCAGTCATAGAAGCTCCGAAGAATGCCAAAGCCCCAAAAGCGAATATAAAGATAGTTCCGAGTACGAAAAGTGGTATAGGATCGAAGAGCCATTCAGTTATCGGTTCTAGAGCAGGAACAGCTACTGGTAAGAATAACCCAAAGAACTCAACAACTGCTACGGCAATAAGCCCATAAGAAAGTGCAATCCCCATGAATTCAGCCCATGCTGCAGTAAAACCAATCCCTGGACTTATAGTTCTTGAAATATATACATATCCGCCACCTGCTCGGGGCATTGCTGTTGCCATTACAGCAAATACAAATACAGTCGCTATTGCGGCTGCTCCAGTCATAGTAAAAGCAACGACAAGAGGTTCAACGGGAAGTAAGTAATTCGATGGTTTAATTGGAGATCCTCCAGCTGCCTGAAAGACTCTTTTTTGCCAACCACCGCCAATAACGTTACTTAGGATGAAAATAGTTGCTGTAATTACTCCGATCTCACGAACAAGCCCAGTTGCATCGCGGACATATGTTTTTGATTCACTCATATTTTTCACCTATATAATTAATTATATTAGGTTTTATTTTTGTTTTATGTGTCTTTTCTGAGCTTTAAATTGACTTATACACTGTTGCCTGAATTTGTAATATCTATAAATTGTCATGATGTTTAATCTAGACATTTACAGTTTTTTTTAAGCTCTAAATCAAATGAGCTGTATTAAGACACAAACAAATCACGCACTATATCATAATTTTAAACGTTTCGTTCATCTTTTATTGACTTAATTTAAACCCTAAAAAAGTTGTAATAATGAAAAAAATAGTCTTTAGACTTCTTGGAAAAAAAATTTTTTTATAAAAAATTAATTAAATTCTTTAATTACGGTTTATAACAGCATTCTGTTATTTTAAGTTATTTCAATCTTCCTGTTCTCTATAAAGCAAAAAATTTTAAATCGACTTTTTTTTCTCAAATATCATACTATTTAGGGTGAATTCTATGGTCAGATTATTTTTCTGTACAGATATCCATGGTTCTGAAGCTGTTTGGAGAAAATTTTTGAACTCTGCAAAATATCTTAAGGCTGATACTATTATTATGGGTGGGGATATTACTGGAAAAAGAATTGTTCCTATTATTAAACAAAAAGATGGGACTTGGAAAGGATCTATATATGGATTGGATAAAGAATCTGTGATAATGGCAACAGAAGAAGAGGTATTAGATTTTGAAAAACGAGCACGGTTTTCAGGCTGTTACCCTTACCGCTTAACAGAAGAAGAAAATTTAGTTCTATCGTCCTCAGACTCTTTAACTGAAGATCAGAAAATGATAAAAGGAGGTCCACTTGATAAATTATTTGATCATGTAGAAGCGGAAGGGCTCCAATTATGGATTGATATGATAGATGATGTAATGGAGGATGGATCAAGACGGGTTCCAGAAGGTACAAAAATAATAATATGTCCTGGAAACGATGATAAGTTTGCTATTGATGAGATTATTAAAAAAGATCCTCGAGTGATTTATGGGGAGAATACTGTAGTTCAACTTGATAACCACCATGAGATGCTTAGTTATGGATGGACGAATCCTACCCCATGGAATACATATAGAGAGTGTGAAGAGGAAAAAATTGAACAAAAGCTTAATGATTTAGTTTCTTTAATAAAAAATATGAATAACGCCGTATTTTGTCTTCATTGTCCTCCATATGATTCTATTATTGATGAAGCACCCCTCTTAAAACCAGATTTGACTTATGTTGGCTACAGTGGTGGTGAACCAATCAGAGGCCCTGTTGGATGTAAATCTGTCAGAACGGTAATCGAACAATACCAACCCTTGTTGGGATTACATGGCCATATTCATGAGTCCCCAGGATATGTAAAGATAGGCCGTACATACTGTTTAAATCCTGGGAGTGAATATACTGAAGCCATTCTTAAGGGATTTCTAGTTGAGCTGGAGAAGGGGAAAATGAAAAGGATGCAACGGGTTGAGGCATGAATCTATAAAATTTATATATACTAATTTTTTTATGTAATATTATTGAATTTTAAAGGCGTATTTCCGTGACAGTATTAACAAATATCCGATTTGAAGGCTGAAAAATGGAAGAATCAGCAAAACAACATAATGATGAGCTCATGAAAGCTGGATATGAGATTTTAGAAAGGTGTATTGAAGCAAATTTTCCCTGTTTCATCTGGGGAGGAGGAGCTATTTATCACTACTTAAATGGTAATTTAGACTATCGAAAAATGAGTGACATCGAATTTCTCCTACCTAAATCTGCAGATACTAAAATGCAAAATATTCTTGAACAGATGGATTTTATTCCGTACTCTACTTTTAATAATATTCAAAATATGTATGCCATGCCACGTAGAGAATTTTATCTCCCTGATCGGAAACTTACAATTCAAGAAATTGAAGATATAAAACAGGGGAGAAAAAATGATCTAAAGAGTGTTAAATTCAAGAAAGTTGAACTTTTTGTTGATGGAATCAGAATGTGTTGGAAGTTTACGCTTAAAGAACTTCCAAAAAGTTATGCTGATTCGAGAATCTGTCCTCCAGGTTTTCAGGTCGCACTAAAAGTCAACCCAATTCATCCTGATGATTTTGATTTTAAAGATGTCCAAGATATCTCGCGAATATTTAATAAACCAGCTCTAAAGATCAATAAACTAGATACAATTATACCTGAACCTAAAATTGACGATACTTTAGAGTGCTGTCTAGGAACAAAAACTTTTGAACGAATTTCAAAAGCGAAGGATCAATTTGCCACAGTTGCTTTTCGTAATCTCAATAGTGTTCTTGAATCTTCTGAATTGACTGATATTGGAAAATCTAAAGTAGAAGAACTTTTAACAGTCCTAGAGGTTCTTAAGAAGAATGATAAAGGTGGATTTTTATCTGGTTTAAGACGAGAAAAACCCGTTCGTGTAGATGCTAGAGAACGATAGTAATTTTCATTGATTCTACACTAGAATGTCACAAGAAGTTTTTGAGTTTTAAATGAGGAGAAAGAACGAAAAATCACTGCTGAGTTCACATTTTATCATAGTAAATGGAATTCGGGATATTTTCTTATTCGGTAGAATTTTCTAATAATGAAATCGAATTACACCATAATTAGGGTATTATCTTAAGATTTTAGAAGAATATAATTCAAAAAAAGAAGGGGCAAGGATTATCATTGACAAAAAGCTTCATATTCTTTTGGGCTCATCAATTTAGCTAAATCATTATCAAGATCTGAAGGTCTCACTCTAACTAACCATTTGCCATATGGATCCATGTTTAGACTTTCTGGCTCATCATCAAGCTCTTCATTAACTTCAATAACTTCTCCAGAGACAGGACTATAAACATCGCTAACAGCTTTAACGCTTTCAACAGAAGCAAATACCTCTCCATGAGTAACTGTATCACCTTCACTGGGAAGATCTACCATAATTATATCTTTAAGCGTTTTTTGCGCATAATCGGAGATTCCAATCAGGCAAGTACCATCATCCTCCACTCTAACCCATTGATGTTCTTTGAAGTATTTTACACTATTATCGATTTCATAGGACATGTTTTAAAACTCCTTTACGGAAACCAATTCTGTGAATATTACAAGTTACAGTAGCTATAAAGTTTTTTGCCTACATAGAAGCTATAAACCTTTTTTATAGAGATAGATGATAGGTTGAGTAATGGACTTGAGAAATTATTTAAGGTAAAATTATGTTAAAAAAACGTTTTATTGGTTTAATAAATTAAAAAAATCACATAAGTCTAAATATAGACATGTATCGTAGTAGTAACAGAAAAACTAATAGGAATTGAATAAAAAAAATACGAATCATTTACAAATTAAACTATTTAAAACTCGTATTGGTGATTTGTATTTTATACAGACAAGTGTTCAATAATGAGAAGCTCACTTTTTAATCCAAGATAAAAATTTACATTCTTTAGTTTTGAAATTTAGAAAGGTCAAATGGGTGAAGCTAAGTTTTGATTTTTTTTGAATTTTAATAATAGGTATAATCATTAGCTCGGAACAATAATTAGGTAGGTGAGAATCTGTTAAAACACTTTTCAAATACATTAT
>JAEOUE010000206.1 GCA_016839515.1 Candidatus Hodarchaeum mangrovi
AAACGATTAAACCATGCGATAGTCATAAAATTAGGACGATTATTGACCAGTGCTCCAACAATAGCGACAGGCATTGGAAAGGGGGATATATTTGGTGTTATTTTAATCTTTGACATACTACTCCACTATCTTAGCTAGTGTTTACATTTAGTCCAAAATAATCATTGATAATTAATGTCTATCCGATTAGGCAAAGGAAGTAAAAAGAATGTTCTGAAGTCATTAATCCAAATTAGTATTAATTAACATCATTTTCTTATTGCCTCTCTTATTGGTATAATTACTCCAAAAAAGATAATTACTATTACAGGAAAGTCAGAATCATTAGAAAGGGAATTTGGGTTTAAACCTCCAAACAGAAATCCAATAATAAAAAAGATCTGTAAAACGACTACACCAACAAAAAAAAACTGTTTTTTAGGACAAGTAGTGATAACTGATGTAGATACCTACCCACGAATATCCTTTTCTTAGCCAAACCAATGTGTAATGCAAAAATAATGTATTTAAACCATTGCTTTCATAAAAACAACATACAGATACTTTTTTACAAATTTTCCATTTCCGTGTACGATTTCTATTGCGCCAAGCTGAGGCTATAAAAAGAATAATGACTTTGTAATCCTAGTGTAAAGTAAAATTCTTTAACCTTTATTTTAGGGCTTTATCATTTGCTTCTGAAAGATGTTGTTGGCAAATTTTCCAACTTCCATCACGTTTTTCCAGAATACCAGTCCATCGAATATTTTTCGATCCCCAAGGTTCTCCATCGAATTCTCCTTCATCATCTACTATTGCAGAGAACCAAGCAACATCTTTATTTTGCGAGATTACAATTTTAAGGTTTCTTATTTCAAACCCCTTAGCGACATTGCGTGGATCCATCCATTCCTCTAAAAATTTTTCAAATTCGTTCCAACCTGTAGCTGTACTCTTGGAGTCTGGAAAATATGAAAAAAAATCATTATCTTTTGCAAATATACGTTCAAAGAGTGCACGATCTTTTGTCAAAGCCCAACCAAAAGCATCGTGGAGTATTTTGCCAATTTCCTGTTTAATTTTGGTTTCATTTATAGAGGACAAATTGGGGTCAACGAAATTTATTTTTAAATTAGAATAAATTTTGTGCATTTATATTATTTGGTGTATTGGCATTATGGGGAAGAATCTTGAAATATATATGATTCATCATGTTGGAGCAGAATTAAAAGAGTCAACAACTGCTTTGTTTTTATAGCTTAACCAATTTTCGAATTAAAATAATAGAATAGAATATCATTATAGAGTTAATTAGGGTCTATTTGAAATGACCCTCTGATTCTAATTGCTGGTAGGACTTCTTAACCTATCAAGCCAAAAAGCAGCTCCAGATAATACAAAATAGAGGAATACAAGGATTAATGATGCGCCAAATATATCAATTCCAAGTATGGGGTGTGGAGTAACTAAAAAAAATTTCAGGTATATATCTTATTATTTACTCCTTCTGATCTTTTCTCAACTTTTACCGTTAAAGTTCAGGTGTACAAATCAAGTTTACCTCTGAAAACATTCTTTATATCAAATAAATGAAAAGTTCACAAAATTGCCGTATTGAAAACATTCTTGAAGAGATTAGGAACTACTATATCAAGAGGAATATAAAATGAGACAAACCATATTCAAACCACTTAGCAAAAACATAATCCGCAGGAAGGCATGGGGAATTCACAAAAAAGCCCTAGTCCAGATATTGACACCGAGATGTAGGCAGGATGGAATGCCAGAATTCGGTCGCTTCACTCCCAAGGAAATGGAACAGATAATATCACGGGCAGAATTGAATATTCAAGAGTTAATGCCTTATTTCAAAGACTATGATAATATCGGTAATTATATGAATGAATATAGTGGATTGATACACTTAGCTATATACAGAGCTATGCTAAAAGAAAAGATAGATCCCAGTTACGCCACGAACCTGGTCGCGGACTTATTATGGCAAGTCCGTGTGAACATGAAGGGTGTGGTTCCAATTATTGATCCATTGAGATTGAAGCTAGCCAAATTACGGACAAAGAATCCAGAAGCATTTCTGGGAAAGCGCCTTAAGGATGCTTTGAAATTTCCATACAGTGAACCAGGTTATAAAATAAAGCTCTACAAGGATAGAAACGTATATCATATGGATATCTATTCATGTCCTGTACATGATTTCTATACACAATTCGGACAAGATGAGATGACTTTTTTCAGAAGAACTTGGTGTACTTATGATTATACTGTAGCTGAGCATCTTGTTGAAGGTGGCAAATATCAGAGAGAACATACATTATCTGATGGTGATGAAATGTGTGATATGAGATATTTCATTAGTACGTAAAAATCCATTTTACTAATTTTTAGCCAAGAAGTAGTTTCAATATAAGATAGATGAACAATACTAAATCATAGATGTTTAATAACTATAGTTAAAGGACATTATACCTATCAATTTACATATGTTCAATAATTAATATAACAGTATAATTGTTAAAGCCAATTTTCTAGATATTTTGAATTGAAAAATTCTTAAATTTGTTGATAAACATTGTATAAGTGTTGAGAAGTATATATTAGAGTAAAAAACTATCAATCTACAAATAATATTAAAACCACCCTTTAGTGATAAAAAATATCATTTTGATGAATAATGATAATTTGATTTATAATTTCAATAACAATTTTTTTTATTTTGAAGGGAAGTTGCCATAAAAAGTAATTATAAAAGAGTCTTCTGTAAATTACATACAAGAATTTGTATGATACTAATATTACTTCAAATGTAATTGTGAGAGATAATGAGAAGATTAAAACCATTTATTAGTTATTTTTTAAGATCGTCACAAAAAATCACAATTGATTCAATACCAGATGGTTCAGTAATTGATATTGGAGGAGGTGGAGAAGGGATTATCGCTCAAATAGGAAATGAAAGAATTACAGCCATAGACAAATATCAAAGTGAAATTGATGAGGCAAAATCCAACGCTCCTACCGCAAACTGGATTCGGGCAGATGCGACTGATCTTTCTTATTCTGATAATTATTTTGACAATGCAACAGCATTTTTTAGCGGGATATATATGTCGTTGGAGACTTTTGAAAAAGTATGTATGGAAACCTATCGTGTTTTAAAAGATTACGGAGAATTTTGGATTTGGGACGCAAGAATATCTAATAACAAAGATTTATATATTATACGACTGCAAATCACCCTACCTAATGGTAAGAAAATTAACACAGGGTATGGAACAAGAGTAAGGAATCGTGATATAATAGAAATAAGGCAAAAACTCGTTAAAACCAAATTTCATATTGAAATTGTCGAAAATCATGGAGAATGGTTTTTCATAAAGGCAATCAAAAAGAAATAGCGGATTTCTTATTTCTTAATCTCTTATAGGTCCCTTTGTTAACTGACAGGTGAACAAATTTGTTGTATAAAGTTCTGAAAAACAGATATTTACAGTAATTCTTTATTTTCTAGTTAGGAAATATCCACATTCTGATACTATATACTGTGGTATATAATTTTATAATCTGATCCAGCCACCGACTACATATAAAAAAACCTTATAAGACGAATTGCCCCCTCAGTAGGTATGGAACAAAAAATAAAAATTTTAAAATTCCCCGCGATTTCAAAAACTGCGTTATTGCCACTGTATTTAAAGGCTATCGATTATCAAGCAAAAAATCCGATATTAAATGACAAATTCTCCTATGATCTCTATAAACGGATTGAATTTGATTGGAATATCGTAAAAAAAACAGTACGAAGCTTTGATCCGATATTAATGGGGATACGGGCAAGAAAGTTTGATCAAATGTGTAAGCAATTTGTTGAACAATATCCTGATGGAATAATTGTGAGTTTAGGATCTGGGATAGATTACCGTTTTGGGAGAATTGATAATAATCGATGTTACTTTGTTGATTTGGATTTACCTGAAATCTTGGAATTCAGGAAATTTATCACTCCGACCTCAAAGCGCAACGTACTGATTGGAAAATCTATTTTGGATTATTCGTGGATTAATGAAATCTTGGAACTCCGTATGGAATATCATACACCCGTTTTCTTCATTGCAGAAGGGCTAATGGTATATTTAGAGATATCAGAAATACAAGAATTGTTAAAAAATATAGCTCAGGCTTTCCCTCGTGCAGAAGTTTTTTTTGACATGTTTAGTGAAAGAGCCAAAAAAATTGCCGAAAAAAAATTATTATTTAAGGATTTGAATGTGAAAATAAAGAGTGCGTTTAATTCTGGGAAGCTGATGGAGGAATGGAAGATTGGATTTAAAGTATTATCGGAATGGTATTATTCAGAGGATCCAGATGCAAAGAGAGGTTGGATGAAATTTATATGGGTAATTCCAGCAGTGAAAAAATTACAATTTTTTATACATGGAAAGTTTGAAAATTAGATTGGTAAAATTTAACATGGACCAAGAAATACGAATTTTGAATTTTCCCACGGTTTCAAATACTGTGTTCATGAATACTGTCTCTATCGAAATTAGGATTAATAACCTCTTCTTTAAAAATCAATGATCTCTATATAGTTGATGAAGAAAAAGGGATTTTTAGACAGTTAATTGTAATAGAAAGGAATTCAATTACTGATAAAGCTAAAAAGAGTTTCTCTCTTATATTTACAATAATAATTATCACTAGTATGGTAATTGTTAATAAATTTAAAAAGACTCGAAGAATTTATAGGACTTTTCGAAAATTATGACTTCATTTTTGAGTATAATCAAAGTCCTATTCTTAAATATCTACATCTAGTTTATATGGGTTGATCGAAATGTATAAATCCTAAATTTTGTGGTATAGATGGGTGTTGAAAACTTTTGCTTATTAAAACTTTGGAATCCTAATTTTTAGATGACTTAGAAAAATGGAAAAAGGAGAAATATTGCTAAATTAGGTTTATTAGATTAAAGAAGTCATTTAGGCGATATCCCTTGTCGGGATCCACTTTGTAGTAACAGTAATGAAGAATGCAATGATAATCACTCCAAAAGCAATTATTTCTGGAACAACTTTCTCTAAGTGAATGTCTTGCATAAAAATTCCTGCTACATCAAAATAATAAAATGGGGTAAGGTAGAGTAACCATGACAAATCTTCGTTCAGGGAAGAAATTATTGGTATGAAAATTGCTAGGAGAAAAACGCTAAGAAGTGCTACCGAAATGTATTTGGGATGGGGAATGGAAGCTAACCCCACGAAGAGAACGAGAAAAAGACTGTAACCTATTCCGAGAAAGATAAAAGTTAAAACAGTAGCTCCAAAATCTGACAACATAACATCAGCATATGTTCCAAGGAGAATTTGGCTCGCATAAAGCACCACAAAATTAACTAGAAAAATAATCCAGAGATATATGAGAGCTGCAAGTGTCCTTTCAAAAGTGATCCAGGTACGAGTTCGAGGCATTGACCAAGTAATTTCATCATATCCAGCATTACTGTCCCGCATAATAATAGCGTGGGTCATAATAAAGAGAAACGGACCATAAAAAACCCAATGGAATGCTAATATTTTGTACATTAAGAAACCTTCCAAAGTCGCAGTCAAGCTATGCCCAAATAGAAAAGCTGCTATGATAGGAGACTCAAATACTATATCCAAATCAGAAATTACGACAGCCATCGCTGCATCTCCAGGATACACAATAACTACAAGCGCTAGTAGCATGCTCGTTATGACTAAATAAATTAGAAATAATCCAGCTGAGGACTGGAGTTGATCACGAAAAGCAGGATAGTTCCAACCTGTTCGTGAAAGAATCGTCTCAATAGGAGTTCGTATGAATTTACGAATGAAGGAAAATTTAGCTATTATTTTCTGTATTCTACCTTCAATTTCTTCTTCAACTGTTTCTTGATAAGCTGATCGTGTTTTAATGTGATCTATTCGATATAAGAAGAAAATTGTTAAAACTATGAGAAGTGTCACTAGAAAAAGGCATCTCAGGATGAATTCTTCATTCCACGTTCTATTTAATGCGTTCTCAATAGCGTTAATTTGTGTCATTAGGTTAATATCTTTCACAAAGTCAATTTCTTGTTGAAGTAAGTCCAATGTAAACGAAATTATAAAGAAAAGGCCACCAAAAGCATAACCAGCCTTTGTTGAGGACGAAATCGCACAGCCCAAACTTGTTACCATTGTTACAACGAATGCAAAAAACAGTGGAAGGATAAATGCGATTGTAAAAGAAGACACACCACCTCCACCCGATAACAATGATACTACTCCTACGAGGAACGCAGGTAACACAATAAGAGGAATTAAGACAATAACAAGTAACAAATTCTCTAAAAAATACCTATATGGTGGTTTTTCAGTACTAAAAATGAGTTCTTTCCCATCTCGTTCCCCCCATGGTAATATCCGAGAACCAAGAAAGATTCCTATTACAGGGTAGACAATATTAGCGAAGATAGAAAACAGCAAAAGAAACCAGAAGAGTAGACCAGGATTGTCAACATCAGGTATTGATCCAAAAAGAGCCTGAACAAAAGGAATTTCGAAAAAAGTTCCAAAGAATTCTGGCCCAGGGTAGATTATACCAAATACTGCCACGATTACCGCTAAGACTATAGCTGCTAACAAAGCGAAAGTCCTATGCCTTTTAAAATCTAACCAATAACGCTGAACTGTGAATTGAACTGTCATTCCATGCTCGCCTATATTTTCCCTTCGTAGAACTGCAAGAAAAACTCTTCGAGACTCGCAGGAGGATAAATAAGTTCTTCAGGATCCATAGCTAGAAGAATACCAATATTATCTTTAATCGAATCCTCCTTCCGAATTAACAATCTAACAAAACTATCAGGTTTTCGAAACTCTAAAAGTCGATCACCAAATTCAGTAAGGCGAGTTTCATCAGGATTTCTAAGACGTGCTTCCAAGATGCGGGGAACATCTTTATTAAGATCTTCAATTTCCTCAATACTAATCAAAAAGCCATCATTTACTATCCCAACTCGATCACATACCCGTTGGACTTCTTCGAGATTGTGAGAACTCATAAAGAGTGTTTTTCCTTCCTTCTTCGATTCTAAAAGGAGTTTGAATACTACTTGTTGAAGCAATGGATCTAATCCTGCTGTTGGTTCATCCATGATTAATACATCAGGATCATTCATAAAGCCTGCTACAATACCTACTTTTTGTTTATTTCCTTTTGATAAAGCACCGATTTTCTTTCTGAGGTTCGAATTAAGATCGAATCGATCGATGATTTCTTCTCGACGTGTCGCAGGCTTAGCACGCATAGCCTCAATGTAATTTAAGAATTCATTAACAGTATAATATTCAGGTAGCGCTAATTCACCTGGTATATAACCTATCTTCTCTCGTAAACTTGGATTTCCCCGTGAAACTAACTCACCTGAAATTTTTATTTCTCCTTTAGTAGGTATTAGTGTATTCATCATGCAGCGTATAGTTGTCGTTTTCCCTGCTCCATTAGGACCAAGAAAACCAAATATTTCACCGGTTTTCACCTCAAGATTTAAATCCTCTATCCCGCGGCTTTTACCATAGTATTTCGTTAAACCTTTGATTTCTATCTTAATCTCTTGAATCAATCCTATCACCTGTTTCTAAGGGTGTATAATCATATTGTATGCACTTTATCCAAACAGCAAAAGAAAATTTACTTCTGAAAGAGGAAACAAATGTTTTTTTTGTCAGTATTTTTTTTTTATTCTTGATCCCAAAGGTTAGAAGATGTTTCTTTCAAGAACCAGTTCCTGATTGAGAGCCTTTAAAACATTATTAGCTTGACCCGAGGTATGTATGAGTATTTTTAAAGTAACCTTTTCTAATTAACGCAGATTATTAGCAGTTGTTTATGCTAGTTACTCTAATCGGAGTGATAATCATCCTGAGGAAGAAAAACAAAATATAATCCACTTATCTTCTTTCTGAGGAGGATTTGGTGTATTTATAAAAGCTGTATAATAACCAAAATTTAATAATAAAATAAATAAATATCAATAAACGTACCTTCAGTAATATCTTGAATGTTAAAAACATCATAAATCAAAAACCAAGAAAATAAAGAGGAATTTCCCTCCCCATAAAACACGCACTCTAATTAGAAGGATGGGGCTATCATGGAAGACAGTCAAATTAATTCAAGTAAATTATCAATATTTGAATGAGAATGAACTAAAAAAACTAATCAATAGTGGAAAAATAAGATTGATATTCGGGGGACTTCTTTAGTTCGCTTTTTTAACTCTAGAATTCGATTTTTAGAATAATCAAATGAGCTTTTAATACAGATACAAAATGCTAGTTCAAGAAAAAAATGAGAAAATCCTTTTTCAAATAACCGAAGATGGTTCAGGTGAACTTAAACCTTATAACAGCTCCTCTCGCTTATTAAAAAAGGATTCTGTTTATGTATTACTGGATAACACATTGAAAAAAATTTTTCTGTGGATTGGACAATCAGCTGATGTTCGTTCAAGGTTTATCGCATCTACAGCAGCCCAAGAATTACGGAATACGACAGGTTTAACTTATCGAGTAATCACTATTGATCAAGGCGGAGAATCAAGGGAATTTATTAAAGCATTATCACCAATGACTGTTCCTGGGGCTCTTGAGAGAATTCTTTGATAATTTAAATATCAACACCAAAGAATATTGAAGAAATTCTCTGCAACAATTACTACGGTGTAAATATGTATAGTGTTTTTACACTGACAGAGGCATATACAACTTAGTATAGTGATGAACTAATCAATCAGGCCAATTTCTATTTATTTTATATTTAGCTCTAAGCAGGATTTTAAAAAATGATAGAATAGACAGTCAAAAACTGGCGTTTAATTCAATAAAAACTTTACATTTTCTCTGTATAGCTTAGGTGTCAGCTATCTTTTTCTAAATGATAAAAATCATCACTATTTTCCAATAACCGATAATTGTTTATTCAATATTTTGCAGGAAAATCCATTTAGAGATTTTTTCTTTTCAATTTCTTATTTTTTAACTTGTTTTAAAAAAAAGCTACAATTTAATGATCTGAATTCATCTTTAACTAAATCTAATCTCTTAGAAAATTTGCTATATCAAGTAAAAAACCATAGGTTCCCAGCTTTTTAACAATTTATTGATATTTAATGTTTTTTAAGGATATAAAAACTAATTAACAATCGATAACAGATTAGAGTAATCACTGTCCAATATAATGAGAGGAGGGGACGTATGGGGAAAAAAAATAAATCGAATATTTTTAAAATAATGATTTCATCTAATTTACATAGAGAAGATTTAATTTTTTTAAAAAGGTATGAGGTTTTGAAAATGGCAATTCTTGCTAAGATTTGCTTTCTTGGAGATGGAGAAGTTGTAAAAACCTCATTGATAAATCAATATCTTGGAAAAGGCTTTTCATCAGAATATCTACCGACTTTAGGCTCTGATTTTATTTCTAAAGAATTGAGTTGTAAAACAGACAATGGATTGAAAATAATTAGATTGCAAATTTGGGATTTAGCCGGCCAACCTAATTTTAAACGTATTAGGTCTTTGTATTATAAAGGAGCTGTAGGTGTGTTTCTTGTTTGTGATCTTACAAGATTAGAATCCTTAGAAACCCTTGATAAATGGTATCAAGAATATTTAAAGCATTGTGAAATTAAAAATCATCATGTAATTGTTCTTGGCAATAAAAAGGATTTGAAGAACGAACTAAAGATTACTCCATCAAAAATAAAGAATTATATTATGAATACTTTAACTCCAATTAATTCTGACAACACCAATCAAATTGATTACTTTGAAACTTCAGCAAAGACCTCAGAAAATGTCTATGAAGTCTTTGAGCATCTTGGAAGGAAAATTCTCAAGAATATATATCAATAATCTAATATGCTGATAATTTCATTAGTCATCCTTAAAATAATATAACTGGATTATAAGTTATCAGTATTAGAGAAAGATATAGGATAAGACTGAAAAAGTTACCATTATGTTTATTGTTTATTTTGTGATCTCTAATCCTGATGCTATTCACTTGAATCAAGATTAACAATTAAAATGAAAGTAAAAGGAGGAAATAATTATTTATAGAAAACAAGAGAATAATGTCTTTATTCTCATTAGTTTTCTACTCCTCCTGATAATACTACTTCAACCAATAACTCAAATAAATTTTTTAGCTGAATCTAAGTCTCCTAGATTTATAATTGATCAAAAAGTCCAATTTCTAAGGAATTATGACCTTTTATTTTTTCAAGATCACATAAAAATAGCTGATTGTAAAACTGATTCCTCTACCCTACATGATCAGATTATGCACGAAAAACAGTATAATTCTTCATCTTATCTCAGAGCTGGTATTTCATCCAATATTTGGAGTCAACCATCTTATAGTTATCGGAAAGTTATTACAATCAATTCTTCTAAAATAAATGCTGATTTAGAAAACTTTCCAGTACTTATTGTACTATTTGATGATTCTTTACGTTATCATACACAAGCAGATGGGGATGATATCATATTTGTTGACCAAAACGATAATATTTTAGCTCATGAACTTGAATATTATGATGTTACTTTTAACTCTACTCATGCTCATTTGATTGCTTGGGTTTGTCTTCCAAAATTATCTAGTCAAAATGATACATCTTTTTTTATGTATTATGGAAATCCTAATGCTGCTAATCTTGAAAATCCAAATAATGTATGGGACAGATATTATAGAGCTGTTTGGCATTTAAGTGAAAGTGGAGATGGGAGTATAAATGATTTTATTGATAGTACAATTTATAATAATCATGGCCAAGGGAACGGAGGAATACCTACACAAATCGATGGTATAATTGATTCAGCACAAGTCTTCAATAGTACAAATGAAGAGTATATTTCCATTCCAAATTCTATTAGTTTACAAATTCTCCAACATTTAACGATTGAAGCTTGGGTAAAAAATACTGGTCCAAGTGGAGCTTATATGGGAATTGCAGGAAAATTAGATGATACAGATGATAATGGTTATGCATTAGTTAGACATTCTGATAATAAGTTCAAATTTTGGGTAGGGGATGGAACTATGACAAGTGCTGATAGTGATACAACTTTTACAGATACTAATTGGCATCATGTGGTTGGAGTAATTGATAATGGTATCAATTACCTTTACGTGGATGGTAAATTACAAATAGATACCGATGATAATACTTTGGTAGATAGCGGAAGTATAGGACATATTGGTAGGCAATATTATAATTATAATGACCGATTTTGGAATGGTCTTATTGATGAGGTTAGAATTTCAAATGTCTCACGATCTGCAGATTGGCTCACCACGGAGTATAATAACTATTATCAACCTTATTCATTCTATTCTATTGGTTTTCAAGAAATTTATAACGACTGGGGAGCACCTGCATTTGAATATAAGAAAGAAATTGTCATTAATCATGAAAAAGTACACGCAGACCTTTATGATTTTCCTATGTTACTAAGTATCTATGATACTGATCTAAGGATCCATACACAGGCAGATGGAGATGACATTTTGTTTTTAGATGAATTTAATCAAAAATTAGACCATGAGATTGAGTTATTTGATTATATTAACGCAACCCATGCTTATATACGAATGTGGATTCGCATTCCCCTGCTTTCAAGCACAACTGACAAGAAAATCACTATGTATTATGGGAATCCTACATTTGAAAGTATCGAGAATTCTGCTGGTGTATGGATGAATAATTATGCGGGTGTTTGGCATTTAGGTCCTAGTTTGCAGGATTCTACCTCATCAGGTATCAATGGAACAAAACATGGAACAACGGATGAAACTGCTGTAATTGGATTAGGACAAAAATTTGATGGTATTGATGATTATATTCAATTAGGAGTATGGGACCCTAAAATAGGATCAGGGAACTATACTATATCAGCTTGGATTCAACTTGATAATGCTTTTAATACTAGCTCTAGTGAATCTATGCCTATTTTTGGTCACTATTATAATTCTTCATATAATATGGCGTTTACTTTTGCAGGACAGGATAATTCTCACGGTAGTAATGGGATACTATATTGTAAAACTGAAGGTTATACTTGGTATGGCAACTACGACTATATTGACAGTATTACTTCATCTTGGGCCGCATCAACATGGTTTTATCTTGTATGTTCTGTTGATCAAGATAATAGCATTGGCACAATTTATATTAATGGTATAGGCGAAGGCTCTATGAGTAACACAGGTACACCAACTTTCGGTTCATTTGGAAATTATTCAATTGGTCGAATTGACCTAGATCAGACCCCAAGTGAGACTCTAAAATTTTTTGAAGGAATAATTGACGAACTACGCCTTTCAAAAAGAGTTTTAGCAGAAGGATGGGTAATAACTGAATATGAAAATCAACTAAATCCACAAAGTTTTTATTCAATCAACCTTCAAGAACTTAGAGATCTAAATACTACTAAAATATCGGAAATGATTATTGATACTAATGTATATGATGCAACAGATGAGTATAATCCTGGACCTAATGTAGTTTTTATTAATGATAGTCATGGATATGCATTTTTCCAAAAAACAAATGGTGGCATATCTGAAATTGTTTATTATAAAACCACTGACAATGGTTTCAGCTGGAATGGACCAATAAATATAGATTGTGGTCCTCCTATATATCGTTTCAGAAGTTTTTCCTGCTGGTATGATCGTTGGACTCCAGGAAATTATGGAACAAAGATTCACTTTATAGCAAATTCTATTGATTATGATGAAATGGTATATAATAGTTTAGACACAAAAAATGATGAGACAGGTGGAAATTGGCAACGAGTATTAGACTCAGGAGGAGCTCATAATGCACCTGATGGGGGTGGTACAGTTACGATATCAACAGAAACATATCGATTTTGTGCTTCTTGGATGACAAATGGGCCTCAATTCGCTAAATATGATACTAGTTTTCATGATATTACTCCCTTATATTCTATTCTAGATGACGATGATGATCATGGTCAGCTTCTTCCTTTGAGTAATGGTGACATTCTTTGTATTTATGAAGATGTAACAGCCAATGAACTTTATTCATTTGTATATCATGAGTCCTTAGATGCATGGGACAACAACCCTACCTTTTTAGCTACAATTACAACAGGAACAGAAACACCTGAGGACGATTACAATAATAATGCAAACTGGGGTGCTGTACTAGATCCAAATACCTTCAATATTTATTTAGTTTTTAATAACGATGTATTTAATGCAACAGGGGATTTAGAAACGTGGATTTTTTATGATAGTAATCGAACTTGGAGTCATCGTTCAAATGTAGTTACAAATGTAGGTATAATGGGAGATGAAGTGAAACCAGCCTTTGATCCTTATTCAGATACACTTTTTGCTATTTATATTATTGGAAATGATATTTTTGTCAAAAATTCAACCGATGGTGGACGGACATGGGGAGAAGAGATTGAAGTTAGTATTGCATCCGAATCTTGGATTGTTCTTCGAACAAATTTTCTTTCAATTGATAAAATTTTTGCAATCTATTTTGACGATGTAAATGATGATGTTTATGGAGCAATTGTTGTTGATTTGGAACATAAACTAGATAATGCAACCATTCAGGTAAATGTTCTAGATTTAGATAACAAATTAGTTGAGAATGCGCAAATAACGTTAACTAATTCTCAAAATAGCTCTCTTACTTGGACCAAAAACACAACTTTTCAGGGGATGGCTATTTTTACTAATCTCACATTTAATTATTATAATTTAACAGTGAAATACAAATCATCAATTAATGATTCACTTGCATTTCTTGAAGTTTTTAGTTATTCTGATTTTCAGATTACTCCCTATTTTGAATATACTATAAGAATTGCTGAATATTCTGATGAGACACCACCTATAATCCAAAATATACATTTTGAAAATCAATCATTAATATTCAATAATGTTTCTACCTTTTTTGCTGATGTTTGGGATGATAGTAGTTCCATTGTGGTTAAACTAAATCTTACTGTTACAAATATTTCAAATGGTTTCATTTTCATTCAAGGTAATTTCACCATGCAACATCTATCTTCAAATACTTATTATAATAAGACTGCTTTGGATTCTCTATTGGAAAGGAATGTAGAGGTAATTTACAATATTATCGCAATTGATATTGCAAATAATTCATTCTCATCATCATATTACTTTGTGTACTTAGGGGATAATTTTGCTCCTATTATTGTTGATTATAATGCTATTGATTTTAAAAATGGCACAGTGGAATTTTATACAAATGTTACTGATAATATGAGTTCAATTCAGGATCCAGTCATAATTCAGATTGATGGAGAATTGTTTAGTATGCATAGAAATGAATCTGGATTCTGGGTCTATCGAACATTTGCACAATATGGTATTAGTTTAAATTATTCGATTTATTCAGTCAAGGATATAATAGGAAACGAAAATGGTTCCAAACTTTATACATTAACCCCTTCACATCGAATCATTATTCCTGCTGACTTGGAAGCCCCTATTATTATAGATATAGGGCATACGTTTAATTCACATGATAATGGCTTTGTTGATTTCTTTGTTTCTATTGAGGACCAAAACAATTACCAAAGCGGAGTTAATACCAGTAGTATCCTAATATTTTTTTCAGAAGATGGTGTTAATAGTACCTATTCTATGGTTGAATTTGAAGATTTATATTATTTTAGAAAGCAATTCGAGTTTAATATAACAGTAATTTATTGGATTTCTGCAGCAGATCTTGCAGGTAACATATTTATTGGACTAATCCAAGGGCCGTATATTATGCGGGATGTTATTGATCCAATAGTCTCTTATTGGAATGTAGATCAAGGAAATGGTACAATTGATTTTTTTGCAGAAGTAATCGATTGGCCTTTCAATACTACTTCTGTTTTTTTAGTTTTCACTCAAGATTACTTTGGAGAATGGACTAATCTTTCAATGAGTAAAAAAACAAATACTTCCTTTCATATACGAGTACCATCCCTAGATTATCATCAGAAAAATGTCTGGTTTTATATTTGTGCTGTTGATGAATATGGAAACTGGAATAATAATGGGATATATCAAACTGCTAATATTCTACTAGAAGATTCTATACAACCAGTCATTTTTTTAACTGTTGAAAATTCTACAACAAATGATTGCGAAATAACAGTCTTTTCATATGCTACTGACTCTTTTGGAGATAATTTTTATGTTAATAATACATTCTGGATAAAATTTCACTTTTCAAATTATTCGATCACACAAGAAATGATTTATGATACTTTTTATCGCTACTATTACAAGTACACATTTTCATTTAATGAAAGAGTCGAGATTCTAGTATGGGTTGAAGATAACGCACATAATGTTGGGATGATAAATAAGACAATAACAATTGTGGATCTTACCCCACCTCGCATTGATTCCTATGGAATAGACAATCATCAAAATGGGAATCTCACAATTTGGGCTCTTATTATAGAAAGTGAAAATGGAAGTGGTCTTCTTGATAATGACTCAGCAGTTTTATTAAACTTCATTTATACTTCTGCAAAGACTGTAACAATGAGCTGGAATGGATCAGGGAATTATTTTAGCTGTACTCTTCAGGATTTTTTCCCTGGGCAAGCTTTTACTTATAATATAACAGCTTTTGATAAAATGGGAAATAGTCAGAGTACTACATGGAATCCTTATTATGTAAAGGATAATACTGCTCCTTTTTGTTCAGATTATGGAGTAAAGTATGAATATTGTAATCATACAGCAATTTCATTGTTGTTTTGGGCAGAAGCTTATGATTCTTATGGTTCAATCAAGAATTTAACCTTAAATTTATATAATAATAACCTTAGTCAAATCTTAGAATTATTTTCAAATGGAACACATTATATTAAAAAAGCAGAAATAGGATGTAATCAAAGCTATAGTTTTTATTTAACTGTATTTGATGGTGAGTTAAATTCCCACACAGTATATTCTACTGAACTCAAAACCCTAGATTTCTGTTCGACTGAAATAATCGATTATGATATAGAATACATTTACTCAAATATGACTATTGGGACTGTTCGTTTATGGTTGCTAGTTTTTAACCCTTTTAACGATCATGAGGTTTACATTAGTATCTGGAATTATACATCCGGAATAATTCTGAAAGATAGAATCCTGATGGTTTCAAACGGAACTCATTTAATTTTTGATCTAAAAATCCCTTATAACTTTCTTTTCAATTATTTAATTGATGTAAATGACCCAGGAGAAACAACAGGATATTATATTTTAGAGAATATTTCTGGTACTCATCGAATGCTAGATATTTGGCCTCCGAGTATCAATGAAGTAGGTATATGGAAAATAAACGATACTTCAATACTTATTTGGGCTAATGTAACCGATGAAGGATCAGGAGTTTTTAATGTATACGCGTATATTGAATTTCTGGAGCAAGATAAAATTGTTGGATTTGGCTCTACAATCCAAGCTAAAAAAACTCTAATGGAATTTAACCAGACCCATTACATCTCTTATTTAGTTTTTACGAAACCTTCTACATTGATATGGTACATCGAGGCATCTGACAACGTAAATCTTCATATAAACAGTATTTCTAAAACATTTGAGTTCCAATTTGAAATGGGAAATCCTATTCAATTTTCAAGTATTCCTCTTGAAATGATTATTGTTGCTATAATAGTAGCTTTATGTGGATTTATTCTTCTCCTAAGTATTTCAAAAACCTATAAAAAACGAAAAATAAAAGAAATGCAACATATTAATTTACTAGAGGAAAAATTAAAGTCAATACTTGATGTGTATATGGTTTTAGTTACCATAGGGTCAGGATTACCTGTATATTCAATAAATAATTTTATTTATCGATCAACGAGAACAATTCAGAGTGAATTAAGTGGTCTCTCGGTGGGAATTGATACATTTTTAGAATCATTCCAATCAGATTTCATTAGTTATCTTTTAGAGCCAACTCCCAACACTGAAGTAAATAATCTATCAGATAATGTTCGATTAAGTGTCATAGATAAAAATAAGTTTAAAGTTTTAATTATTTCCTCAATAAGTTTCAAAATATTTATTTTTATGAAGGAAGTACCTTTACAATTCATGAAAACTACTTTTAGAAAGATTATTCTTTTATTAGAAGAAAAAATTACCTTGAATCAACTAGGAGTTATCGACGAGTCACTCATTACTCCAGTTGTGATGGAAATTATTCAACAATTTTTTCCAATAAATTTACTTTCTCCATTTAAGGTCAATATAAATCGATTAATAGATATTGAAAAGGAAATAGAATTAGGTAAAATGAAAAGCCTCTCTAAATCATCTCTAAACGCTCTTAAACGACTGATTACTATAAAATTTAGTCATGAAGCTCGCTCAATAAAAGAGAATGATCAGATAGACCTATATAACACACTTTTAAAAGCAGGTCGATTTAATGAAGAAGTACCCTTTTTATACAATGAAGCACTTGAGCTATTGAAAAAAGTTTTAAAAATTCGATGTGAAGAAATCTATGAGATTCTTTGGTTAGGAAGTTTACCATCAATGAATCTATTTCTTCCCTACAAATTAACTGAAGATATTGACCATATGGATTCTTTAAATGCAGAAAGGGAACAAGATGGCTAATAACACCTTTTCAGACCCAATAATCTATCGACAAAATATTAAACTTAAATACGCTGATCTTGTTTGGGAATTATACTTACACCAAGATATTATCAAACGATTTTTAGACAAGGAATATTTTGGATCCCTCAATTCTATAGTTCAGTTATTTCTTCAATATGTTGTTAAGGAATGGGCCTGTCCAAACTGTTTACAAATTATCCTGCCTTTTATGGAAAATTGTATTGAAGTTCTTCCACCAAATGGGGATATAGTTTATGTCTATTCTAAGGAATACATTTGTCGATTTCCTGTTCTTTTTTGCCCACATTGTTTATCACAGATCGTAGTGATTGCTACTAATGAATACAGTGAATTATTTGAGTTTAAATATCGATTAATTAATGGCGTTATTTTTAATCTTGATACAAGTAAAATTCTCACAACCTCTGAGATTAAAAATTTAGGTTTGATTATTAGGAAATCCTAATCATATTCTTGCAACAGATTATAAGGTCAATTGCTTTTAATGAAAAAAATGGAATTTTAATAATTAGTATTATTTTAGATAGATTAAAAGGAAAAAAAAGAGAATAAAAATATATTATGGATAGTTAGGAAGGTATTTTAATCCACTTTGACCCCATGAATTAAGAGCTGCATTTAATTCAGGATATTCAGATTCATGCTCATCAACAAAATCTTCTAGATCCTCACTAGCCTCATCTAGATGGCTGACACCTATATCAATAATTTGTCGGAAAGCTTTAGTCCCTGCATAAGTCCCTTTTGGGTGACTATGGATTGCAGAGCCCGCTCCAATCATAATATCTGTACCGAGGTCTTTAATTAATTTTAAAACAATTCCTGGAGTTACACCTCCAGCAGGCATAGGTAAGGTGGGTTTTAGATGCCAAAAAGGATAACGTAAGACAGTGGCACAGGCAAAATAACGATCACGAAGAAAAGGAGCTTTCCCATAAACTCCAGGATAAACAAGGATGTCTAATCCTGCCATTCGTGCGAATTTTCCCATAATTAAATTCGAAGAGATTCCTGACACTTCTGATTCATAAAATACTCCTGCATGATCCATATGACCTAAAACTGGTAATTTAATACTAGGATCTTCAGTAACCGTTCTAACTGCAGCTAATCCTGCTGTCAAGTAATTAATCATTAGTCCATTTGTACCATATGAAATTGCTTTCTCTGCATGATCGATCATCTTTGTAGGTTCATCAGTGATATTAACTAAATAAATTGTATCTTCACCAGTTTCCTCTTTAGCTTTATCCACTTGTTCCATATTTTTTGTTATTCGTTCTTCTAGTGGTAAATATTTGATATTACCTGCCAAACTTTCATTGTCCTTAATAAAATCAGCTCCTCCTCTCGCAGCTTCATAAAATGTCTTAATTCCGTCTTCTATTGTGTATGCGTGATTTATATTGGTTAACATTGGTCGTTCTGGAATTTTTAATTGTTTTCTTAATCCTTGAATCCCAAATTTTGGTCCCTTGAAATTTTGAAGAAATTCAGAAGGAAATTGTACATCTAGGAGCTTAACTTTTCCCCCTAAGGATATATTACCTGCTAATGTTGTTAATAACAAGGGAAATTGAGGTTCTAGTCCTTCAATTGGATATGCGATCTGAATAATGTATTGACGTTCCTTCAAGTCTGGTGGAACACTGATTTCAAAAGGAGGAGTACTATAAAGCCCAATAACTTTTCCCGCAAATTTTTTAAGTATATCTTTTGGATCCGAAGTGACAGGCAAAAAGGATCCAATCGTTTGTTCTTTTACCATTACCCTCCCGATATAATAAGGATCTAAATTACCCGCTAAACAAATATAATAAGTACCTATGACATATTTTTCAGGTTCGATTGATTCATGGATTCCTTCAAGATAATGTCCCCATTGTTGTTCTGCATAATCATCAAATTTATTCACTTTTGGCATTTGGGTGATCTCCCAGTATATTTATGAAAATCTTACAAAAAAAGGAATGGTATTTCAGACCTATATTACTTTTTGGAATGTCTTAATTTTGATAGAAGAGGTCAATTTTATAATAAATATCCTTTTACTATTCTTAAATTTCTTTTCTGCCAACAGGACATCTATGATTACTTTTTGAGAAAATAAAAAAAATAAAAGGAAGAGAAAAAAGGGTAAATTAATCTATAAAGCCTTTTTCTGTGTATAGTGATTCTTTCCGATTAGATGCCAAAGAAATGCTCCTATTGGTCCTAAAAAAACAAGAATGATGACCCAAACTACTCTATCCTCCTCCATATAAGGAGTATTAAGGTAGTTTACCAAGGCGACAAACCAGAAAAGAAATAATCCAAATCTAATAACTAATGCAATTGGTATTATGGGAAAAAAAACATTAAATCATCTACTTGATGAAACATAAGAAATCATCATAAATCCCTAGATTGTCCCCTTTTTAAAACTTAATAATGTAGGCTATAAACTAGGAAAATTGGTCTGAAATACAGTCGTAACAAAAGGTAATTTTAGCTTTATCTGATCTGATAATAATTTTTGCACACTCAGTACAATAAAGTTTCAAGCATTTTGAACATTTCATTATTCCCAAGGCATTTTTACAGCGTTGGCAGAAATTATCGGAAGAATGGCCACCTAATTTTATTGCAAGGGATTCTAAAATTTTTTTAATTGTATGAGGATTTTTAATTTCACTAGACCCAATCCAAAATCGTTCTGTGAGATTAGGAAAATCATTTTCTATTAATTCTGAAGGAAGGAAGTCTTGAAGCCTTTTAGTCTCAAGAAGATCAAGGTTAATCTTCCATGTAGCTTTTGGATAGACAAAAACATATTTACGGCCTTTAATTTTAATCTCTAACAACCCAATAAATCCAGCTTCTTCCAGCGTTGCTAAATGGAAATCAAGTCCTGCTCTTTGAAGTTTAAAATGAGTAATTAAATTATTCTTGATTAAGAATTTTTCCTCTATTATATAGTCTAATATTTCAAGTCTTATTTTATTAGAAATCGCTTTAAGTATTGTTTCAATAGAAGCCTCAGATTTCATTCTAATACACATTTATTTAAAACTAAAAATTCAGATAATTTAATGAATTCCAACTTTAAACACTTTTTTATTAAGTATTTGATCAGGTAAAAAAAAATTTACGCTTAAGTGTTCACGACCGTATACTTTTATTTAACTGCTATTTTAATGAACTGAAAATTCTTTTTATCGTCAAACCTTATATGTCCTTATATCAAGAGTCAAATAGTGATAAATTTGAGTAAACCAATGGTTGTAATTGATTCGCTTGTTAAAGATTATCAAAGTGGTGTAATAACTGTCCATGCTTTAAATGACGTGAATCTTGAGATTAAAAAAGGAGAATTTGTAGTGATTCTTGGTCCCAGTGGGTCTGGTAAAACCACACTTCTCAATCTAATTGGTGGGATAGATATGCATACCAGTGGATCAATTAAAGTCAATACTCATGAAATCACTAAGTTTACAGAAAAAAAACTTACTGAATTTCGGAAAAAAGATGTTGGATTCATTTTTCAATTCTACAACTTAATTCCAACCCTTACAGCAGTTGAAAATGTAGAATTAGCCGCCCAGCTGAATTTTTCTCGTCGTATAGCCTATGAAAAATCCATGAAAATGTTAGAGACTGTTAGAATAATAGATAAAGCCAACAATTTTCCATCACAGCTTTCAGGAGGAGAGCAACAACGAGTTGCTATTGCACGAGCTTTAGTTAAAGAACCCAAAATTGTTCTAGCTGATGAGCCAACAGGGAATCTCGATACAGAGACAGGAGAACATATATTGAAAGAAATGTTAAGGATCTGTAAGGAGAAAGAAACAACATTCTTAATTGTCACACATAATGTTGCAATTTCAAAACTTGCCGATTATATTGTTTATTTAAAAGACGGACAGATTTTTGGAACATCGAAAGGATAATAAATATTGCTATTTTTCAAAAAAATTGTTAGAGATCTTACAAGGAATAAAGCACGTTCTTTACCTATTATTATTCTAATATTAATTAGTCAAGCTGCTAGTATTCTTTACATAGAAATAGGGGTTCTGATGGATGTTAGCTGGCAACAATATTTCCAAGAAAGTAAAGTAGGAGATGTTTGGATTGACACTGTCCCTTTATCTTCAGCTTCATTTAATGCATCAGTTATATCTGAATGGCAAAGGAAATATTTAATAACAACAATTCAACCACGTTTGTTTTTCAAAGGTCAAATAATAGTAGAAAGTGAAAAGATATCTGTTGAGGTTATCTCTTTACCTAGAAATAACTCGAATTCAATCAATAGAATTATAACAAAAGATGGGAGCTATTTTACGGATTATTCTGAGCTTGCAGCAGGAGTTTATATTGAACAATCTTATTTAAAGTTCTATCATCTTGAGGAAGGAAATGAAATTGCTCTATCAATTGACTTCGGAACTGAATCAAAAGATCTAAATCTTACAATACTAGGGGGAGCTTATAGTCCTGAATATCCAATGAAAGCAGGTGAGGGAGTATCTCAACAACAATTTGAATTTTCGGCCACATTTGCTCAATATTTAACAATGAGTATCTTTGTAAGGACAGATTATCTTCAACAAGAATTATTTCAAGGACAGGAAATCTATAATCAGATTTGTATTTCTCTTTCAACTAAAAGTGAAATCGATTCTTTCCTCCATTATTTGCAAACAGATGAATCACCTTTAAACATATATACCATTAATGTAAGGAAATATCCTTCCTTAATGGAAGATATGGCATTTATTATGATCTGGGTTGGATTTGGAGTTGCATTTTTCTTTCTTTTAATCTCTATGTTTCTGACCTATACGGTTGTGAATCGGTTTATTGATGAACAGAAATCCCAAATTGGAGTCATGAAATCATTAGGTTATTCAAACAGATATCTTTTAACGCAAAATCTTTTTTATGGTTTTATTTTGGGGATTCTAGGATCAATTCTCGGGATCTTTATTGGTGGAGGTATCGGAATAGTAATTGCGGACCTTGCGTTAAATTCTTGGCTTTCATTCCCTTATATTGTAATCGTTTTACCAATAACACAATTTCTCTTATTATTGGGAATTACGGTCATAATTTCAACATTTGCATGTTACATCTCAGCTCGACGAATCTTAAAAATCTCCCCACGGGCTGCTATCCAACCAATTATACATGAAAGAAAGATAACCACCTTTATATTAGAAGATATTTTCCAAAAATTTGTCTTTCGTCTGTCAGCTCCTATTAAATATTCTATTCGAAATGTATTTGTCAATCCTAAACGAACCTTAACCACAATTCTATCACTTCTGCTCGCTATAGCACTGGTTGGAGGTGTATTAACAATTATTGTAAGTGTTTTTGAGGGAGGATCCTTAATGTTTGAGTCTGAAAGATGGGATGCTCAAATCACCCTAACATACGTTGAACCATTTTCAGAAATTGAATCGAATATTTTGACTAAAATTGCAAACCAAGGATCAATCACTCTAGAACCTATGTTAACAGATTTCGCTAAAATAAGTGATCCTTTAGAGAATTCTAATATTTGGACAAAAATCACTTTTATGGCGTTAGCATTAAATCAAAGTTTAAAAGTCCTTTCAACAAGTTTTGCAAACAATATTTCGGCGATAGTATCCCCAGACCTTGCTAAATCATTTAACCTAGAAGCTGGAAATCAATATTCATTACTAGGAAGAAATGGAACTGAATCAAATGTTAATATTCAGTCAATTCTCCCACAACACCATGTTTCAAGCTTCTATATCCCTCTTTCTTTAGGAAATTATTTATCCTTTGGAAATAACACTACTCAGATGATTAACGGGATTCTTCTTGGTGGATTGACCTCTAAAGATGATATCGAATCATTAAAAGAAGATTATTCCTTAATCCTAAAATCAGATCTAATTAAGCAAACGGAGTCGTGGTATTCATTGATGAGTTCTATCATCTTTGTTATCCTCTTTCTAGTTCTTATAATAGCTGGAATGATTATCTACTCGATAATGTCAATTGATATTGCCGAACGAAAGGATGATCTAGCTATTATGAGAGCGATAGGTATTCATAATAGAAATATTTATCTTTGGGGAGTTTTAGAGGTATTAATTTATACAATTTTATCGAGTGTAGGATATTTTATTGGATTCTTTATCGCAGTATGGTATATGGACATTTTACAGCAATTAATGCAGCAACCACAAGGAACTTTTAATTTTTCATTGGCACATTACATCTTTTCTTTGAGCTTTGGCTTTATAGCTGCAATATTAGGTCAATTTTTTGCACTACGATATGTTCTAAAACAAAAAATTGTTCTTGTTACAAAAGAGAAAATGTTTGGGTAGGTTCTTTTTACAATATAAAATTAAATAAGATGAATTGAAATCCAATGCACAAAAAAGTAATGGTAATAATAAAGTCCTTTTTACACCTTTTAATTATTTGATCGATAAAAGTTTCTGTTCCACAAAGCTTTAATCACCAGGATTAGACCATTCAAATAATTATATACCATTTAGAAGATAAAAATATCATCTATCCTCCGTGTAATTGATGACTTTATAATTTATAGAATATTATTGCAAATAAATAGAATCATAAATTAAAGGTACTTTTTTAAAATAATAGTTTAACAATAAGGAAAATTACTCCAGAAAAGATTGCAGATGCAGGAGTCGTTAAAATCCAACTCCACCCAATCTCTTTTAGTGAATCAGTATCGATTTTCTCTTTATTTACAAAACCTACACCAATAAAAGCTGCTACTAAGATATGCGATCCACTCAAAGGCATTCCTAGCAAAGTACCTACGAACATTATGATTGACACCGAAACACTTGCTGCTAGGGCAGAAGTGGCTGATAGAGCTACTATATCCTGAGAAAGTTTTTTAGTAACTCGTCTTCCAAGTATGATAACCCCAAGACACATTCCGAGACCACCGGCAAGAAGTGCTAAGAATGGATCAGCCAAAATCTCTGGAATGGCCATCAAAGGCCCAATTGCTTTAGCAACATCATTACCACTTCGAGAAAAAACTGAAATGAGGAGAAAGAATGCTAAAGCATATGATGCTATCCTTTCCTGGCGCTCATAATCACTATATCCTGTACGTTTGAGTGATTGTTGTAATTTAATGATTAAAAAATAGGATCCGTATCCACCAACTAAACCTATTAATGGACTGATGATCCAGCTAAATACAACTATTATCAAAGTGTCTAATCGTACCGCGGATAAACCCCACTCTATCAATACTATCCCTAACACACTTCCAACGACAGATTGAGTTGTAGAAATTGGGATACCTTTCAAGGAAACAATAAATAACCAGATCGCCATTGAAATTAAAATAATAAAGACCATAGGAAGCGTTAGAGTTTCAGTGGCAAAATTATTTCCAACCGTTTTAGAAACTTGTTTTCCAAGAAAAAAAACGCCAATAAAATTAAAAATTCCCCCAAGGATCACTGCTGATCCAAGTGTTAACAAACCTGCTCCTACAGCAGGAGTCATAGTTTCATCATTTGCTCCTATGGTAAAAGCAACAAAAAACCCGATTCCTAGAGCTAAAGCTAAAATTAAAGGATCAGTCAGGTTTGTCACCAAAATTAGCGTTAACTGTGTTTAGCAATTAAAACTTTCAAATAATCAATGGCTTCCTCTGCTCTTATACTAATTCGTGTGGTGTCGTTTAATAAACGTTCAGTCCCTCTCTCATATTTATCATTAAGAACTTGCTCTTGAATAAAATAATACAGATCTCTAACTTCATCTCGTTGTTCCTCTACCTTCATTGCTTTCTTAGCTGCTTTTTCAAAATCATCAAAAAATTCTTCATGCGCTTCGACATAATTTTCGATAAGATCCTCTGTTATTTTTAATATCTGATCAAATTCAGGTGGAAAATAGGAACTATCCAGTTTTTTAAGGCATAATGTACGAACTGCTCGCTCTATACAATCTAATATATAATCCGCATTAAACATTAAATTATAGCGTTCTTCTGTGATTTGTGGTAAATAGGCTTTTTTCCGGAAAATACTCTCGAAGAAGACGTCTTTAACTTTATCAGCATCTCTTTCTAGATTAATTATTTCATCTCGTAATTTATAGCCTTTTTCATAATCTCCTTCTCTCCAAGCTTCAATTGCTTTAACATAAGTTTCATATGCGACTTCTATTGACTTTACTAGTTCAAGAAATAGTTCAGTTCCTTTTTTATGAATATCTTTTTCTCTTAAAATTTTGGAAAAATAATCTCCAGGCATTTCCTTCACCAAAAACTTCAAAGAATATTTATAGAAAAAAGTTATTTATATTTACTGGAAGAAATGGTACAAGATCTAGTTATTTATAATTTGATTGTAAATTTACACGAAGAAAATTCAGAATCTAGTTGTTACTATAATATTTTAATTAATCTTTTGGTTTTTCGGTCCCATTTTGCCAATTTTCAATGACTTGATTTGCTTCCTTGATATAATCGATATAGGAATGTGATAATGATTCCGAAAATCCAATTAATTCACAATTGAGGCATTTTGAATAGGGTAATAATCTTGGAAAAAAAGATGGGACTTTTACCATTTTACAATCTTGGATTTTTTCTACCTTATTAATAAATGTCTCAACTGAAACATTTTCAAACTCTAACAAATTTATTTGTTCAAAGGAAATTTTTGAGGAAATATCTTGTAAATTCTGTTCAGTAATACGTAGATTGTCTTGAAATGCAACAGTAATCACTGGAAGATTACGATTTGCAGTTAAAAGGGAGTGAGATGAAAGCTGGGGAAAAGAATTTTCTTTAAAGTGCTCAATAAATTCTTTCATCATAATTGATAGTACCTCTCCATTTGATAATCCCAATTTTTGGGCTATTTGTTGGAAATCATTATAGAGTGTCTCATCCATTTCACTAAGAGTAATTAGCGAGTTGAAATCTTTTTGAAAGATCTGTGAAAGTTGGCCTAATTTTTCCTGAATTTCTTTAAGAATATCTAGTTCTCCTAATAAATACGATCTTTCGGTCAATAGTTGTAAAACTAGTTCTACTAGTTCTCCTTTAGTAATTTGCTCGTTTTCAATTTTCTTTAAATACTCTTCAATTTGAGAGTTAAGATATTCTCGCAATTGAATTGTATTCAGATATTGTACGGTCATCTTACGGTCTCAAAATATTCAATCTTCGTTGTTTGAGTTCTTTGGAGACTGATTAGCCGAATTACTCTTATAAATCTCGATTTCTTCGCAAAAACGAATTTTAGAGAGAAGTAGGAGTTTGGGAAGAATATTTGGAATTTTGACTAGACCACAATGCTGAATAGAATGGATATAAGTTTGAAACGTCTCAAGATCAACATCAGGTTCTATAATTAATTGATCAATATGTTGAAAATAAAAAACAGTATTTGCCTCTTCAAGATCACGTTTGGAAATTGAAAGCTTATCATGATGAGCTATATATGCTTTTTCTAGTGCTAGTTTACCAAACGTCCCTCTTGCACTCAATTGGGGGAAGGTTCCATTGAAATCTTCAATGATATCAGTCATCATTCGATTAACTGCATCACCAATACTAAGGTTCAACGTCTTGACACGTTGGGTGAATTCATCATATAAATCAGGATTGATCCCTCGAATTGTTATGTTTTTTAAACTGCGTAAGCGTTCTTTTTCTTGATTTAATTGGGCTTTTGCACGTTCAAAAGCTTCTCTTTCTCGTTCAATACGATCTTCATCATCCATCAATTTCAGTCATACATCCTTTTAAAATGTCATACTTGTATGACATCATACTGTCAAACATGTTTATATGTTTTACTATATTCACTAAAAACTAGGTATTAAATAATAAATCTTAAATTCTTTTTTACACTGACTAGAAGCTTTTAAGGGAATTAAGATTTGGTAAAAATTAGCAAACGAGAAGTTAAAGGAATAATAACAAAAAGTAATATTCCTGGTGTGGATTATGTCATTAATCCTTATATAGGATGCTTTCATGGTTGTATTTATTGCTATGCTGAATTTATGATTCGATTTTCAGGGCATAAAGGTGAAAAGTGGGGAGATTTTCTAGATATTAAAAAATTCGATTTAAGTCAAATAAAACCTCAAAAATATAATCATAATTCAATTTTATTTAGCTCTGTGACTGATCCTTATCTTTCGCTTGAAAAAAAAGTTGAAAATACACATCAGATTTTAGAAAAGCTTCTTGGTACTCAGGCTAAGATAACGATTTTGACAAAATCCAAATTCGTGACTCGTGACATTGCTCTATTTACTCAATTCTCTAATATTGAAGTAGGAGTCTCTATCTCAACTTTAGATGATGATTTTGCAAAACTAATTGAACCCAGAGCCTCCTCTCCCACTAGTCGTGTTTTAGCCCTTAAAGAGATACATAACGCAGGTATCCCAACTTATACTTTTATTTCTCCGATTTTTCCAGGAGTAACTGATTTCAAAACTATTATTGACGCGACTAAATATTTTACCGACCGATATATGTTTGAAAATCTCAATTTTCGTCCTCATAACACTTCTCGGATTCTTAATCTAATTTCCGAGATCTATCCCCACCTAAAATTATTATATTCTGAACTGAAGACTGATAATTCGTATTGGACCCATCT
This sequence comes from Candidatus Hodarchaeum mangrovi, assembly GCA_016839515.1. Taxonomy (GTDB): domain Archaea; phylum Asgardarchaeota; class Heimdallarchaeia; order Hodarchaeales; family Hodarchaeaceae; genus Hodarchaeum; species Hodarchaeum mangrovi. The sequence continues at coordinate 28,399 of JAEOUE010000206.1, forward strand.
AGAAGCAGAAATTATTCAACATTGTTCTAGAGAGAATTTAAAGTACCAAATAGCCTTTCATCATGGCGGGTTTTCTAAATCTTGATCGTAACATCGAATTAAGCCATTATTATGATAGTAAAGGACCATAAAATTCGAGAAAAGCTTTAACCATATCATCAAATGGAAGATCAGCATAGACTCCCCGATCTTTAATATAATCGACGAATTGTCTTCCTTTAAGATCATAAGATTTAAAAATCGCGTCATTTGAACCTGTAAAATCACAAAGTGGAAAATCGTGCTTTATGCATAACGATGACTCAAAGGAAGGAGTTAATTTATACCATTTATCCAGAAATACCTCGGCATATCCATGAAAGATAAATACATTGCTACCCCCCATAAGATCACGAAAATGCTGAGGACTCCGATGATTAATTATATCAGCAAAATGAAGGCGAGCTGGTATATCATTCGCTCGTAATAAAGCTACTAATAATATTGATTTTGGTATACAAAAACCCCTTTGAGCCTCCAAAGTTGAACTGGCTTTGAATCCTGAAGGATTATCAATTTGAAAATCTTTTATGGTATAAGGGAAATTATCTCGTACAAATCTAAAAGTCTGTATAGCAAGATCCTTTTCCGAATTACTTGAGCTTTTTAGGTTATTTGCAAGAGCTCTTATTTTTTCTGAATCTGAATCAATAAAAAAAGTGGGTTTTAAATAAGCATCATTATTCATGGCATATCTATCCCTAATAGTCAGTGAAATCATCAGATTTTGAGAATTTTTTATTTATTTCTATTATATTTAGTTTGAAGAAAATAAACATCAAGAGATACAATGTATTATCAGTGAAAAGAAGAATATAAGTCTGGTTTAATTGTTAGGAATATGTACGGTTAAAATCCTCATGGCTAGAACCAGAAATTCCACCTTGAAAATTCTTTGATTTTCCTTGAAATATTAGGTTTATACAAGTTATTAGTTGAAAAAATGTTGATACAAGAAAATAATAAGCAAAAAAAATCATTATTGAGGCAAAAGAAGACCAAATAATCGAAAAAACAGCTGTTGGATAAGGTAAATTAATCAAGACACAAAGGTAAATCCAAATCAAATAACCATCTGAGAATGCCCCGAGAGATGTTGGTAGAATGGGAAAAAGATTAGGAAAATCAGCTAATAAGCCAAAAATGAGATAATAACGTATCAATACGAATAGATGAGATTTCTTATTCCTAGAAAAATAATAAAACCCAAATACAGCCAATAACAAGGTTAAAGACCCAGAAAACATTACTATAATAGAATTAAAGCAAATAGGGAGGCCGCTTGTTGTGAGCTGAGCAAAATTAAGGCTAAATTCATTAAGATTAATTTTAATTTGAGGATTAGAATTTGGTAAGAAGAATAGAGCTGAAAAATAATGACCTAACTCATGAACGAGAGTGAAAGGAAGGAAAAGTACATTTAATATCAATTTAAAGGATGGGATTATTTGACAAAACAAAATAACTGCAAAACAAAATATTAAAAAAGGTTTTAAGGCATTAAAGAGCTGGGAACTGACTACATCTGAACTACCTGAGAAGGAATGATTTAGCTTTCGGTTCCACATCATTTATTAAATTGGAGGAAGTACCTAATAAATCCTTCTTAAAATTAAAAACTTTTAAAACATTTTTAAGACTTTTAACATTTAAAAATGAAAAAAGGTTTAAAATTATAATGAAAGTAAAAATCGTTTAAAAAAAAAGATCTAGAAGTACGCTTTGATACTTCTTAAAAAAAGATTAGAGGAGGATATTTTATGTTATTTTAGTCGAACTTTGATTTTTAATCAACTAAAATACGTTCTTTGCCAGTAACCATACCCCGGAGTCGATTTCTATTTGCTGGAATAATAGCAAAATAAAAATGAATTATAGTGGTTCCCAAGAAATAAAGATAAACTAAGAAATGAATAAATCGGATATCAAGGAAGAAGACCTCAAATGGAATTAAGAAAACCAACAATAGACTCAAAAACATTGTTGATCCAGGGGAAACTTCTTCAGCGAGAGCAATCCCGGTAACACCCATGATAAAAATAGCCATTAAATTTGTGAGGGATAATAGCTTTTGTGCAGGATGATATTTCATGATATATTCTTTCTTTTCAACAATATAATAATCGTAATGTGGATATTTTTCATCAGGAAGAATATTTAGAGCACAAAGAAGAATGATCCCTAGGTCTAAAAAATCTCGAGGAGTGGGAATTAAAGAATGAACTTCCTTTCCGAGAATAACAACAGATGTAAAGAAAATTAAGTCCCATACTCCGATAAATATTCCAAACATAAAATGTATTGACCGTGTGAAGATGTAATCACCGATGAAATACATTTGTAGAACAAGCTCTAATCCTGTAAAGAAGAATAAAAGCATTGTGAACACATGTACCCAATGATGCAATCTTTGAGCATTATTATATCTCTGAGCTATTATTACATTTGATGGAGAGGCTGCTTTTGACGAATCTTGTTTCTTCTCTTTTGCAGAATTAACATTAATTGTAGTCATAATTCATCACATTCATTATCAAAATTACTTTGCTACTTATTTTTTCGTTGAAAATGTTTGGTTCCATCTTTCTTTAAGAGTTGGAGGTTTGAATGTAGCTGTTGTTACTCGATTATAATCGTGCTGTATCGGATTGGTGATTACACGACGCATTAAATGGAAAATCACGAACCCTAAGACTCCGATTGGTGCTACTCCAATCAAAAGAAACTTCAATTGACTTAGATCTTGTACTTGGGGAATCTCGGGTATAATAACAGGATTAGTACTATTAGTATTATTATTATTTTCTTCTCCAACAGGATCAGTTCTTACTAGAAGATAATAAAATGTATGTTTTTTGATATGACTGCCTTTTGAAGCAAATTGCATTATATTTATGCTTCCATTCTTAAATACTATATCGTAACCTTCAGTATCTTGTGTATTGAAGGGTCTGATTACTTCTATGTAAACTTGGTTTTCGACAACAACACTTTCAAAATTCAGATCGTTTTTGTTATCATCAGATGGAATTACAGTTCCTACAAACTTTACATCTTTTGCTGTAACTTCAGATGTCTCTTGATTAATGTAAAATGTCCAACCATCATTTAAGTTCTTCATACAAGTAGAAGGATCAGGTTCAAACTCTACAGAGATCCAAGCTACATCAACTGAGCTAACAAATAAAGAAAATAAATGTGTTTCATTATTAGCAAACTTTACATAACCCCCATCTTTAAATTCAGATATATTTTGATATGTATAAACAGATTCCCACTCAGATTCGATTTGACCGTCTGTTAAATTTAATTGAGAGATAACTGGAGCAATAAAACCATCCATTGTCTCTGAAGCTACAGCAGGACCACCTTGAATTAATGAAAAACCCATAAAACTAAGAAGAATAAGGCTAATCCCAGAAAATAGAGAACTAATAACTTTCTTTTTTCTCATTTTTTTCCTCTCATTTTAATTGAAGAATTATTACCAAGCATCTTTAAAGAGGGGATCTTCTTTGAATTCGATTTCATAAGTTTCTATGATTGATAAATTCTGTTACTCAATGTTAAGTTTTAATTACTGATAAAGGTCTATAATCGTTTCTTAAGTGTCTAAATGTATGGAGGAGATTTCTTTATTCTAGAAGTATCCCCTAGCTAAAGTCTGCTTGATGGTAATACTTCAGGTATAACACATTTCTTATTTATTTATTAATTTAATGAAATAAATGTTTAAACATTTTTTAATTAAAAAATTCAAAAGAGGAACACTAAAATCAAAATAATATTTCCATGAATAAGCCAATCTTCTTTCTACAGTTGATAAAATTTATCATTCATTTAAGATTGAAGAAGAGATAAATAAAAGATATATTTCAGCATAAATTCTTTTATTTAAGGCTAAAATTCTGTTACAATCACTTATTCTTTAAACCTACGTTATCCTATAGGATTTTAATAATACATATAATGTGTTAGAAATTTTTGATTTATGAGAAGTTTATGGACTTACAAGAAAATGAAACACACTGGATAAATCGAGGTGTAGACACTTTTTCTGATTGAATCTACCACATCTTGACAAAATTTTGATGAAAAATTTCATCATTATATAAAAAATAAATTGCAAAATGCTTTGAAAATACACATTTTCCTTAAATTTTGTTAATTTTAATCCTTCTTTACCCTATAAAGACAACACTCATCCCCATCTCTTATACATTTTGTTTTTTCGCACTTTTTGCCAATTAATTCCCTCATAATCGTTTCATCAACTTTACACACTAAAGGATTCTCTTTTACTACCCCGTAAACAAGGCAATTGAAGTTTTGAATGTCATAAGAATCAGCTGTTTCTATTAAAGAAGGGTATTTTCCATATTCTCTCAAAATCTCTGTTACTGCTTTAATTCTTTCATCTAACGTTGCTTCTTCTGGATTTTTCCCTAAAATCTCTTTTAGATAGGGCCGTATTTCTTCAGCTATTTCTTTACCCACATCTTCAAGTACATCCTGTGTAAGTTCGACTCCAAAGCGATTCTTTAGCTGAGTCAGCATTTTAACAGTAAAGTCAACATAACTTTTTGGAAATTTCTCTAGGGCACTCTCATGCAAAGCGTAAACCATCGCAGGACGTCCAGTGGTACTTTTTCTTTGAGAACGTGTAACAAGACCCTCTTTTTCTAGGTTAACTAAATATTGTCTGGCAGCATTTATACTGATCTCAAGTTCATCCGCAATATCTTTTACAAGAACAGCTTTATCAGGGGCATTTCTGTTAACTAAGAGAAATTGCAAAATTTTTTGACGAGAAGATAAAAACTCTTCACTTTCCATAGGATTTTCACTATTGTATTGTTATTGAAAATTTTCTGACTAGTTATAATTATAAATCATTAATATATTTTTTCTATAATTTCAGAATAAAATGATATTTTATAAATTTTAATGTAATTTTTTTTTTAGCTCAGAAGAGAAGCTTAATGAATATGCATTTATCCTTTTTAGAGAAAAATATCGATAATATGCGAGGAGGGAACAAACTAAATTCAATATTGTTAACTGGTAATGAATTGTAATTAAAAAATAATTTTGCAAGTTTTGTAATTAAAAAGTTTTAAAAATTCCTAAAGTATTAAAATTAATTATATGGTAATTTACCATATCTCAAATGTAAAGCTACGATTGTCGCAGAAACCATTGGACGATATACAAATCACCAAGAGGTAACGCATAAATAAATCGTACTAAGTTAACTGAATATTATGGCGGTAATATTTTATGAACGACCAAGAAGAAATTCTTCTCGTACAGAGTCGGTGGAATAGCAAACGGTTTTTCTTATTTTACTGGTTTGTAATTGCGTTTTTAGGAACAGGGTTTGCAATTGGACTAGGAACATCAGTATTAAGTCCTAAATATTCAATCTCTAGTACAGCTGCTCATCCCACCATTGACGAACCATGGCATCCAGAAGACTGTACTCTCTGTCACTCTGAACAGGTAGAAAAATGGAATGAAACTGGCCATTCAGTAGCTGCTATTAAGGTTAATTCTACTCATGTAGAAATTGCTGGATCACGCAATGTTACACAGGAACAATTTGATAGTTCTTGTGGTCATTGTATGGCAACTGGATGGGATAATAGTACTGGAAGTGTAACATATTGGGATTATGGTGTAACATGTGCTTCATGTCATGTGACACCAGGTGAAACAGATCTCACAGCAGAAAACTGTGGACAATGTCACACGGGTTCAAACCACCCTCAATACCCCGATTACAATATGAGTGCTCATGCTAGGTCTTATGATGACTTACTAGCATCAGGTCATGCATCAGATAGTTGTTTACATTGTATGAGTGGGCAAGGAACTTATACGGAAGGTTTGTCGCTTAATGACACTTTTTTGACTAGTGTTTCTTGTGCAACCTGCCATGATCCTCATGATGCAACTAATGAACTACAGCTTCGAAAAGATGATATTACGGAACTCTGTGGTGAATGTCATGGAACATCATCACGGCACACAACTTATGAAATGTTCACTGACCCCAAGAACAAACATAATTCATTAGATTGTACTGATTGTCATGGTTATGAATTACACGATAGTGAGGCATCTGTTAATCATACTTGGGTTGTTACAATTGATTCTTGTGCACAATGTCATACTGATAACGTAACCCGTTGGGCTAAGATAGAAGAGATCCAAGGAGACATTAGCACCCTACTCTCTGAATATGAAACTCAACTTACAAATGTAACAGCGAAATTCAATGAAGCCAATAATACCTTTGGTTTAACCAACCCAAATGTTAATGAGTCATATATCCTTATTAATGAAGCAAAGGCCCTTGTTACATTCGTTCAAAGTGATCAAAGTCTTGGATTCCATAACCCCAGTTTAGCTGAAGAAAAGGTCAAATTAGCCTTACTCAAACTTGATGAAGCATATGAGAAAGCAGTTAATGCTAGTAATACAAAACCAGGTGGTTTAACTCCAGGTTTTGAATTAATTAGTATACTAACCTCTCTAGGTCTTTTAGGGATTGTTTTTCTGATCCGTAAGAAAAAACAACACTAAATGACTAAAAAACATACTTTCAATTCCATCATGAAGGTATTGAAAGCTAGCAATTCAGCTAGCATTCATACCTCTTTTTTTCAGCTGAAGGGGAGGATTTGCAGTATTATTTCTTATCCATTACCTAATATATAGATTAATTTAACTTTTAAGTATTTTTTCTTGGTCGTTCATGAAAATACCAATAAAATCCCAAAAAAATAGAGAATAATGTCGTTATAAGATAGGATGATTAAATCGATGATTAATGAGAATTATATTCACCAAAATATTAAATTAATGATAAAATTGTTAGCAATTTCAATCTTAATTGTTTCAATAATTTTTCCATTAGTCTCTGTTGATCCAACAAACAATAAAGAGAGTCAAATTACTATTAAAGATTCTCATAAAACAATATATTCTGACGGAATACCTTTTGAGATCTCTTTTAAAACAAGTTCTTCTAATCAGGCTCCCGATGAAAATCCTGAAGCTTATTTTACTAATTTTCTGCACTATTCCATTCTTGCAGCCAATGCATTGATAGACCATCTATACGATAATGAGAAGGGAGGATTTTTTCGGTCAGCTAATGAACATTGGTTTGAAACCAGCATTGATTCAGACAAAAGGACTTATGATCAAGCCCATGCTATTCTTGGATTATTGAAACTGTCTGAGGCAGTTATTAACGAGACCCAAAGCGAGTATGCATTGGAGATTGCAGAAAGAACTGGAAATTATCTAATAACTGAGTTGTATGATGCTGATTTTGGTGGTTTTTTTACTGGAACTGCAGATAGATACAAAAGACCAGGCATTGAAGGTAAGGTTATTGAAGCCTTGATTGCGCTTTATAAATCCACTGGAAATTCCACATATCGAACAATAGCAGAAGAGACTTTTAATTTCATTAATACCTACGGATGGGATCAGATTGGAGGAGGATATTATTCTAAACTCTCACATGCAGGAGCTATAGCCTCCCCAAATTTAGAAGATCTATATCAACCTGATTGTAAAAGAGTAGATTACAATGCATTAATGGGTTGTGCCATATTAGAGCTTTATAATTTGATTGGGGATTCAAGTTATTTGGATCGAGCAGTTGAAATTTATAAATTGATGAATAATTCCTGTTTTAATAATGAAACAGGACTGTTTTACGGAGGATATGGGAGTAATGGAAATATCGTAGACAGTGATTCCTCAGAACTTATTGTAAATACCTTTATGATAGAATTTTTAGTAAAATTATATAATATAACACAAGAAAATAATTATTTAGATTGTATTACCTCATTAATTAAAAATTTGATATTTAATTATTGGGATGATAGATTTGGAGGGTTTTATTCAACCTATTGTTATTCTAATGAAGAAGATAAAGATCTAAAGAAATATACTGAAAGACAATTTTATGCTATTCGTGCTCTTGATGAAGTCTATAAATTGACAAATAATAACCTTTACTATAATCTGATCTTTGACATGATGGAATTTCTCAATACAAATTTATATGATCAAGGTCATGAAGGATACATTCAATTATCGAATGAAAACGGAGACCCAGGTGACCCAACATGGAAAAGTAAATTTTCAGTTACACAAGCTCTAGCAATCTATGAATTATCAAATCTTTGGCTTTATAGTAAACCAGGAGTCCTTAATGCCATGTGGATTCCTTCATTACCAAGACCTCAGGATCCTGTTATGATCTTGGCTGCAGCATTCGATTCTGATGGAGTTGCAGATGTTTTCTGTAATTATTCAATTGCAAACCAACCATATGCTTTAGTTGAAATGCAAAAGGATTCAAAAATTGGAAATATGTACAATGCTAGCTTTGATCCTCAACCAGAAGGAACGGGGATTAATTTTAATATCATAGTAAATGACACGTTGGGGAATATTGCCGTTCGAGGATCCTATTTTTTCATTTGGCAGTTTGACCTTTGGAGTCCCCATGTTGAGGTTCTCAGGATCGACCCTGGGTTAGAAGTTCCAGTCTATAAAGGGGTAAATATTACTGTAAGTGTTCATGACACTCCTGTACAGGGTTCAGTATCTAATGTGCGAATTTATTATCATCTGGAAGGCAAATCAGAGGATTCCAAAATTTTAACACAGACTGGTCTTCATATTTGGCAAGCTATTTTTAAAAATGGTTTTAATGTTCCTGGAACATATGCTTTTTACTTTGAAGCTATCGATGATCGCGGAAATTTTGGTTACACAAGTGTTGGCTATTTTTATGTCTTGGGAACTATAGAATCTATTCCATTTATTACAGTAATCGGAGGTCTCTTTTTTATACTTTTTATTGCCCCTACTGGATTTGCTTTGTTTAAAGAGTATCAAAAAAGAAATGCAAAAAAGAGTTTACGTAAAATTAAGCATTCTAAACGAGTGAAACGGAGAAGGACAACTTAACGATCAAGAGTTCAAGAAAATTAAGAGAAGTGTTAAACCATGTTTGATATTGGATTTGGTATTGCAGTTATTGATTTAGGAATGTTATTACTCATAATTGCATTAATTACATTTCTAGTAGATGTGTTTTTAGTGCTATTAGGTGAGTATATAGATAACTGGGAACAATATTCAGAGATTGCTTTTTCGATTGGGTGCTGTGCTCTTATTGTTGCATTTATTTATTTCTTTAATGCAGTTGTTTCAGCAGATTATAGCTTTGTTTATGTCACCGATACAGTAAATAATGATATGGATTTCTTTATGCGTGTATCAGCAGTTTGGTCAGGTCAAGCAGGATCCTATTTCTTTTGGGCTTTTCTTACTGTTATTATCTATCTAATTTTCAGAACGTTATTCCGTGATTATGCTCATGAGAGAATATTTTGGCGATCATTTGTAATATTAGCCCTTCAAACAGCAATCTTTACCTCCTTGACCATTCTAAGTGATCCTTTTAGTCTTGAAACTGAACCAATTATTGATGGAATAGGTCTCAATCCACTATTAATGAATATTTGGAATTTAATCCACCCACCAATAATTTTTATTGGATATGCACTTTGTTTGATACCTTTTACAATTGGAATTGCCAGGCTTACAGTTCTTGAAGAAGGAAATATCCCAGATTTTGATGGAAAAGAATTTTTAGATAACTTTGTAGAATTTTTTGTCTCATTAGCATGGCTTGTTTTAAGTTCAGGTATCATTATCGGAGGATATTGGGCTTATGTCACTCTTGGTTGGGGTGGTTTTTGGGCTTGGGATCCTATTGAAACAGCTTCTTTGATACCTTGGTTGTTCCTGACATTATATTATCATGGAAAACCATTTCATAAGAAAAGTATTTTTCTAGTAAATTATATTCTTAGCATGTCGTATATATCTACATTATTCGCTACTTATCTTACAAGGAGTGGTATCGTCTCAAGTGTTCATGCATTCAAACCATCAAATACCCTGGAAAAATTCCTCTCAGGTTTTATTCCCCCTGATACCTTTGTAATGAGTATTATATTACGTATTATCCCAGATGAAAAAATCCTATTCTTATTCATTGTTTTGATTACTTCTTTCCTTATTCCTCATATAATTGGATTAACTCGAGGAGACCTAAAACATCTTCCGATCTCATTATCGAGAGAGGATTTCCAAGTTAATAAACATAAAAATACTACTCTAAAAATATCATTTATTACATTCTTTATCGGAATTTATGTTATTATACTAGGATTGCTCGCTCCCGTCATCTACGATATTTTAGGGTATTTAATAAATTTAAATTCAATTGGATTTAATTCTGGAATAACAGTTGGTTCTATATTCTATAATACTGTTCTCACCATTTTTGGAGGTATAATGCTTCTTTCGCAATTCTTCTGTACATTCTATCCCAGACTTGAAATAAAAAAGAAGTTTATATTAATGCTTGGAGGAATGTTAACTGGTGTTATTTTTGCTATTAGTAGAATCCTTTACTCAAACGGATTTTTAATTCAAGTTCTCGGAGAAAAAAATCCCCTCCTTGAATTTCTGAATATCTTCTGGACTACTAGTGATAAAGCAAATTTAGTTCTTCCTCTTCTCTTTTTAGGAATAGTTGGATTAATTATAGAATTTTTCCAAGTTTCTTTTTCAGTTGATAAAAATTTTATTAAAAAGACATCACAAATAGTTTTACATCTTTCTTTCCTTTTAATTCTTGTAGGTGCACTCTTAAGTGCAAACAGAACTCTAACGACTGAGTTGGAAGTACAACCAGGGGAATTTCAGATTTCGGGGACTTCTCTTACCATAAAAGTTACAGATTTAGATAAAACAGTTCTTTCTTCAGGGGTTCACGCAGTTGAATATGATACTGAGTTTTTCCTGACTTCAGGATCCCGTGTAGTAGGCTTTGGAATAAGTCGATTAGCTTTAGATAATGTTGGACGCTTTGATTATGAGGTAACAATAATTAGTGATCTTTTTTCGGATATCTATATTGTAACTGCAGCAGCTTATGAATCACCTATTTCTGGGCTTTTTGTTGCCTCTCGATTGCAAATAAAAATAATCCCATATATTAATATATTATGGGCAGGTTGTTTCTTACTACATTTTGCCATTATTCCTCTGAATATTGGTAGATTCATTTCATTAAAACGATCAATATCCCGTGAAGAAATACTTAATTCAGAGGAAGCTATAATACCCTCCCCTGGAATAGAAACTCCAATAATCAAAGAAACTTAACAAAAATAATATAATAAGAAAGAACTTTTAATGCTTACCATGGCAATTCATTTCTCTGCCAATCCAAATACCGCCCTGTATCATCCATTGAGAGGGAATCAATGACTTTAATCATACCCTGAATTGATTCTTGAGGAGATAATGGTGCACCGATTCCACCTAAATCGGTTCTGACGTGACCAGGATGTAATGGTATAACAATAATATTTTTTTCCTTTAATTCTAGAGCCATTAGTTTAGAAAACATATTAAGCGCAGTTTTACTCGCACAATAGCTATATCGGAACACAAAGGTTTTTTTGGAAAGAGAAGCCAAACCAGAGGTAATATTAATTATCCGTGGATTTTTTCCCTTCTCAATCAAATCAATGAAAAGTTCACTCAATAACACAGGGGCAATACTATTTACTCTAAATACCTGTTCAATATCTTCAGAATACATTTCACCTAGTGTATAACTATCTTTATCCCCTCCAGATCGGATTCCAGCATTGTTTATGAAAATATCAATAGCTTTGCATTTTTTTGATACTGAAAGGAAAAATTCTTTCCTTGATTGATCCTTTGATACATCTAGAGAGAATAATTTCAGTTTATCAAGATATTTTTTGTTTAATGCATGAAGCTTTGAAGCATTTTCTAGATCACGAGCTGTTGCAATAACATGATCACCTCGTGCGAGGTACTGAGTAACAAATTCGAGTCCTAATCCTTTACTGGCACCAGTAATCAATACTTGACTCATTTTGAAGCATTCTCCATTTTATTAGTTTTCGTCGTCTTCTTTAATATAAAAACTGTTTAGGAGCTAAGCTGACTAATTATCACTGAACTAATTTCTCCAAAGGTGAATAAATACTACTATTTTTACAGATGAATTTCTTCATATTAAAACAGTTTTAAGAAAATAAATTCTAGAATATGAGAAAAAAATCTTATTGTTATATAATAGAAAAAATAAATATTTTAAAGATTTAATAACACTGAATTGCTATGAAAGAGAAGAAACCTGGTGATCCTAAATATATTACTCCAAATAAAATAAAGCAATTAAAAAATATGAGAGTGATAATGGAAAAAAAATGGATTATTCCGAATAAACTTGCAGCATCAGGTACACCAACAAACAATAAAGACATCCAAGATTTACATAAGTGGGGAATCAAAGCTATTGTAACAGTCACAGAATTTTCCTTAATGGAAAGAGGATTCATTGAGAAAGAAATTCTTACTAAATTAAACATTGAATACCTCCATCTTAATATTGCAGATGATTATGGCCCAACACACGATCAGGCAAAAAGATTTATCCAGTTTACAAAACGAATGGAAGATGAACAGAGGCCTTTACTTATTCATTGTATGGGGGGGATTGGACGGACGGGAACATTTTTACTTTTGTATTTTATATCCCATGGGTACTCTTTAGTAGA
>JAEOUE010000038.1 GCA_016839515.1 Candidatus Hodarchaeum mangrovi
AGTTGATTTAATTTATCCTTATTTAGATGAACAATTGATTGAATATGCACAAAGGCTACCTTATAATAAATTATTACGAGAAAATGAATTTGGCAAAATAATTCGAAAGGTTTACCTTCGTGAAGTAGCAGCTAATCTTACACTTCCAAAGGATATAATAAACCAACGTAAAAAGGCAATTCAATACGGATCTAATACTATTAAACTAATGCGGGTTATTGCTACAGAAGATGGGTTTAAGAATATTCGTATATGGTTTCAAAAAGAATTTAAAATTTTTAATTAATCTTTAATCGGTTTTTTCAACGATTGATACTACATCTGGGGGTTTTAATAGAATTAAAAAAGTAGTTAATGGATTAATTATGCTAAATGTCGATTTATAATTTCGTTTAAACTCTTTTAAATGTGTACTTATTTCAAGGTCATTATATCGAATTGAAAAATGAATTGGTACAATTAATTTTAAATTTGAAAGGAGAACGACTTTTTCAAGAAGCGTTATAAGATCTGAATGAAGATCTAGGTGATAATCATCCTGTGGGTGAAGATAAGTTGCATCATGGATTATAATATCACATTCATGGAAGAAATTTATTACTTCAGAATTGATATCTGTATCTCCAGAATATCCAAGAATAGTAGATAGGTCATAAAAAATTTGATCGCGAGAAATCTCCCTTCCTTCAACTAAAACTGGGTCCTTACTTTTTAAAATCTTATTTAAGGTAGAGTTAAAGGGGATTTTTAGCTCTTTTGCAGTTTCCACCTTTAGTTTAGTTAGTTTGAACTCCAATTTGTATGAAACAGATCCTGAGTTTAAATGAGAGTTCTCTTTGGCGATTAAACTATAATTTCTATCCAGCTGAATCCTTTCGTTATTTTCAATCACTCTTATTCTAATTATTGATTTAATTCCCCTTCCGATTTCAATAGAGAGAAAACGCAATAGAAATTCACCATCATCAAGAGGAAATGGATCAATAACTGTGTTAAACTGTTCTATCATCCTTTCTTGAAAGGAAAGTGTTGAAAATTTAGGTATTATTATATTCAACGGATTTTTTGTTCTTCTTTCTTTTTCTAATAGAAGAATCCGATGAATAAAATGTGCTAACCCTCCCCAATGGTCATGATGGAGATGTGATAAAATAATATAACGAATTTTGCTAAAACTTGGCTTTCCTAATGCATAGACTTCTGAATCTAATTTTGAGTTCTCAGAAATCTGTTTCCATTCTTTTTGATATCTCTTAAATGATTGAATAATCTCTGATGGACACTCAAATAAGTATTGATTATCAACAAGAAATGAAACTGTTGCTGATTTCGCAGTTGGAACAGTTCCCCGTGCCCCAATTAAGTTAATAATCATTTTAATCCCTTCTCGGTATATCTGAAGAAATTTAAACAACAATGAATCTATATTAGTGTTTTTCTGAAAAAGAAGAAGAAATTGGAAGAATTTCTACGCTGATTATTTAGTTCGTCTTCGTTCTTTTCGTTTTCTTCGTCTTAATCTCTTTTTCTTCCATTTTTCTCTCATATCATTTTACCTTCTAGTTCGTACATTTTCTAAGTAGAACTTCTTCAATCCATTCTCTGAATTTCGCCTGTGAAACAGCTCCAACTCTGTGAGCTACATATTTTCCTTTATAAAACATCATGAAAGTTGGCACAGAGAATATTTGGGTACCTTCTGGGGTATAACGGTTATGATCTGTATTTATTTTTAAAAATACAACTTTATTTCTAAATTCATAACTTAATGTTTCATAAATAGGTGCCATAACTTTACATGGATTACACCATTCATCTGCTGAGAAATCTACAAGCACAGGGAGAGGTGAAGATTTTATAATATTATCAATATTACCATCATTAACGTGAGTTACCCCCATTTGATTAATTTTTTTAAAAAAAGTAGCATTTTCTTGCAGAGTCATAGCTTTTTTATTTAAAATTGCCTGAAGTTCTGGATCGGGTTCAGTCATTCACAAAATCCTCAAAAAATTTCACAAATATTAATAAAATCAGATAGCGATTTATTTTAACCAAGAGGGGTATATTTTAAAAAGATTACAGCTCTCTTATCTGACATTTGACTATTTCTTTTTTGAGCTTTAAGAAAAAACTGTTTATCTAAAGGAAAATCACTCTTGACATTCTATCAATCTTTGGTATAAGACTTTTTTAACAATTAAAGATATAGGCAAATTATTTTCTGTTAACTTGGCATCAAAACAGATAAAAAATGAAAGCTAAAAACTAATTGATATTAAAAATGTTCTATCTTATGGAGATCTGTTCTTATGAGTATTCATGGTTAAGGTACTGAATTCCAATGCGAAGAAGTTTTATTTAATTCTTACCATAAAAGAAGTTTACTTAAAGATTATAATCAAAATAGTATTAAGAAATTTTTAATCTTGTGGATATTGCTTAAATCTGAAATAAAAGGGATTGAGTAATATATGAAAGCTCTTATCGGTATTCCCTTGCATAATGAACAGGCATATCTCTCTGAGTGCATTAGAACTTTATTTAACTTTATTAACTCAGAATGTAAAGATTATGATATTTCAGTTCTATTAGTGGATGATGGAAGTACAGATAAATCTCAAGTAATTTATGAAAACTTAGCATTAGAATTTCGATTTCAAACAATTCGTCATTCTATAGGGCCTTTAGGCTATGGAAACACAATTCTTACTTTATTTCGTCAAGCAAAGAAATCTTATGATATTTTAATAACATTTGATGCAGATCTTCAACATGCACCGTTTACAATCAAAGAAATTCTTCAAGTTTTACAAGATAAACCCCAAATTGACTTAGTATCCACTAGTCGGTATTTGACTTATCGATTTTGGGACCAAAATACTCAAGTACCAATTGATCGATATATAACAAATATGTTAATTACTAGAACTATAAATCGATGTTTTCCATTAAATATTGAAATTACAGATGCATTTTGTGGTTTAAAAGGTTATCGAACAAAAATTCTTCCAGATAATATGGATCATGCAGGATATTCATTTCCATTAGTGTTTTGGAGTTATTCTCATAAAAATAACTTAATAATAGATGAAATTGAAACCCCAATAATATACAGATTGGATAGAAGGCCTCGAGGCGAGTGGAAACATCGGTTAAAAGATTATTTTTCTAAAATAGATTCATTAGTCCATTCAAATGAGCTTAAGAAAAAGGTACAGCTTGATTATCAAGAAAGTATTAATCGTTTGACAGAAGTAGTCGATCATTGTCCAGATTTTCCAATTCTAACCTATCATGAGTTTTTCAAGTCAAAATGGTATATTGAATAGAAGTAGGAACTATTTAAATTATTCAGATCTGATTAGTTAATATCTCATCCTAAAGCCGCTGGGGGGACTTGAACCCCCGACCAACAGATTTCTTGAGAATAACAAATACTATTTATTCTCTACGAGTCTGTCGCTCTACCAACTAAGCCACAGCGGCTAAATATTGAATAAGATAAGTTTGATTTACCGTATAAACAAAGATAGCTCCTCTGTTTTATTTATTCTGATTAAAATCGTTTAAAATCTCTCTAATCTTTTAATTAACAAACAAACATTAACAATTAATCAATCTTTTTTTAGAATGAAGTAATTAATAGGTTTGAAGATAAATTCTTTTTCAAGCCAGTTAATAAGATAAAAAGATTAAGAGAAAATCTCAATTGATAGGAAGTGGCCATAAAATTTGTTTTTTCCAAAAATAAGCTCTAATAAACTCGAGATGATATAGGAAATCTATTTGATTAAAAATTAAAAAAGTGAAAAAACGGAGAAAAGCAGAAATAAAAGCATAAAACCGTTCATGCATTAATTTCTGGATATTCTTTGCTAAATTGAATATAAAAACAAAAGCTTAGAAGAAGGTTACACTAATGGCTGCACTTGAAGTTGGTAGAGTTATCGTAAAGATTGCTGGTCGCGAAGCATTACAGAAAGCCGTCATAATCGATTTAGTAGATCAAAATTTTGTCTTAATCTCTGGTGCAGGGATTTCCCCAGTAAAAAGACGGCGATGCAATATCAAACATATACGCCCCTTAGAACATCTTGTGTCTATAAAAAGAGGAGCCAAAGATGAAGATGTTCAAAAAGCACTAGAGAAAGAGAATATGATTGAAGAAATAAAAACACCTCTGAGAATAGGATTATAAGAATTTTACCATTATTATTGGACTGAACAGGTTATTTAAAGATGGAATTAACTGTTTTTGAAAAAGTCCAAAATTATTATACTGATCCAAAATATGGGAAACCACCTCAATCCAGAACCATTGATGAACTACTGAATCTAGGAATAATTAATCTAGATAAACCAGCAAATCCGACCTCACATGAGGTTACAGCTTGGGTTAAACAAATCTTAAATATCAAGAAAGCAGGACACGGAGGAACGTTAGATCCATCTGTTACTGGTAGTTTACCTATTGCATTAGGAAAAGCGACTCGAGCATTACGTTTATTATTACACGCGGGTAAGGAATATATTTGCCTAATGAAGATCCATGTACCAGTATCACACGAAAAACTCTCTTCTGTACTTGATAATTTTAAGGAGAAGATATATCAAACTCCCCCTCTTAGAAGTAATGTTAAACGTCAATTACGTGTTCGGACGATATATGAATTAGAATTATTAGAATTCATTGATGGCGAATTAGCCTTATTAAGGATTTCTTGTGAAGCTGGAACTTATATTCGTAAATTATGTTATGATATCGGATTAATTCTCGGAACAGGAGCTCATATGCAAGAATTAAGACGAACTCGTACGGGGCCATTTGACGTAAAAACATCTATAACACTCCAAAACCTTCAAGATGCATGGTACTATTACAATAATGAAAGGAATGAGGAATTTATCAGAAATTTTATTCAGCCAGTGGAAGTAATAACTGAAAATGTTCCCAAGTTGTTTATAAGAGACTCAGCTATTGATGCCATTTGCCACGGGGCAAAACTTACACTTCCCGGGGTTTTAAAAGTTTCAAGTGAAATCAAAAAGAATTCACTTGTTGCCTTGATGACATTAAAGGAAGAATTAGTAGCAATTGGGAAAAGTTTAATGAGCACGAAAGAAATCCTTGAGAAAAATAATGGATTATGTGTTGAACCTAAAGCTGTTTTTATGGAAAAAGATACCTATCCCTCCTCCTGGAAATAGTTATCGTAAAAATATAATTTTATATAAGAAAAAAATCCAAAAATTTTAGACCCTTCGACCTCTACGTCCTCCACGTTGTCTTGTACTATCATGTGGAATTGGTGTAACTTCTTCAATTCTTGTTATTTGTAATCCAGATCTCGCAATAGCCCTAATTGCGGCTTGCGCCCCAGGACCAGGATTTCTTGCTCCCGATCCGCCTGGTGCCCTAACTTTGACGACAATCCGTTCAATTCCTTTTTCTTTCGCTACACGGGCAATAGTATGACCAACTTTCATTGCTGCATAGGGAGAGGACTGATTTCTATCTGCTCGAACTACTTGACCACCAGAAGATTTTACAATTGTTTCTGCTCCAGTCATGTCAGTTAAAGTAATTATTGTATTATTGTAAGAGCTTAAAATATGAGCGATTCCCATTGTTGGACTTTGATTTTTCTTTGACATATATTAACCTCATTTATGTATCTTCATTCCCCGTTGATCGCATTTTCTTAGAGCTAGATGGAGGGACAGAGAGTGCTGGATGTCCTGAATCATTAAATGGAGAACTAGGGGAATATTGGATTAGTTCTTCTTCCCCTCTCTTAACATGATAACTTGGTGATGTAACTTTTCTTTCACCTATTGAGATGTGTCCGTGAACAATCATTTGACGAGCTTGATATGGTGTACTAGCAAGTCCGATATTATGTACGACAGATTGTAGTCGTCTTTTTAAAAATTGATCTATACTCAAAGAAAGAACCTCATCAGTTAATCCATCTTCATTCATCATAATCCCCAAATTGAATAACTTCTTAACTAATGTAACTCTTTCTTGTTCTCGTAAATTTTCAGGTAATGCTAATGAAGAACGTGCTCTTGCTCTAAAGCTTCTTAAGCTGGTTTGAGCTTTCCAGATTTCCTTTTTATTTCTTAATCCGTATCTCCCCATATATATCATTTCCTCCTCAAGTCGAGTTTTGTTAAAAGGATGCCTAGGTCCCTCAAGTTTTTTTCGTAATCTTCGTGGATCTCCCATTTAGTACACCTTAACCTTTTTTCTTCTTAGAAACACCAATAGTAGTTCCACCACGACCAGATGTCTTGGTACGTTGCCCACGAACTGGTAGTCCAAAATAATGACGGATCCCACGATATGAACGTGTCTTTTTTTCTCTATCTACATCCAATCGCAAAGAATCTATTAAATCAGTACTGGTTAAATGTAGATCTTCTCCTGTGACAAGATCTTTCTGTCGATTTAACATCCATGATGGGATATTAAAAGCTAAGCAGTTGGAAAGAATATCTTCAATTAATTGAATTTCATCATCTGTTAAATAGCCACATCTCATATCAGGGTCCAAATCAGCTTTTTCACAGATTTGAGATGCTAATCTAAACCCAACTCCACGAATTTGAGTAAGAGCGTGGCTTAATAACAAATCACCTCGACAGTCAGCTCCTGCAATTCTTAGTTGATGATTATATTCCAAGATCATTACCTGTTACTATTTTAATCAGTTATAAGGATAATAAAGGGTAGTTTCTGGAACCAAATTTGTTTTGAAGAGGTTCTGATTCCGTTATACTCTATTCTAAAGGTGGATTCTTCTCGATATATTATACTTCCTAAGAAAAAGTTAAACATTTTATTTTGAGTCTTTTGCCTAGAAGTTTGATTTTTATATTTAATATAAACGCCGCGGGAGAGATTTGAACTCTCGAGCTCAGAGAGCACATGCTGCCTCGTAAGAATATAGATTCACCTACTCTAATTCCAGGCATGCTTCCTACCGGACTAGAATACCGCGGCTTTTTAAAATTGAAGCCTAATGCTTGAAAAACTCGTATAGGCAAAAAACTCACCTGTTTTTCAAATATGGCTTTATTTATACCTTCTTCTTAGCTAATATTTATTTTTTCTTTAATCTCGAATTTAATTTTTCTTCAAAAACAATGGGAAGAATGGTGAAATATTTAATAACCAAATGATTGGTGATTGAACTTTCGAATAAGAAAATTTTTGTCAATAATCTATCAAATGAATGTCATAAGTGATTATTATTAACGCATTACTATTTCTATTATGTGTTTATTGGAATAAAATCAAGTTCTTAAGTTTAAGAGATAATTACAGATAAATTTACAATTTATACGTTTTTTAAGAACTCTTTCTATGGAATTAATTATAACTAAATTATTAGAGGAAAAAAAAAAGTTTATATCAAAATCATATTCTCTAGCATTTACTAGATTATTTAAACAGGTCAATTGGTATTTCACTAGACTTTTAAGAAAATCTACGTATACTAGTATTAAAAATAGAAATCAGAATCACGGTTTAGAGGAGATTTTATTATTGATTAAAACAGTTGTAAAACTATCACGTATCCTTCTTACAATTACTGGTATTGGTATAACCACAATAGCCCTCGGAATCCTTTATTTCTCTGGTTTAGCGTCTTCTGACAGGTTATTTTATGGATTTGATTACAAAATTCTTTTATCCTTTGGTTTTTTCTTTGGATTCGTTGGTTTATTCCCTGTATTAGCCTCCATGGATACTAATATGAAGAAAAATGTTAAAAAAGTATATATTCATTTATTAGTGATTATGGGGATTGGGGTGGTAGGAATAATTTATTCATTTTTAGTATATGGAAATTATCTATCTTCTTTCGACCCCTCCCATTCATGGTTTGATTACTTAATTATAACTTCAATCTTCTTATTCTTTGGATTCTCTCCATTAATATTTGCTGTTGAGAATCGTGAACGCCTTTGGAGTTATAAATTGGTGTTCATTCTTTTTATAATCATTGGATTTATATTTTATATACTCAGTGGTCTAGTATATGGGCAATATTTTGATTTCGGTGAATTACTCCCAATTCTGGATGTTGATTGGAGTGTATT
Organism: Candidatus Hodarchaeum mangrovi; assembly: GCA_016839515.1. Classification (GTDB taxonomy): domain Archaea; phylum Asgardarchaeota; class Heimdallarchaeia; order Hodarchaeales; family Hodarchaeaceae; genus Hodarchaeum; species Hodarchaeum mangrovi. The sequence goes on from JAEOUE010000038.1 coordinate 8,116, forward strand.
TTTCATTGCAGGTTCAATAACGATTTATTTAGGATTATTACCTTTAATGGTTACTGCAAGTCAAGAATTTAGGGACCGTATATTTAAATTAAGATTTTTATGGGTAATTACATCTTTGATTGGTTTTTTATTAGTTATTCTTGCACCAATTATCATGTATTATGAATTAAATGTTCTGGGTATTGAATGGACTGTCATTTTATACACTGGAGCTTTAATAGAATTCATTTCCCTGTTCTTATTTGTAGGATCAGACTCTGTTGTTTCATTTCTACAAAAATTACGCTTTTTATGGATTCTCCTCCTATTATTAGGGATTTTATCTGTTTTTATCTCTCTTATATTAGTTCAATCAACTTCCATGGTTATGGTAGATTATTTGGACATTGAAACACTCTTAGGGTTTACTTGGGAGATTTATTTTGCAATTGGAACAGTGTTGACTGTATCAGCTCTCATATTAATAGGAGCTCTATTATTTTACGAAGCTAAAGATCCTAGCCGTGTAGGAACCATTTCTACTTCATCAGGTATGCCAGAAATAGATGCAAAACCAAATGAAATGGTTATATTTCTTGAAATTATCCAAGAATCAAATGATCAAGTTATTGCTAAGTTCAAAGAAGCAGTTAGGGAAGATAAGTTTCGACCTAGAGTTTATGAAAATCTAATAAAGCATTACCAAACCCAAAATCAATCTATTAAGTCACGTTTATCGAAATTAAAGAAATCCATCTCACGGACTTCAGGTGTTGAATCCCTTTTCTCTGCTGCTCTTGAAGAAACCCCCCCTCCTCCTCCATCAACCCCTCCTCCTTCTAAACCAGCTACTATACCATCTGCTCCTCCTATTCCTCCCAAAACACCTCCAACAACAGCACCACCTCCCCCAAGCACCACGACTCCTCCTGCGCCTAGTGCAATTCCTCGAACTCCAACACCTCCACCAGCCCCCTCAGGTCCTTCAATTACTACAACATCACCCTCTGGTCAATCACCTCTTGATTTAATTGCAGACGCAAGATCTACCAGCATAGCAGAGCTTCGTGGAGAGATGTTGAAAGAATTAAGACGACTTCGAGAAATTTTTAAGGAAGAATAGGTAATTAACTCTATTCTTTTTTTTGGTAGTTAGATTATTTTCCAGAAGATTATTTGCTCTTTATCTGAGAGACTTTCACTTATTATTTTTCCTGCTTCGCTTTTAGTTGAAAGTTTTATATTTCCAGACCTAGACACTGTTCCTGTAAATAGAAATTCTAGTTCTTGTGAGTCAGAATTCTGATATAAAAATTCAATATTTGCATCTTTCAAATGTTTTGGGAAAGATATAATAACAGAACGTTTTCTAAATGAAACCATGCTTGTATTTAAAGGTGTTTTTCCAGTGAAATCTGATGATGAGAAGTCCCCTGATTTATTTACATCAAGTTTCACTTTAAATAGATTTTCTAATCTTTTGATATTCTCCCCACCTTTTCCTAGGATTAGAGGTATATCTCTTCGAGCACATTGAATTTCAAATCGTCGTCCTTGTCGATCTTTTGGTATTAACATTATTGGTTCATTTGAATATTGCTCAATAGCTTCGGTTAGATGTCTTAATGTCCTTGCATCAACTGAAATATCAGATTCTTTTATGTCTTTAATAGGAATAACAACTGTCTGTTCTCCAAATGTATACATTTCATAAACTACTTCATATGTATCAAAGTTTCGGACTTCAACAACTGGTCGTGCAAGATCGTTCTCCACTAAACCTGTAGGAACTTTAACAGTCATTTTGACATCTAAAATTTGAGATATTCTTCCATCTTCCATGTAAATAATCGTATCAAGTACACTGGGAATTACTCCTAGTTCTAGTCTTCCAATAAATCTTTGTACAGCATCAATTGCTGTACTGGAATGGATGACACCAATAAGGCCTATTCCTGATAAACGAAGATCAGTGTAAAGCTTGAAATCTTCTGTATCTCTGATTTCGTCAAAAACAGTATAGTCTGGTCGAGAGAGAAGTAAAATATCGTGAATCTCTGACCTTGTACCAAAATTTTTCGAGTATTGAGTGATTTCAGCCTTTAAATCAAGATCTCTCGGTGATTCGATGGTTTTAATCACTTTAGATTGTTTCTCATAAAATAATGCTAGAGCTCTAGCGAATGTGGTTTTTCCTGTTCCAGGACTTCCTGCGATAAGGATGCCTTCTGCTTTTTCTTTGAGTCGATTGTATAGATTGGGGGTTGTAATATAATCCTCAAGATCTAATTTTACTAATGGCCTTACAGCAGTAATCTCCCAACCATCCGAAAATGGTGGTCTACAAATTACAATACGCATATTTGCATATTGTACTATTGTTGATCCACTTCGATCAATTTCAATGAATGTATCCTCAAATTGCTTTGCTTTTGTTATTATCTCATCACTTAATTGTATTACTTCTTCTCTTGATAGTTTTTTATTTGAAAATTCTTGGTAACTAACTTTTCCTGGTCTTCCTTTCTTGACATATACTGGAGCACCTTGCTTAACATGAATACTCATAGTTTCTTTATCAAAAAAATCTTCTAATAGCAATTTTTTTTCTTTCTTAGAACGTTCTGGTAATACAAATATTGAATCCATCCCAATAGCTTGAGCCCCTAAATACTGTACTCTATCAGAGGTTATCAATGTTCCAGCAATATTCCAAGCATGGTCTCTAATGATTGCATCAATCTCCCCACTACCCGCCCGTTTAATTTCAGAGATATTAGGTCTTCTACCTTCATATGTTATCGAAATTTCCCTTGATTTTGCTATCTTTTGGATTTCTTGAAGTTGTGTTAAGCCACGGTAACCCATTTCATTACCTGAATTTGCTTGATGTTCTAATTCAGAAATCATGGCAGCATGGATAATTAGCTTAGAATATTTTTCGATTGAATCCTTTAATAGAGTAACTAAACAACCATTAATAATAACTGATGTATCGGGAACATAGATTTTTTCTTCATCAATGACTGAATAACGATTCTCCATAATCATGATTCTCCATTTTTTTCATTTTGAGCATCGAAATCTTGATGATATTCATATTCTAACTCATTACGTTCTAAATTTAATTGTGAGACTTGGTAATATGTTACATCACCCAATCGATCAATGACAGATAATAATAATTTTTTCCTATCTAAATTTGCTTGTTTTACAATCTGATCTAGGAAGTCCAAGTCAATATCTTCTCCCTCTGGCAATGGAAATACTACAAATTTACTAACTGACTCTCCTGGTTTTCCTCCCCGCGAATAAATACGGAAAGGTGCTGTTACTTGAGTTCCCATACTGACAACATAACCTCGGTTTCGAAGATCCTTATAAACTAAATATCTACTCCAAAGATCATTTGTATCGCTAGCAAAATAATTTACAATATCTGCTGAGCTAAGATTCTCTTTTGTTTCAGGGTCTTGAATTAAAATCTTCTTCCTGTCTAAGAGTAAAAGAAGTTCTTCAGCTGCAAGGCTTAATGTTGTTTCATTTATCCAACGACCAAAATATCCATTTTCATAAATTTCTTTTACATTAGGATTAGTAGTTATAAAAACACCATCTTTTAATCTAAAATCTAAGATTGGTATACCTGAATCCACATGATCTTCATTCTCGTCTGAAGACATACTCATCATTTCCAATAACTTCTAATAATTTTCAGCTAATACATTTGAAAAACTCATTTCCTATTTTAAGTAATGAACTTTCTCTCATTTTTAAGCTGAATATACTTCTATATTTAAATTAAGCATTCTTTTTAGCAAGAAAGTTACAATAAAAACTTCTTTATTGAGAGCTGATTTCATAGTAAAAAGATACAACTGAAAGTACTAGTTAAAAACCTCCCTTGAACTGACTTCCTTTTAATAAGAATAAACGAAATCGAATATAACTTGGAACGAGTCGAGTTCGACGGAGTACGGAGGATTTAAATCATTTATTGAAAACGCATTAATCAGACGTGTACAATCGAGTACAATAGACTAAATGGTCTAACCAATAATTAATAATCAATATATGAAGCTCTAAAGGAATAGGAGAGTATAAGCGTGGGTCATCGAAAAAAGAATACCCCACATCGTGGGTCACTAGGGTATCGAAGAAATAAGGCAAAAAGACATACTGCTAGAATAAGAACATGGCCAGAATCTCTAGAACCAAAGCTACTTGGTTTTGCAGGTTATAAAGCTGGTATGACCCACATCGCAATGATTAATACTGACACACGTTCACCTTTTTACAAACAGGAGCAATTTATCCCAGTAACTATTATAGAAACTCCACCTATGACTGTTTTCAGTATTCGAACTTATAAAATTGAAAGCTTATTAAATAGTTTAGCTGTAAATGCTGAAATTTGGACTGAAAAACCTGAAAAGGACTTGAGTCGACGTATAAAGATTCCTAAGGAAAAATCAAATATAAAACAACAGATAGCTTTAGTAAAAGCTAAGATGGATGATGTTACAGAAGTTCGTGTCTTAGCCCATACAAAACCAAGGGAAGCGGGTTTGCCACAAAAAAGCCCAGATATTATTGAAATTAAGGTTGGTGGAAAACCTGAGAAAGCTTTTGAATACGCTACAAGTATATTAGGGAAAGAAGTTACTCTAGATGAAGTTTACTCATCTGGAGATTTCATTGATGTTAATGCAACAACAAAAGGTAAAGGTTTTGCTGGTCCTGTTAAAAGACATGGAGTAAAGATTATGCCTCGGAAGAAAAGGAAGGGAAGAAGAGTGGTTGGCTGCATTGGCCCATGGCATCCCGCAAGAGTCATGTGGACAGTTCCTCGTGCTGGCCAACTTGGTTATTTTAGCAGAACTGAATTTAACAAACAAATACTCAAAATTGGTGAAGATGGAGAAGAAGTTACACCTATTAATGGATTTAAGAGATATGGAAAAGTCAATAAATATTGTATGGTTCGTGGCAGTGTTCCTGGGTCTACTAAGAGATTAATTAGATTTAGAAATCCCCTAAGACCGAAACATGTCGAGTTTGAAGATTTGCAAATCACTTATATCAGCACATTAGCTAAAAATTAATTCATTGGCGATTATTATGAATCTTTCAAGAATACCAGTATTTAATCTAGAAGGAGAGGAAATTGAGACAATTGATACTGGATCAATATTCCAAGTCCCTTTTCGTCCTGATATCATAAAAAGAGCAGTTCTAGCCTGTAGGAAGAATCGTCAAGTTCCTTATGGTGTCGACCCCAACGCTGGAAAAAGAACATCAGCTGAAAGCTGGGGAGTAGGACGTGGGGCTGCTCGTGTACCTAGAGTAAAGGGTTCGAGAACCCATTCAGCGAGTAGAGCTGCTTTTATTCCTTTCGCAGTAGGTGGAAGGCGAACTCATCCACCTGAATCACGGATAAAACTTTTAGAAAAAGTTAACAGAAAAGAACGTCAATTAGCGATAAAATCTGCCATTGCAGCAACAGCTAATCCTACTTTAGTTGAATCACGAGGACATATTATTGAAGAAGTTCAATCACTTCCTCTGATAATCGTAGATGAATTGGAATCAATCAAAAAGACCTCAAAGATAATTGATGTTATGAAAAACTTAGGCTTATCTTATGATTTGGCAAAAGCAAAACGAAGAACTTCTCATATTCGTGCTGGAAAAGGAAAAAACCGAGGACGGAAATATAAGACTGGTAAATCAGTTCTTGTCGTTGTAAGAATTGATAATGGAATAAAATCAGCAACAAACAATATACCAGGTATAGATCTAGTAACAGTTGATCAATTGAACGCAGAACATCTTGCACCAGGTACTCATGCTGGCCGTTTAACATTATGGACTAAATCCGCCATTGATTATTTAAAACAAAAAGAATCTAATTAAAATTTTACCAAGGAATGAGTTGATGAAGGATGAAATTTAGACAACCTCAAGATGTAATAAAATATCCCCTTATTACAGAATCAGCTTTTAACAAAATGGATGATGTCAATGAGAACGCTTTAGTCTTCGTTGTTGATAGAAAAGCCACAAAGCATGAAATAAAAAATGCATTTGAAATATTATACAAAGTCAAAGTCATCAAAGTAACAACATTAATTTCTCCTAAGGGAGAAAAGAAAGCATTCATAAAACTATCTCCCGATCATAGTGCCTTAGATCTGGCAACTGAAGTAGGGATCATCTAGGTAGGTGTTTTTATTGGGAAAACGAATCTTAGTTCAAAGAAGAGGTCGCGGTACCTCTGTTTTTCGTTCTTTATCACATCGACGTAAAGGTAAAGCACGATATTTACCTATTGCTGACGAAGAAAAGGAAGACAAGATTGGATTTACAATTATTGATTTTATTCACGAGATGGGTCGTGGATCGCCCTTAATGCTCGTTCAATATGACAACGGAGACGAAGCACTTCTTCCTGCACCCGAAGGAGTTCATGTGGGACAAAAATGTGAACAAGGGATTAATGCGAATCTTGAAGTTGGTAATATTCTACCAATTCATAAAATTCCAGAAGGTATCTGGATATGTAATATTGAAATGCGCCCTGGTGATGGTGGCAGTTTATGTCGCTCCTCTGGAACTCATGGACAGATAAAAACTCATTCACTAGATGGAACAAGGATTCTTTTACCATCAAAATATGATCGTGCGGTTCATCCTAATTCTCGTGCAATGATCGGAATCATTTCTGCAGGTGGCCGACCTGATCGTCCTTTTCTTAAAGCAGGAGTTAAACGTGCTTTTATGCGAGCTAAAGGGCATAAGGCATTTCCTGTGGTACGAGGTGTTGCAATGAATATTGTCACCCATCCACATGGAGGAGGTTCGCATCAAAGACCTGGTCGTCCTACAACTGTGTCTAGAAATGCTCCTCCTGGAAGAAAAATTGGTTTAATTGCAGCACGGAGAACAGGGTTACGCCGAGGAAGAATCAGACGTTAATCTTGATCAAGATCAGATGAATTTTTCTGAAATTTTATTATTATTTTTCTTCTAATTAATTATGCGGGGGAAGGGATTCGAACCCTTGAAAGCCTACGCTAACAGATGTCTCGATTTCTATTTAATTTAAGAAAATCTTGAGTCTGTCCCCGTTGACCTGGCTGGGGTACCCCCGCAATTAATTAGAGGTTTAAATGTTATTTTTTCTTACTTGATACTCTATAATTATTACTTTTTTTAGGATTTATTAAATCGTAGGCTTCTATTAAAGTTTTTTATTTTTGCTGCATTAAATTCGAAATCTCAGAAGAATCTTTGTTATTTTCTCCATTAAAGGCTTTTTGAGATGAATAAAAATTATCTTATAATTCAGAATGAAATATTTACTAATTATAACTAAATATTAATAAAATAACATAAAAATCAATATTTCTAATGAAAAAAAAGGCTAAATACTGTTAAAGGGTTAATGAAATAGGGATATTAATGGTTCTTAATTTAATAATAGACGATTTTAACTTATTTGGGAGTGAATTACCTCCAACCACATCTATTCCTGAATTTCCATTTCTAATTGTTCTTTTATTAGGTATTGGAATACTTACAATATTACTTCGATATTATTTACTAAAAAAGAAAGAAAATTGATTTATTTAATAATTAAATCAAGTTTACTTAGTGTTATCATCATAGCTTCCTCTAATCGAAGAGATCGGGTACCAGAATGGGTTAAACTATTAATGCAATGATCAAAAACATCACGTATTTTTTTCCCCTCTGCTTTAAGCATTTCTGGTATTCCTTTGTAAGGGCTTCCGAATGTAACGAGTATATCCTTGTTTTGTAAATCATTAGGATTTAATGAAGTTATAGGTTCACAAGTTTTCGATGTAGCAATTTTAATTCCCTTGAAGTTGAGTAATGCTTTACTTAACGCCACCTTAGAAACGTGTACTTTATAGCCCCAATAAATATCAGAAGGACTATTTGGGAGTAAACGAAGTTTTAATTTATCGTCTTTTAGAATAATTTTTGCTGTTACACGTAATACTTTCTCTTGGAGTGAAAATTTCGGAGGATTTATAACCTCTAGAAGATGTAAACTGCCCACATCACCTACTGTCCGCCCCTGTAAAAGAAAAATAACAGCTTCACGTATTTCATTAGGTTTTATTTCCTTTGAAAGTACATGATGAGGCGTTGCTAACGGGGATAATACTCCAACGGCAGAGGTGTCCCGTGAGATTGGAAATAGTCGTTTTCTAAGATACTGAGGACATTCAATATACTCTAATATTCTTCTTATGCGTCTACTTTCTCTATGTGCTTCCTCTGGTTTTAGAAAGGGATCATGATATATCATAATATCAGGGACTTGATATATTGCTGAAATTCTGGCAAATTGAAAGATTTTTTCAGTTTTTGCCCTGATATCAGAGCAATCTGATACTGCTGAATCAGGTATTGCTATTGTAAAAGTCATTAGACCATTTTCCTATAATTAGTGGAAGGATACAATTATTTTTGATAAAATAATTAAATTTTTCCTTCGTAATAATCGATATAGGCACGAATTATATTTTTATAGTTGATTATACCTATAATATCACCGTCTGCTCCTACTACAGGTAATTGATCAAAGTTTTTCTTAACCATTTTCTTTGATACATCCTCGATTGTACTATCTGAATAACAGACCTCAACATTTCGTTCCATGATCTCTTGTACTTTCATGTTTGAAGGAAGAGTAAGTGTTTTTGATCCAATTATTAGAACAGATTCACTATCCCATGAAGAGCTATCATTCTCGGCACCATGTCCTGTACGACTTTTACTTTGAGAATCTAAAATTTCAGCAACTTTCAGAAAATCTTTTTGAGTAATAATCCCAATCATTCTATCTTCATTTATTACTGGAACAGCTTTTTGATGTGAAATACGAATTGCGGTTGCTGCAGCAGGAAGTGGTGTTCCTTCCCAAATCGTTGTTACATATTTGTTCAAATAGTTCTCAATTCCTACCTGAATCTTCGCGGACAAAACAACTTTTTTAACTATATCATGTCGTGAAATAATACCCTCTAAATATATCCCTTCATTTTCATCTACTACAGGCATTCTTTGAAACATATTATTCGTTAAAATCTGAGCTGCTTTAATAACCATATCAGAGGGTTTTATAGTAATTGGATTTCTAACCATAAGAAGAGATAGCTGTGTTTCATCTGGGTTTTTAAAAAGATCAGATCTGGAAACTATGCCTACAAGTTCATATGAATCCTTTTTTAGCACTGGATAGGCACTAAAACCTGTTTCGTGAATAAGTTCAAGTAAACTCTCTCTATTCCCAGGGATTTGCAAAAATTTGACATTCTCTTTTTTGGTCATTATTTTAGAAACAGAAATATCTCCTACCATTAGTTTCCACCATCTCTCTTTGATTAATAAATAAAAAGGTAGTGTAAATTAGATATTTTAGTGATTCCTCTGGTTTAGATATTTTAAATTGAATACCTCTTACGCATTCAATAAGTTTAAAATGAGAATTAATGCTACAAATGCAATTGCTATTGCAATAGTCCAATATGGTCCCATTTTCAGTCCAGGAGAATCAGACTCTGAATAGAAGCGGATCAATCCTGCACCTGTTGCAGGCATCGGTGAATCATCACGTCTCCGTGTTTTCCTAACACTCATTTTTATAACACCAGAAGGCTTTGAAATATCCTTATATTGAGCAAGTTAATTTTCACTATATGAAGTTTTATATAAAAGGATATCAAATTTTGTTGAATAATAATTCGAAGATACTCATATTCAAATATTGGATAAAATAAGTACTTGGAAAAAATATTCTTCAAACCTTACATATACTCCTTAGAGAAGAGAATAAAAAGATTAGCTAATGAATGATTTTAGAATACATTGTTGAACTTCGCCACCAGATGTAATCTAACCAATCAGCAAATTGATCTATTATAGGGACACCCATTTTTTCTATTATTAGAGCAAAAAATATCGCTCCAAAAAATCCAATTACTTTCGAAGAAACATCATGTGCCCAATAGAATGCTTCTTCAGAATTCATACCAAATTGTGTGACAAGAAAATGGACACACCATAAGTGGAAAGTGATTCTAAGGGCATTTCCCACAAATAAAGCAATAAAAAAAATCGATCCTGCCTTGATCTTCGAAATCCATGGAGCTTCCGTTACTGTAATGATTGCTAAAAGTAAACCACCCGCTTGCATTCCTGTACAAGCTTTTACAATCCAATAATCTCCATTTGTGTCAGGAATATGTATACCAGGTGTATTTATTGTTGCTTCTAAGAAAGGAAATGGACCACCCCTTAACTGTGGTGGGATTACCGAGTCAGGATTCAAATTAGGTATCATTGTCGTTTTAATACCTAAAATATCTAATAATGAAAAAATAATATCTCTTGTAGGAATTTCAATAAAAACCCAGTCAGGGACTGCATAAATTAGGAATGTTAAAATGATTGCAATACCTAATGAAGTAAGCATTAATCTGTCATTATGATATCTTTTCTTAGTATCTTTTATTTCTTCTATAGGATCCTTTAACTCTTTATTTTCAGTCATTAAAACTATTTCACCAGGTATATTCTTGAATATTATTAAACTCAATTGATATTAAATTTGGGATTTTGGAATATGTTCAGGTTCTATAGACTACCTGTATGTATAAAATTTTTATCCTTCGAAATAATTTTGGAAAAATTTCCTTAAAACTGTTAAATTGTATTATTTTTGGAAAAGTTCAGGATTTTTTAACATGTACCAACCATATGTAACTTTACATATATCTTTATCAACTAAATCGCGTAAAACCTGTTTTATTTGATCTTTTGGCAATTTGACATCCGTTGTTAATAAATTAGATTGAGCTTTATATTGAGGACGTTGTAATAAAGCATAAATTATTTTTTCTTCAGCAGAATTTAATTTTAATCCTTTAGGGATCCTATAATCTAGCATAGGCTGATTTATAGGACTTGAAGATTCAGTTCGTTTATGTTCTAGGATATTCTTATCTTTAAGTATATACCATCCATAAGAAACACGTAGAATCCCTTTATCAACGAGATTTCGAAGTACTTCTTTAAGAACACTTTGTTTTAATCCAGTTGGTCGTGTAAGAAGATTTGATTGCGCTTTTAGATTTGGTCTTGACTTGATAGCATTGATGGTAGCGATTTCTTCTGGTGTAAGCCCCTCCCCTACTCTAGATATTCTTGCTGATTTCTTCTTCTTCTTTTTTCGGTCATTTTCAGCGAAAGTATTTTTAAAAAACGGAAGATGTGATTTTTTAATAATAAACCAACCTACTTGAGTTCTTAATAATCCTTTTGAGATTAAATTCCTTAAATGTCTTTCTGCTTCATCTACGCTCAACCCCATATCTTTAGCAAGTATTTCTGGTTTGGTTCGATGTTTAATTCGCATATAAGTTCTTTCTAGAATCTCCATTTCAAATTCAGTAGGTAAATCTTCCTCCCAATTATCTTTTCTAAATAATGTAGTTGTCTGTTTTAAATAAGGGGTAACATCATCCGAGTAGTCCTTTTGAGGTGGCATGGGATGAAATAAATCACTGTCATTTTCACTTTTAGCTTCACTCATCTTTTTTAAACCCGAAGGTGGACTTCGAAAAAGCTCTTCCTCTGAAATTTCAGTTTCTTCATTTTTTTCTTCGAATAGATCAAGTCTTTCGTCGTTTAATTCTTCATCAACTTCTAAAAAATCTTTTTTGTAATTTTTCTCAGATATCATTTCATTATGGTGTGTTTCAGTTTCCACTTGTGGTTTAATGGTGTCTGTTTTTAATACAGGTTTTGAGGAGGTTAAATTCTGTGTTTGTTTTTGGGGATATTTTGTTTGTTGAGGACGTAGAGGTATTTCAGCATTACTTTCAGTATTTGGGCTAAAAACTAAAATTTTCTGTGTTCTTTCAACTTCAAGATTTTCCCTATCTAGAAGGGAAAGGATAGAATCATTTAATTCATTAAATGCACTATTTATTCCTTCTATTTGTATAGCCAGTGGATATTTCTGATTTGAGATGGAATAAATAATTTTGATTTGTTTTAATCCAAGCCGATTTAAGCTAAAAAATTCTTGGATCTCCCTGTTCATTACTGCTGATTCATTTCCATGAATTTCAAGAACATATTGTTGATTTGTTCGCGATTCTTCCACGTAAAAGATTAATTTAGGAAAATCGGGAATTCTTGGTATAGCTTGAACTGAATTATCTATAAATTCTATATCCTTGAAACGTCCACGAGCTTTCAAAAAATTGATAAAATCGTTTAAAACTATGTTTTGACGATACAAATTGAAACGAATCCTTTTGAATGCAGAATAGAATCCGAGGAAGATTTTATATTCAATAAATTCCGTTTTTAAGCTCCTTTAAATCGCTTTGAAAAACTTTTTGGTGGTTTCATATGATTTATCGATTTATATAGTCTGATTTTGTCTCCTTTAGTATAGTATTAAAGAATATTCTATTTTGATGTTGAAATTGGAAATAAAACTATATTTAGAAGTCTTAAATTAAGTAATTATTATCTTAGAAACTTTTAAGGTAGTTAAATCTAGAAGATATTGAATATATTAGTAATTTTTCAAAGATAATTATTTGTAAAATATTGTTTAAGTTCTTTAAGTCCTTTCCCCTTCAGATTCTTTTTCAAGGGAGTAGGAATCGTAAGAAAAATTTGATCAAAGGCATTCAGGGCTCTCTCTTCATTATTAGTTCCTATGGTGTTCCATAAGCTAATAAATTTGTCTATAGGGAGACCTAAGGAATTTGAAAGAGGATTAAATAATTGACTTGGATTATAAACCAGAGGAGGTAAATCAAGAATAGGTTTACTTTCAGATTCTTCTTCATTGAATGATTTATCAATTAAGTTAATAATACCTACTCTATATAATTCGCTGATTAAAGCTATTAATAGCTTTTTATCATCTAATTCAAGGATTTTTGAAATTTCAGACATGGAGTATTCTTTAATTGTTAATTGAGAGATGATTTGTAAAACTAAGGAATTTTCAAAAAGCTTAGAAAGATCGTATGACATATTAAAGCCATAATTTCTCTACTACATTAAGTCATATATTAATTTGAGAATTATGTTTTCTCAACTAACATAATAGAATGATATTTTAGTTCATTCTAAAAATACTAAAACCTGACCTATTACGTTGTCACAGTGATTTTATTCATATATCGTACAAAAATAAGCTAATTATAAAATAAAAATTGATTAAAGATAAGGAAAAGGATATGACCCAGATGGAATCAACTGAGAAGGATTTTGTGGTTCAATGTATCAATTTAAAAAAGCATTACATTTTGGGAGAAGTAAAAGTTGAAGCCTTAAGGGGAATTAATATGGAAATTGAGAGAGGAGAATTTGTCTCTATAATGGGTCCTTCAGGGTGCGGGAAAACGACATTACTCAACATTATAGGATCTCTAGACACCCCTACATCAGGCCGAGTCATTTTGGAAGGTCAAGAAATATCAAGAGCTAAGGAAAAAGAATTAACTCAAATCAGGCGTAATTTAGTTGGTTTTGTTTTTCAATTTTACAACCTTTTACCAGTTTTGAGTGCATTAGAGAATATTGAGCTCCCAATGCTTATTGCAGGAGTTCCAAAAGTAAAAAGAACTGAAAGAGCTCTAGATTTATTAGAAAAAGTAAATCTTCTCGAAAGAAAGAATCATAAACCAGATGAACTAAGTGGAGGAGAAAGACAGAGAGTGGCAATAGCTAGGGCTTTAGCAAATCAACCTTCAATTCTTTTAGCAGATGAGCCAACAGGTGATTTAGACACTGAAAGTGGAATCGCAGTCCTTGAGCTATTAAAGGAAGTAAACCGAAGAGAAAAGCAGACATTGATTTTAGTCACACATGACCCAAATATTGCTAGACACTCTGATCGAATATTTCATATTAAAGATGGGTTAGTATCTTCAGTTGAGAATATAAAATAATGACTAAATTTAAACTAATAAACTCCGAAGTGAATCATTACCAGTTCTTTTCGATTCTTCGTCTAAAATTTTCACTAATTCTTTAAATCTATTTCTAATAGTAACTGGGGTAATCCTAGCAATAGTTGCTATTTCTTGTTGTGTTCTTCGTTCTCCAGTTTGAATTGTGGATATATATAGTGATGCAGCAGCAAGACTCATTGGATTTTTTCCAACCGTTGCCCCTTTTGCTCTTGCTATATTTAAAATTTTTACCGCTTGTCTTCTTGCTTTCATTGTCACCCTTAAATTTATACCTAAGCGGTGTACCAGAGCAGCATAATCACTTGGATTAACCTTTAAGTCTAGTTTTTGTAAAATTATTCTTATACATCTTCCCAATTCTTTTGAGGCAATATTAGATACAGATGCAATATCCTTAAGCGTTTGAGGTAATTTTTTCTTCCTACAAGCAAGGTATAAACTCGCTGCAATCATTCCATCTATAGATCTACCCCGAATTAAATTTTTCTTTAATGCTTTTCTATAAATCATGGCACCCATTTCAGCTACATCTTCTGGTAATTCAAGTTGGCTTTTTATTCGTTTTAATTCTTTCAAAGCGAACCTTAAATTACGAATTTCTGATTTTCTTGTTCGGTTATCAATCCTGGATAATCTACGGTATTTAGTTTGAGAAGTATAAGGAAGAGTACGCCCTGAAATATCTCTACGTATATTTCCTATTTGAGTTCTTAATCCCATTTCAGCTTTGAGTGGAGTTATTGGACTACCTGTACGAGAACGTTCCTGCTGTTCACTACTGTCATATGCTCTCCATTCGGGCCCTAAATCAATTTGAATATCTAAAACAAGTCCACAAGAAGCACACACAGATGTTCCTTTAGTATGCTCTGTAATAATGTCTAAACTACCGCATTCGGGACATTTCTTTTCTTGTGGAGACAAAAGAGACCCCCTATTAAACTTGAGGTTCAAACATGATAAAGCTTATAAAAGCTTACTGGCCGAGAATTAAAAATTCAAGAAATCAAAGGATAAGCTAGTGTAGAATTAGGTTGAATAAACATCAAAGGAAAGAAAATTCCGACCTATTCTGATCCAAATATTTATTTTCGGTCTGATAAGACTTTAGAGATTTTAAAACTCTGAAAAACCATTACAACCACAATAAAACAAAAGTAATTTGTACGAGAAGTGTTTGTGAGTCATCTATTTTCTTTTATGGTTTTTAATAATAAAAAATCGATATTCTAAAATAAAAATGAGTTTCTTAGACTTTATACGACATATTACTGTTTTACCTTTATAAATGCTTATAAAGTGACTTTATAAATGATTCTATTGTGTTTTGATAGGATTGTAAACTTTTGACAGATCCTACCCTTTTAAAATATACCACTTTATCACTTATAATCATTTATTTATGGTGAGATACGTGTCAAGTAGTTCAGAAAAAGCTGATTTGTTCGCTGAAGTACAAAATGTAGTTGCTTCAGTGGATCTAAGATGTAAAATTAAATTAGAACG
>JAEOUE010000207.1 GCA_016839515.1 Candidatus Hodarchaeum mangrovi
AAATTGTTGAAATTCAACTGGACCATCATATTTACCCTTTGGTTTTTTAAATTGAAATTCTATGGCGTCTTTCTCCCCAGATACTAACTGATCTCCTAATCCGTGTATATAATTACCAACCATGTGGTCTCGATCACCTGACACAGGATCACCTGTAAAGAGGACTCCTGATAAGTCTGAGTGAATTTGTTCTTGGACCACAACTGCTACTTCATGTTCAAATGTTATTCCTTTAGCCTCACTATATGCTTTTACTCGATCGCTCATTCTACTTTCATGAACTTTAAGGATAGCTTGGTATAATGAGCTAAAATTTACATCGAGCTCGGTTTCAAACTGACCCCCAAATGATGCTTGTGCTGAATCCTCAGCTAAAGCAGATGAACGAACTGCAAATGAAATATCTTGATTTTTCTTTGTATAGTCGTGTAATTTTGTTTTTATAGTATTCCAGGCAGCTTCTTTTAGTTGATCTCCATCGAATGCATGGGGCATGATAATAAATCCATATGGAACTGGTAGTCGTAACTGATACAGAAAAGCTAAAGTTCCTCCTTTACCACCTGCAGATGATTGTAACTCGTCAGTTAACTCATCAAACGAGTAAATATATTTTGGTCCACTATTTTTCGATTGAGACAAAATTTTCCTCACCATTTTGCGATTTATTTCACTTATCTGAACTGTTTCATAAATATGAATCGTTTCAGTTTTTTGACATAATATTCTTAAATAGTTTTCTAATATGGTAGCGCGAGTGTTTATTCAGTCTATATTCTCTGGTTCTAATTAATCATGAAAAATATACAGTAGGATGTGAGTAGATCATTAACAATATCAAGAGCGAAGCCAAGGATGAAGTAATAATTCTTGATGAACTTGAAAAAAAATTTATAAATGTTTATGCCAATATATTTAAAATTAGAGATCGTTCAGAGAATTTTGGAAAGATCTTCGCTTTATTAACATTAAGAGCTCGAACTATTACCACAGCTCTAACTCAAGAACAAATTAGCGAAATTTTATCGGCAAATTTTCCAGATTCACCCGTCTCAGTTACCACTGCTTTCCGAGCATTGAGTTATTTACATAAAAACCGATACTGCAATTATAAGGAAGGATCATATAAGAAAAGACAGTATTATTTATCCCATCAAAATATTACAGGCCTTAGCATTCAACGAATTTCATATCAAAAGGAGAATATACGGGGATTTCTTGAGGAATTAAAAAAATTAAGGCAAACATTTGTTACTAGTAAAAAGGGTTACTCAAAAGAACTGCTAATTTTGCTAGATCAGTTCATTGAGGAATATAGTTTATTATTTGATATCTATGATGAATTTCTATCTAAAATCTATACGGAATTATCAGGAATTCAAGACAAATATACAAAGGTTCGCGAAACCAGTAATTCCCCTTAGTTAAAACTTTCTGATTTTAAACTTGCTGCCACGGGGACTAACGACAACAATCGTGGATTAGTAGAAGAGTGCTGGAATAGAACATTCCATTGATAAATTAACAGTGTACATGGGGAGGGATCGACCAACAGGCTTAATTGGCTAGCAATTATGAAAATATACTTATTTTATTGGTTCAATAGCCCTTCAATCTTATTTTTATCCATTTGAAGAAATTATCCAAATTTCAATGACTGAATAGAAAACTATTTATACTGTATCACTTACTGTATATTTGCTAATACAGTATTGTGGGTGATACAATTTGATCAGTAATATCAAAGGATATGACTTGACTACGTTGATAGAATCTGAAGCTCATCGTAAATTTCTCGAAAACTTTGAAAGTGATCTATTACGTGGGATAGGGAAGATTTGTATCCTAAAAGTAATCAAAAATCATGGGAAAGAAGGAGTATATGGTTATCAACTCCTAAAAGATCTAAAAGAATTAACAAATAATATTTTAATAATTAAAGAAGGAACTCTTTATCCATTATTAAGAAATCTTGAAAAATGGCAATTCAAGGGTAATGAGCTTTCTTTAATTCAATCTTACCGACACATTGAGGGAGACCGTCCAAGAAAATACTATTATCTTACAGAAGAGGGCGAAAAAATTCTTTCTCACTTAGAAGGGTTTTTTCTCAAACTACTTGAAGCAATTTCAGGTATAAATGATTTTCAAATCATCCTGAAAGAGGAAAAATATATTTTTTGTCAAAACTGTAAAACTAGAATTGATTATTCAAACAGTGATATTCAGTTCTGTGAAATTTGTGGGTTTAAGTTAAATAATAAAGTTCTGGAGAAATAAAAATGAGAACAGAAAACGAAAAACTAGTAGATAATTTCCTTAAAGAAATTAAGAAACAGTTGCCAGATTGGCTTAAAAATAATGATGATAAAGTAGAAGACATTTTATTAGAAGTCAGCTCTCATATTTGGGATAGTGCACAAGAAATTGCTGGATCTGATGATCCGGATCCAGCTAGTATTCAAGAAGCTATCAATCGATTAGGCACTCCAAAAGAAATCGCAAAAAGTTATAAAAAACGTGGAACACCAAAATATTTTATCTCAGAAGAATTATGGTCAATTTATACCAAAGTTAATTGGATTCTAATTAGTCTTGTATTTACGGTGATTGTTATAGTTCAAGTAGTAATAGTGGAACCAACTGATTTCGTAAAAGCTCTTATCAATGGGATTACTCTTTCTTATCCAATTATTATTACCTTTATTATCATTATCCTTGCTATTTTCGTCGGTTTATCTTATGAAGGCTATTTCCCAGAAGATTTAGGTTCAGTTGATGCGATTCAAGGTGACACAAAGGATAAGAAGTTAGAATTTTACAAACCTGACGAATTTCTCTTTAATGGTTTAGTAGGTATTTTATTTGGATTCCTTATAATCATCCTACCAAAAGATATGATAAATCTCATCAGGATCATTATTAATTTGATCATTGGGTTGTTTGGCGGTAATACGATGGCCACCATTTCCGAATATGTGAATATATCAATGGAATTACAAATTTGGTTAACATTAATCGGAATAGTTGCTATAATTACTGGTTTTGTTAATTTACTGAAAATAAATACTAAAGATTTGAAATTCCATCTTACAACGAATTTAATCTTAATTTTTACAGGTTTAGTTGATTTCGGTTTAAGCCTCTATATAGTGACAAACCTGCACTTATTTTCGGAAGTATTACCACTTTCAGTAAATATATTATTCTTCCTTGGTATTATCGGAGTTATTGGAACAGTTATTGATATTTTCAGGACAGTTTCCAAAAATATCCAGCTTTTTGGACTTCTTAATGAAGAAGAGAGTTATCAAACAAGTTAAGAAGAAAAGCTAGTGGATGAATTTTGTCGTTAAAATCCTCTTTATTACCAGATCTGAGAGAAGCGCGAATTCCTCTACTATGCGCATGAATACTTATACTAGCGAACCTTAGCATAAATCATGAAGAATTCTCGCTCTAATTTTATATAAATATTTTGATAGAAGAAAAATAGATAGTTCTTAACAATAGTCTTTCTTTTACAGTTTGAATTGAAGCTTTTTCAAACAATGCAAATTCATAAGGAATGAGGAAAGATCCTCGAATAAGTGTGAGAGTAAGCCTCTGGTCTTTTATCTTAAGTTAACTTTAGAATTTTACATTCTATCGTGTATATCATGAAATTATAATGCTAATTTTTCAATATCCATCCCATCTAGAATGTTAGATGAGTATTCCAAAGTGAAATGAGGCATAACGCTTTAAAATCCTGATTATGATCGTGAGAGAGGCTATTAGGAGCTTGTTTATTTCTTATCTCCGTTCCAAACATAAACAATATAGGGAGTTACTTCTTTGAATCCTATTGAAGAATACAGTTTAGAGGCGTAGTTATTATCTATTGTGACATCCAAATCGACCCTCGGGGATGAATCATGTTTATTAATAAATTCCTTTAAACTATGAATCAAAAGAATTTTCCCCAATCCTTTTTGTTTCTCTGTTCGCGAGATAACTATTTCTGGAATATATCCTATATCATTGGCAAGAGTGGTCACGAAACAAACCCCGATAGGAAAATTCTCCTTCATAATAATTTTATTGTCACTCAGTTCAAATTTTCCATAAACACTATTTTCTATTCCAGATAAAAGATCTAAACATCCATTTATCCCATTCCAATTGCCCCAAATTAAACCATCAGGGTGATTTTCGTTGAAATGAGAGTCGGCCATTATCTCAGCAAGAGTATTTCGAAGATCAGTGCTATAATCTTTAAATCGATAACCTTTGGGACAAAATGGATTTTCTAAAGCTTTTATTTGGGTGTTATCAATAGACATCCTCTTTCGGTTAAACGATTGAAAGTTATTATCTTCAAAAAATTTTAGTAAGGTCTCTGATACTGGTCCCATGTATTTTATAGATTTGTAATTTTTTTTCATAAGACTAAATGCGGCATTAAAGAGTTCAGATTCAACATTAATTAATTTTTTCTCCTCTATCAACTTGTTGTCCAAAAATAAATTAATTCCTACCGAATTCAAGTTCACTACTGAAATCCCTATAGCTTCATTATTGAGATATTTACCAAAAACTACTATTGTCTCCTTTTTTATGCCCTCAGCTAATCTTTCTTTAAGTGGAAAGCTCGGACGATTGGTATATTGAAAATAATTCAAGATAAGTGAATCTAAAGAATCTAAATCCTTAATTGATAAGTTTTTGATCATTATGACTCCTCATTGTAAAAATAGGTTATCCTAATGCATATTTTCTTGAAAAATAATTGAGATTATCAAATATATATTTTATCTTTAGGGCAATAATCTAAATCGCCAGATTGCAGATGAATAAGAAATTATTGAATGTTTATATTATGCTTTTAGAATAAAGGCAAAATTTTTGGGTGTTTATAATAATATACCCCAATGTGAAGGAACGGGGAACAATAACTTATGATTCACAAGATCCTTACCTGTTTTAGGGACCTTATAAATCGTCTGCGAGGCAAAGCAATGGTGAAGAAAACGATGATGCCTCCAAGAGATAGTCCACCTGGTGCTTGTTAATTAAATTCTTATTGAAAGAATCTTTCTTTCTCCTCTTTTTTTTTATGCTAAATACCTTTGAATTTATGATCTTAATACCTGTGGCATAATCCATCCTTCATCATCCTTAAACCATTTCCTATTGATCTGTAAGGGAACATTAATATTCTGAAGTGGGTGGATAAGCCATTTTGCTTGTGTTCGCATCCATGTTGCCATGGAAGTATTAAGATACGCCCGAATGTGCATTTTTTCGGCTGTGTGGAGGATTAAGGCTTCAGGAAGAAGATTCAAGACTCCATATAATTGAGAGAAATCCTTGGGTTCTACTTGAGGAAGAGTTATCCAATAAAGATCCACGGAATTTTCAAAAATTAAAGCTCGAGGAGTAAACAGAGGTGTCAATACTTTAAGTGAAATTAACTCTTCAAGTTTCTGGATTTTTATTTTTGGAATGATTGTGTTGATCCTTAATGTCCTTTCAATTGGAATTGAACGTGGTAAATTACAATAAAGATTTATGAAATCCCTAGGGTTGTCAGAATCCAGATAATTCCATTTTTTAGAGAATAATGGTGAAATAAATACGGGAGGGGGTTTGGTTTCTCTTTTACGGGCTGTTTTTTGTTTAAAATTTTCCATTTTTCTGGCTAAATTTGCAGAATCAGGAATATCTTCACTCCATCCGTGATTAGGGATATATTGCATCAAGGAATTAGAAAATTGATAATTTGTTATTTTAGTTATTTCATGAATTTTAATTGAGTTGGTATTTTTGAGTGTTGTTAAATAGCTCTGTAGATTTTTTTCAGCATTTTGGGGTATGAAGAGTTGACCATGGATAATTCTGGGATTATTTTCTACTGAATAGATATTACTAAGACATAAAGTTGTATTTGACTCATCTTTAAGGTCAAGAAGATTTTTGAAACTGATATCTTTTAACTGTTCTATATGAAAAATAAAAGACTCTATCCCAAATGCTTCAGGAAAGAAACGAAATTCTAAATTACTATCAAGCATGGTAAGGATAGGATATATATTCCGTGTTTTAATTGAAGGAATAGGAAGCTTTATTTTTTTGCTTAAATGATGTCCTGAGAAATCCTCTAATCTCAAAGATGGTAAGATCATATAAATGATATTTAGAAGATTTATCTCTTCGTCGCTTAATTTAACTGGAAGTTTCAATGATTCTCGTTGTAAATCTTCCCATATCTCCGATTTTAAGGAGGTTTGATTTCGTATTAGATTGAAGAAACCAATAGGTTTATTCCTTAAATGGAAAATTAAGTAATTATAGAAAGTATCAGAATAATAAGAAGGGAGGGTTAAGTATCGCGATGCTCCTAAAAAATAATCTACTGTGAACCATAGAAATGAATACTCTAAATAATCATTTGAATCTATATGAAGGTTTATATATCGGTGTATTTCCTTGTGAAGCTCCTTTCTGGACTCTTCTAGGTCAGTATCAACCTTTTTAAGAATTTCAATAAATTCGTTTAGATAATTTTGCTCATTTTTAGGATATTCTTTGATATAATCTTTGGAATGTTTAAGAACCAGCTTTAAAAATTTCCGATCGCTAGCATTGGAATACTTCATAGCTACTCAACAATAGATCTAATATGTCTTTTTATTTATAAATTTTTTAAAAAAAAACACGAAGTTTGTTTTAGAACAATCTCGAGCTGATTTGAAAGGATTTTGTTTAAACATTTAATTGCTAGATCAACAGTGGATACATGAAAACTTCGACCAATAGGCTTAACTAGCTACCACTAGTCACATGAGGGCAACTTTATTGGAAATTAAGTGGCCTATCATCAGTTAATATAAGGAATAAGTAATCATTCCCTAATTGTTGTGAGATGGCACATCTGGTCTTTTTTCTCAGGACAATTACGAATTTAACTATTATTATTGTTTTAATCCGTTTTACTGTCGACTACCTTGAAAATTTGGCTTGCATTTGAGTAAATTTCATAGTAGCCATGACATCGCCTGTAATTTTCAGATTTTTAGCAAAGAATTCTTTCTGGCCATCTTTTTCCCCTGATGATATTTGTGCCCATAGCTCGGTTGTACATTGGAAGGTAAAGGACGGTTTTTCAGGTACTCCTTCATGAAATTCTGCTGTTCCA
Organism: Candidatus Hodarchaeum mangrovi; assembly: GCA_016839515.1. Lineage (GTDB taxonomy): Archaea > Asgardarchaeota > Heimdallarchaeia > Hodarchaeales > Hodarchaeaceae > Hodarchaeum > Hodarchaeum mangrovi. Next base: position 7,181 of record JAEOUE010000207.1, read on the forward strand.
TCTGGATGAAAGATGACATGAAAGATTCCATCTTCTCCTTCCAAATCATATGCAGCAATTTTATTCCAGTTTTTTAGAAAATCTTGTACCTCAGGGGTTTGATTGACTAATTCAACTAATTGCTTAACAGCTTCTTTTCCTGAACCCATATCTTAGTCTCCTTTTATTATTTAAGTAATTGATTAGGATAAGAATAAACAGAACTGATTAAGTAATTTGATTTTATAAATTTCATGGTTTATCTCAGCATTTTAAGAGCCTCTTATTATGAAGGATTGGAAAGGAATAATATTCATTTGATTTTTTATTTTACCAGTTCTATTACACCAAACTTCAATACAGCTTCTCCATTTTCATTTTTAGTTTCAAATCCAATTATCATATTCGTTTCATTTTCCTCCAAGAGCCATCCTTCTGTAGTAAGTATGTCCTCCATAAAAACTGGTTTTGAAAACCTTGTTTTTATTCGTTTGACCTTGGTTGGATCACCAGCTGCAAGGTTATCTACAATGGCTTGGGTAGCGAAGGCTAAAGTGCACAATCCATGAAGGATCTTATCAGGTAATCCTGCAGCCCTAGCAATATCTTTGTCAACATGAATAGGATTTTCATCACCTGATGCTTCAGCGTAACGGACTGACTGATCAGGAGTTACTTTCATTGTTTGTCTAACTAGTATTTGTTTTTTTAATGAATCCTCTTTAATTATTGGTTTAGATGTTTCGATTTTCTTTGTTGCTTTTTTAAAAAATAATCCGGCTCGCATTTCAAAAATGATCTCTTCTTTGGCATAGCCAGTCATTTTTGCCCAGAGAACATCACCTGTTTCTTTGACATCGACAGAATCTAATTTAATCTTTGTCTTAATCTTTTCTCTTGGTCTTAATGGTCGAAGGTATAGAATTTCCTGTTCACCATGAACCATTCGGAGAATGTCAAGGTTGAGTGTTTCATCTGTAACAATCTGCATCATTGGATCTATTAACATAGTTACTGGGAAAAGGGGTGGGATCCTTAATTTATTCTCGTCCAATTCATAGTATTGGGGATTTATCTCATTGGTAGCTTTAGCATAGGCTATTGTTTTTCCTGGATCAACAGTTACTATCTTTCCCTCGTAAATCTTACCAACAATATTAGGATCAAGGCCACTTTCGTTCATCATGTTTTCACCTAAACTATTTTTGAATAATTAACTGAATTGAGATTAAAAAGTAACTGGGATTGAATTATCTCTTAAAGATGATCAATGGATATGAGGGGTGTCTTTAGATCTTTTGATTCTAGTTGCTATTTACATTCAACTTTTTCGAATTTTTTTATTCTCTTTCCTAGATTGAATTCTTGGGTGTTTATAATACCCCTCCTCAATGGGAGAGAAAGGAAACATGGAGTAACTGTAAAAAGACTTCTGTATCTGTTTTAGGGACCTTATAAACCGTCTACGAAGCAACTTAATGGTGAAAGCAACAATGATGATGCCTCCTACAGATCCCCCGGTTGGTTCAACTTAAAAACATCTAAAATTTCCCTCTGGAAATTAAAAATCCCCTCTTTTTTTACTTTAAAAGTGGCGGTTTCCATTTCCTTCCTGTGGGATTGAACCAGTCAAATTGAGGGGGAACGGGACTATGCTCCGGAAGGACACTGAATATCTCCCATTTCACCCGATAGTCTTGAATCAACTGTTCTACCAAAGCTTTCATTTGGGGATTCAAAACTGTTGTAATGATACATGATTGATCAGTTCTTCCAATCTGTGCATAAGGAAGAAGATCTAATAGCCATGTTAGCTGTTGAGTAGACATCAAAGGGAGGATTAAAATAAATTCATCAGGAGAATAATCAATACGTAACCGATTTACCATGAACCAGATTGATAATATCTTTTCGTCATATAATGCTTTGAGTATTTCTAGCTCTTCCTTGTGAATACTAGACTCAAGGGGTAAGGTATCGTACTCATAGGGGCCAAAATATGTACAAAATATTTTTACATAATCTGTAAAAGTTTTTAAATGGTCTAGCTGCGCATTTATGTTAAAAATTGTTGATAGAAATGCTGTGGACTGTTTTCGTCTTTTTCGAGGTTTAGAGGTGGACAGACGTTTCATGATAAGGATTTCTTCGGTCTCTGTTAATGTTTTCCATCCTTTATTTATTTCATATTCACTAAGAGAGGCACTCCAGAAAACTTGCTTTATGGGATTAAATTCTATTAAATTTATACTGTGTTTATCTAAAAGAAAATCCTTTAGTTCATTTACCTCCTCTTTCGTCGTTATTAAGGTCCCAAAATAATCCTTTGAGTTTGTTCGGGAACGATATATTCTACTCATTTGAAGAAGGGTATTTTTAGGATCCTTAAAGTTTATTATTTGATTCAGTGACACTCCATTCTCAAGCTTCATTTGAAAATTTATTCGTTCCAACCCAAATGCAGGTAGATGGTATTGGAGAAGCCAAAGAGAGGTTAATGGTTTAAAAAACCGACGTTGATCTGTTCTTCTGGAATAACCTTTGATTTGGCTTGCAATTAGCTTTCCTAACCGATTTTGATAGAGTAGATTTATTCCTAAATACTTGCACCCATTATAAACTGCTTTAAGTACCGCTAATTGATCACTATCTAGTGGAATAATAATTTTAATGGATTTTCGTTGCAATTCTTCCCAAGAACCATCTGTAAGTGGAGTAATCTGTCGGAGTAAGTCAAATCCTCCCTTTTCATTTCCTGTAGATCGAAGAGAACTAACTAAGTATTGGTAAAATCGTGAGGCATAGAACTTCTCCTCTTCCAATAGCTGACCTGATGTTTCAAAATATCCAACTGCGAACCAAAGAAAAGGTGTGCTGCGATATAATTCAGTGTAACGATAATTTTTACTAAAATCATTGATCTTCTGAATAAGATTTTCTCGTTGAAGTTTTGTATCTACTTCATAGAATGAAAGAACTGCAATAAAATCGTTTAATAGAATTTGATCATCTTTTGGATATTTTTGAACAAAATTTGGTAACAAATTAAGAATACTATCTAAAAATCGTTTATTACTTCTATCTGGTTCCCTCATCTAATATTTCTCTGTAACAATGATAATTAAAATTCTTAAATCATGAGTTATTTTTATATATTTTTATTAGTTGGAAGCATTTTTCAAATGAACCCCTAGAATCATTTCTAGGTAAATTTTTGAATCCTAAAATAGATAAAATCAGCATTATGTTCTTTACAAAAACCCAGTTATTACTCTTTATTTTCATCTTCCAAGGCTTTATCATCCTTTTACCCTCCCTAAGTTTTGAGGAAAAAATTCCATTACAAGATCCGACTCCTGATTATATTTTTTATAACGGGACGATAATTACAATGGAAGAAACTCAACTTATAACGGAATCAGTGGCTGTTTTAGGTGATATCATTAGTGCTGTTGGAAATGAGAGTGAAACTTTTCGGTTTGCTGATTCCACTACCCAATTTATCAATATGCAAGGAGCAACTTTAGTTCCAGGTTTTATTGATTCCCACTCACACTGGATTGGTGATCGTGGATTAACAAATATGACTGAACTTACTGATGTTATTGATTCTTTAATTTCCTATGGCTGGACCAGCATTTCAGAATTATTTGTGAATCAAGATCGATTAAATGAATTACAAGCTGTCGATGAAGCTAATTTATTGAAGATACGCGTTAATTGTTATCTCCCTCTGGGGTATGGATTTAATCGGTTTGGGGACTGGTATCAGACCTATACACCTGGCTATGAATATAGTCCCCAATTACGGATCGCAGGGGTTAAATTATTTGCAGATGGGTGGTATTTAGATCCAGTTAATTATATTAATCAAACTGAAATGAATCAGCTCGTTCAAGAGGCTCATTCTTGGGGTTTTCAAATCGCTACTCATAGTGTGACCCCCAATGCGACTGATATTGTACTCAATGCATATGAATCGGTGATAGGTAATGAACCTAACAACTTACGCCATCGTATCGAACATTTGGTTCTCCTCCGAAATGATCAAATTTTTCGTTTAGCTGAATTGAATATATTAGGTTGTATTCAACTTCCTTGGTTCAATTCGGATTGGAATGATCGTATTGAACCCTTAATCGGCCGAAAATGGGCTGAAATAACTGGTAGATGGCAGGATCTCCTTAATACTGGTATTCATCTTTTGGGTAGTACTGATTATCCCTATGTTCTAGGGGATATTAGAACACCCCTTGGCGCTATCGCTACAGCTGTTACACGGATAGGAACCTTAGGTGACACACCAACCGATTTTATGCTCAACCAAACGATTACCCCTGAACAAGCGTTACGAACATTAACAATCGATGGAGCTTATGGCACATTCCAGGAAAATATCAAAGGAAGTATTAAATTTGGCAAATTAGCAGATTTAGTAGTGCTTTCAGATAATCCACTCACGATTCCAGAGACAGATCTAAAAAATATTGAAGTCTTAATGACAATGATTAATGGGGAATTTGAGTATATTAAACCAGATAGTCCAGACACCACTTCTAGCCTTTCTAGCACATCGATGATTAGCACAACATCAGGGACATTAGGATCAACTTCCACTACAATTCCTCCCTTAACGACATCAGCTCCTTTTTTACCATTTATAATTCTTGGTGTTTTATTAATTGGCATAATACGGACTAGGAATAAATAATACAGAATTATTTTAATTTCAAGAATAGTAATATTGAAGACAACAAAAATTTCTTTTTGGTGTTCATTTATATGTTTCATGATATTCCGAATAGTATACAAGAAAGAATGAATTACCTAAGAACCTTAGATGCTGCAGATCGTAAAGATGGAACTCCTTTACTACAACGGTTACGACAAGTACCCCCTGAAACTGGAAAATTTCTTGCTCTTATTGCATCAAATGCGCCCAAAGGACAGTTTATTGAAATAGGTACAAGTGGTGGGTATTCAACTTTATGGATAATTCTTTCTTGTATGAAAATAGAAAGAAAAATCAAGACATTTGAAGTCCTTAAAGAAAAGGTACAATTAGCAAAAGAAACATTCAGAGTAGCTCAAGTAGAACCATATGTTGAATTAATTTTTGGGGATGCACGAGACTATTTGGAAAAAACTGAAGAAATTGCATTCTGTTTTTTAGATGCAGAGAAAGAATATTATAAGGCATCTTATGATTTAATCATTCCAAAAATGGTAAAAGGTGCATTTCTTATCGCTGATAACGCTATCAGCCATAAAGAGGATTTAAAACCAATGTTAAACCAAGCTATGACGGATAAGCGCATAGATTCTCTGATCGTTCCAATAGGAAGTGGTTTACTGTTTTGTAGAAAACAATGAACTATTAATTCTCAAAAAAAATAAAAAAGACTAAGATAGTCCAAATTTAGGGTAATTACGATTTTGAATCGTAAAAAGAAATAGCTTAAGGAGAGATAAATTATATTTCCGATTCTAGAAAAATAATTGACTCTTTCTCCTTAAATCTTAATTTATTCTTAAATAGGTTCAGGGAAGGCGTATTATCGCCTTGGATATCAGCTACAAGCTTTTTATATTCTTTTGCTCGATAAATATCAATCAGAGCTTTAGCAAGTTCCTGTGCATACCCCTTACCACGGTAGCTCTTGTCCACTGCAATCCACTCGAAATAACCAACATCGGTTAGATGTTCATAACTAGGATGGCCTATGGCAAAACCAATGACTTTTTTTCGAAAAGTTGCAACCAAGGATAGCTCAGGATATTCTTCTATAATCTTACTTAGCCCTGTCAATGTCCAGTAGCTATAAGCATAAGCTTTTTCACTACCTTTTTCCTTTATGTAAGCTGTAACTCCGAGTTTAAAAACCGCAGGGATGTCTTCTATTTCCATTTTTCTTATAACTATTCCAACAGTCAATTCATGCTACCTCTGAAATTATTGTCTTCCCTTTTTTTTTACTTTCACGTGATTCCACGAAAATTGATCCTCTGGACTTAAAATACCCCCAAGCAAGCCAAAGTAGGATTAAAGCTGAAAAGAGAAGCACGATTATTATTACAGTAAGTTTAATCGGTTCCTGAATCTCTAAAGGAACATTTAAGGCTGATAGAAAACTATCAAGTAATGATATCTGAGCAAATCCTGCAATTAAAAGAGTTACAACTTTTATCAACCTTTGTTGACTCTGAGAGACTTTTTCATTGTACTTTGAGAGGATATCATCAGCAGTTCTAACTATTCCTTTTTGTGATTCTTTCACCATGTTAAGCTTCTGCTCTAGAGACTGTACAATAGGATCAATTCCAGTATTGTCAATCAAAGTGGTCATAAATTCAGAATGATCAAAAAATCTAAGCGTACCTTGATTTCTTAGCAGTTGAATAGACTGAAGTGCCAATAACTCAAATTCTGTAATTTCAATTGACCTTTTTCGTATTTTTGTGATGGCATCAGTCATTTTTGATATTTTAACCTGTTCTAAAGATCTTTTTGCCTCTTGAACTTGGAGAATTAATGAAGAACGAACTTTTTCAGCCATAATATCAAAACTAATAATTAGTGTTGAAATCTCATTGACAAGTCGTGCACAAGCCATAATCTGTTGTATGATCCAATCAGGGTCATCTGGCATAAATACAATTAAATTATGCCGTGTTTGGATAATTAGATCAACCTCATGATTTCTAATCTCTGCTAGATTTGTCCAAGGTTTTTCTGACTTTTGAATCCAGTCATCTAGAGCAGATCGTCCTTCAAATAGAGGTATTACAATTCCTTTGAAATCAGGACTCCTTTGTAAGTCTTTGTAATGATTTACAGGTTCAGTTGTGCCATTAAACGAATTTTTAAGACAAATTTTTCTAATTAAAATCCTTGAAAACCAAGTTCTTTCATGTTCTCTTGGTACCTTGTCCATATGAAAATCTTCTAAAGTTTTGGAAGTTTGTTTCCATCCCTTATGGAAATTTATTAACAAATCCTCAAGTTCAATACAAATTTTCTCTAGTTTGTCATATTTTTCATCATTCCAAGAAATAACTGTTGTTCCCGTCTGTGGACTAACCAATTGTTGTAATGTCCGTAAATCAGATACATTAAGATTAAAATCATTCAAATCAAATGAAAAGGTTATAATAGCAATTCCAAATCTTCTAATATAAAATTCAGGCTGAAATTTCAGGGTATGTCCTTTAAACTCAAGTGTTCCTTCTTCCAAGATGAGATGAAAATTATCAGCATATTCACTTCCTATTGTGGTCTGTAAAAAGTCATCAAGGCCATCAATACCGGCAGCAACAATAGAAACTTTAGAATTGAATAGTTTCTTTGAGATCTCTTCTATAGGTTCTTTTGCATACTCATTCAAAATATAATTGGCAAAATCTCCCCCTATATAGACACTTAAAGAGAGGACATGAAATGAGTCAGTAATAAGAATTTGAGGATCATTTTTATCAATAATTGCCTTTTTTTGAATAAGATTTTGTAGAAATGCATTCACTTCGGTATATGGAATTACACTACCTAATTCTTTTAATTTAATAACAAAATTATTGAGCTTTAATATTCGATCGTTATATTCAGCATTAAACTGTTTCGGATCTGTGGTTTGCAAGAATATTGTTTCGGCATATTCAGCCATTCCAGCCTGATAATAATAGTACTCCTCCAGTTTATCTTTCATTTTTGAAAGGATTGATTTAGCATCGATTTCTTCTGGATATAATTCTAATGTTTTTTTAGAGATATTTGCTGCCTCTTTGGCATATTTTGCCATTTTTTGGGGATTATTCCCTATCAAACCATTTTCAACCTCAACAGCCCGTTTTACAACTTCAGAGAGTGCAGAAAAGCTTTTTACTAGAATTAATTCATGATCTTTAAGCTCATCGAATAGATCATTGAAAAATTGAATACTCTGATCTAATTTTTCAATGATTGAATAGTAATTATAGCTTTTTTCCCACTCATCATTTGCTTCAGCAAATTTCTTTATTCCAAGAATAATATTCAAGGAAGTCTCGAAAAGTTCTTTTCTTTTTATTTCTTCATCACAACAAAGAATGATTGATTCATATTCTTCCTCAAAATAGAGTTCTAAAATATCATCAGGTAGGTTAAACATGATTTCTGGTTTTTTTTTTGATCTATTAAAATGTTTTATTGCAAGAGGTTCAATCTTAATTCCATTATCAAAACTCTAAAACCTCATCAACAGATGTATCAGAATCAAAGATTATTTTACACTATCAGTCTCAAAAGTATTGATAAGTCTTTAAATGGAATGAATTAAGGCAAAACTATTTAATCTTTAGTTTTCTTTATTTTTTCACCAGTTCTGGGAACTGTTTTAATATAACGTCTTATTTGGCAATAAATTTTAATATTTTCAGGTTTTTTTCTTAGGTTAGATCGTCTATGTTCAAAATAGGGTTAACAATCCAAAAATTTGGAACAACTAATCCATCCAGTTTGGTCAAGTTTGCTGCTTTTATCCGTTTAGAACATATTGAATTTGATATTTCCGTTTTTGATGACATTGAGGCAGTAATCCCTGTTCTTAAATCAAAACAAACCGCTATTCATGCTCCATATTATGAGGATTATAAATTAGACCTTTCTTCTAAAAACCCTGAGTTAGATTCTCTCATAGAGAATATTATTAATTATCAAAAGGAATTAGAAATTATTGGAGTAATAGTACATCCTCCTGTAGATCCTAAAGGCGATCTTGATCTCTATTACCAACGATTAGATCATTTACCTGTTCTACCACTCCTTGAAAATATGCCCCATCAACCTTGGAATCAATTTCTTCTTCAATTTCATACCACTCAAGAAAATATATCCCACTCTCTAGGATTTTGCTTTGATATCCCTCATTCCTATATAACTAATGAAGATCAATTCTTAAACCTACCAGATTCTTTAATTAACTTATTGAAACAAAATTATGGTTATATACACATTTCAGGGGGAAATAAAAATAAAGATACCCATTTTGCACTTTTATCAGAAGGAGAAATGCCCATTCCTCCAATTAAAACATTTTTAAGAAAACTTCCATTTAAAGGAACTGTAACCATGGAACTTGCCCCTCGCAATTTTAATGAAATTGATAAAATGCTTCGATCTTATTCTCAGATGCTTGGTATAGCAAAAAAACCCCTGAAAAAACTTGAAAATGAAATTAAGCGCCCATTTCTTATGAAAAAAATCCGAAAATTTTCCAGTGGTTCTTAAAATTCATGAAAGTAGTAAAAGTAATAAAAGAATTTATTCAAAAATGTCAATAATATTTAGTTGAATTATTCAAAGTCAATTGATTTCTGTTGACTTTGTTAAGAATTTAACTTATTTAGAGTTATGATTAGATCAGCAATAACATGATTGGAGATATATGGCAATATAATTTTGTTGACAAATTAAGAGTAAATGTTATAAAGTTGACTTAACTAAAATAAATTAAGAAAGATAATATTTTGAATTAAGGTGATACTTACTTGACCTACTTTATTGTTACTGGTGATTTAATTGCATCTCGTGAGATTCCTAACCGTGCTCAAATTCAAAAAGACCTACAAAAAACTCTTGAAGACATAAATAATCGATTTGCTAAAAATATAGTTTGTCCTTTTGTCATTGGATGGGGAGATGCATTTCAAGGAGCATTAGTTTCGCTTTCAGGACTATATGATATTATTGAATCTTTTGAAAACCAGCTTACTATTAAATTTCGATGTGGAATTGGTATTGGGGAAATTTCGACAGATTTTAAATTAAATCCGCTGGAAATGGATGGCCCAGCATTTCATGCCTCTCAATTTGCCTTAGCTGAAGCGAAGAAGAACCAAAACTTTGTCTGGATCAAATCTGAACGCGGACAATTTGATATGATTATTAACACACTTTGGCTTCTTCTTTCTACCATTAAATCTGGTTGGACAGAACGTCAATGTGAAGTTATCCAACTACGTCGTATGAGTCTAACATATGTAGAGATAGGCAGGAAACTTGGAATCACCAAACAAGCAGTTTACAATATTCTTAAAAGTGCTCAATGGGAGGCTGTAGAGCATGGGATTAATACTCTAAATCATTTAGAATACTAATTTTACAGATTAAATGGAGAAAAAAATTATGGTACCTCTTGAAGTAATAATTCTTTACCTTATAGGAATTTATATGATAGTAGTAGGGGGAGGTGTCGTCTTTGTTTCGTTTACTTTGAGGATTTTACGAATGTTCCAAGCTGATAAGGATAATATGACTAAAAACATTACGAAGGGATTACGGGGTGCTGGAATTTTTGTTGGTATATTAGAACGTGCCATCGTTCTAACTTTAAGTCTATTAAACCAATTTGGGGCAATTTCCTTCGTTTTCTTGGCTAAATCTATGGCTCGGTTTAAACAGCTTGAACAAAGAGATTTTGCTGAATATTATTTAATTGGAACACTGACCAGTTTTTTTATTGCTTTATTAGGGGGAGTTCTTGCTCAGGCACTCTATCAAGTTCTGATAGTCCCTTTCTTTCCATAAAATCTGAGGATATGTTGATTAAATGTACTGAAGGAACAATTAGAAATAAGAAGAACATAAAGATGTATTTTTTTTCAATACAATCTTAGTGTGCTAATATACTCTCACAGATAAAGATCCTTGAATATAAGCTGATGAGAGTTATTATTTTGAGTATGCAAGGATTTCATTTTCTTCATGTTCCTCAAAACCACGATCATACTGGAGTGAAAGTATTTATTAACACAGAATCCATCTTTTCTCTTGAATATTTAATAACAGAACCATCTACAATTAATATTCATATGATCCCAGTTCAAAGAAAGAGCTGGAGGAAAAAATCTCTTAAAAAAAATTTAGCTATAATTCAACAATTCGCCTCAAGTCTCGGATTACATCCAGACTCTCATCTCATTGACTTTTCCCCAACGAACCCGATTCTCGAATTACTTCAGAGTGAGTTCCAATTTGAATCTGAAGGAACGAAATATTATTGCGGAGGGGTAATAGGAAAGAAAAACAAAGAACCTTTCGCTATTAGACCTTTTACAACAAATTTTATTGATGATCTTTTGGAGATCCTTACTGATTCTCCTCATTTTGCAGTGATCCAGCTAGTTTTTAAATCCGTTCCTCTTCCTAAGGGGGTTAAGTTAGATGAAGAGGTAGAACATAAAAGATCTCATGTAAAATTCAATTTAAGAGAAGGAAAAGTTGAAAGGAATTACTCAGGAATTAGTAGACAGAATATTGTTAATGAAAGTGGTTGTTTTGAATTCTCACCACGAATACTGTTAATTGAGACAGATGTTGACATTCTTGCTACTAAATTAGAAAGAATATCTGTTATCTTTTCATCTAGTGGCTTTAAATCTCAAATTCATCCTACATTTTTTCGAAGATTTTCTTTTTTCCGTAAAATCATGCAAAAAAGGAAACTTATATCCTCTAGTCTAATAGATGGTTATTCATTGATGAATTATATTGCATTACCAAAAAACCAATATTCTCATGAAGGCTATAAGATAGTCCCGAATAAATCTTATTATTCTTTAACAACAAGTCCCTTATCCCATATAAAACAAGAACGAATTAACCTTGGTGTTCCAATTCTTAGCGGTAAGACCTCAGATATTCCACTCACAATAGGAGGTAAGGAACTGAGTCGTCATATGGCTGTTTTTGGTATGACAGGTGAAGGAAAAAGTAGGTTCATCTACAGCTTGATTAAAGAATATTCAAGATATGGTAGGAAATTCATTATAATAGACCCAAAAGGAGAATATCTCCCCCCTGTGCAAAATATTTGCTCTGATTTCATCTATCTCAAACCTGGAAGCTCTAATTTTCCTTGGGGGATTAATATTTTTCAAATCCCCAAAGATAGTCAAGATAAGAACATAATTCCACAAGAAGATCATATACAATTCGTTGTTTCTGTTCTTGAAAATGTTCTCGATGAACATGATAATATCACACCCCAAATGCGACGGTTATTACACTTAGGAGTAGAATCTACTATTTTAAAACAAGGTAATCTTGGGATTTTTCTTGACTTCTTCAAAAACATTCCGAACTCTGAAATAAAAGGACCATATATAGAAAATTCTGCAATTGCTATGCTAAATCGCTTTCAAAAATTTCGTTTTGGTAATGTAGGACGATGTTTTTCAGTGAAACAGACATCATTTGAAATAGTGTCATTACTTGAAAATAATGTAATCATTGACCTTTCTACTTTTGAAATGATGGAAGATGAGTTGGGCCGTCGTTTATTTTTAGAAGTTCTCCTTCAAAATCTCTATTATCATCTCAGGACTTCACGTCCTCCGATTAAAGAGGAATCCCTTCCAAAAAATATTTTAATAATGGATGAAATCCAGAAGTTACTCCCTTCGAAATCTAAATGGAATAATTTTCCAACTTCAATGATCAGTAAAGGCCCGTGGACCTTGCGTGCATATGATATTTCAATGATTTTTGTGGGAACCGATCCAATAGTAGATCAACCGATGTTATCTAATACAGGTATCAAAGCAGTATTTTTTACAACATTTGATCCAAATGTGATTGCTAATATGTTGGGTATTCCACGTAATGAGTATGAACAGTTACGAAAATTATTAAAAATTAAGAATGATGAACATAGATGTCTGTTAGCCATCAATGGTAATATATCATTAATAAAAACTAATAATTTTCCATTAGATCCCATTTCTAACGATCTTTACTTAAATTTAGAATTAAAATCAACTCAGTTAAAGATCAAACAATCATATGAAAATTTAATAATAAACAATCAAGACCTTATACAGTGAGAGAAAATCGCCCCGCCCAGATTCGAACTGGGGTCACGAAGCCAAAACTTCGCATGATGGTCCTCTACACTACGGGGCTTATTATTGTTCTTCTGGTGTCCAAAATACTTCTATGGCCTCAACAGGGCAAACTACTTCACAAGCACGACATTCAAAACAAAGATGAGAATCAGTCACCTGAATAATCCTAGAATTACTAGAAGAGGATTTTTTTATTTTAAGAATCTCTGCAGGACAACTCCGAATGCACTTTAAACATAGTGTGCAGAGATCTTGATTAATAACTATATTCGGAATAGAGACACCTCTTATTTGGTAAGGAGAGATCTTAATTCGATTAAAACTTTGTCTATATCATTATTTGCTTTCCGAAGCTGTTTATCATAATTTAGCTTTAGCTTCGCATAAGCTTCTTTACCTATCCTTCCTTGGGTTTTCTTTTTCTCAAGTGAATCAATGTTTAGAAGGATAGCTTCACGATTTGCTTCTGCTACCTCGATTGATCGCATTGAAACACGATATTTAGTTCCTTCATCAGAGAGCTTACTTGATACATTTACTAATGCTCGATCCATTCTTTGTTGACGATTCAGTAATATTGTCCGTGTTTGCTCGAATTCTCTTGCACTAATATTTTTAGATTTTCTTTTTTTATCAAGGCGGATGATTTGCTCTCTTAAAGCAGTTTTTTCTTCATATGATTTCACAAATTCTCTAATTAGATCTAGAGGTATTTCCTCAATAACGATTCCTCTAGGTCGCAACCCAAATGAGAGATTCCGAGCTAAGGCATAAATTATACCTAAAGATAAGAAGAAGAAGGATATTGAAAGAGGAACTTTGAAAAATACAAATGGATCCAATCCAAAATCAATATTAATAATTTTATTGCTCAATGGGGTTATATCAGTAAAATTAATTTGTACTCCTGGTTTATTAAATATTCCAAATCCGATTCCAAGTTCACGTTTTTGGATAGATTTATTTAATGTGGCTTGACGTAATGTAGCTGTTTCAATTGTTTCAACGAATTTTTGCCTGCTATATGAAGACCCATGAGGAACAAAGATGTTTAGTTCAAATTCCCTTACAGTCCAATTAAAGTTCATGGAAAGAGGAATAGATAATCTAACTTTCCCTCCTCCACGATCTTTTACTAGCTCCGAGACGGGTTCACGATATGAAAGATAAAGATGATATTCAGCATCCTGTTCAATTTCAATTCGAGGATACACTTCAAGGGATTTCTTTTGAAGAACTGAATCAAAAACAACGGAGGGAGTGAGGTTTCCATAATTGTCATGCATCCCTATTTTACCAGCATACCTAGGAAGATAGAATCCAATAGTATTAAATGTTGGTCCACCGAGATTAGTAGATAAAACTGGTCCAGATTTCAATCCAATATTTTTAATTAAAATTTCATGTTTTGTATATACATATCCCCATTCTGACATCTCAATTGTCGTCTTTAGTTGAGAAAATTCAATTTTAGTTTCTGCAAATTGATAATAATCAAAGCTTAGATATAAAGAGAGATTTTGGGCCAAAGATGGAGAAAATGCTGGGATAAAACTTTTATTTTCTAAAGCTACCATGTCATAATTATAATCAGAGCTATTCAAGATCGTACGATTTATTCCCGTAATTTCTGTGATATTATTAAAGACAATTCCTTGGGTTGATTGTATTGAAGAACCTGTATAATTCGATTTTCTAGGCAAAATGGTCTCATTTTTAATTTTGACTTCTATTTCTGTCCCTACCTTCCAATCAATATCATATTTTGTTATTGGTATTGAAATTAAGGGAATAAAACTCATATTAAAATGATAAGGATAAGCAGTTTCTGCCAATTGATTATTCTTATCAAATGAGACTGCATTTAAGTGATCCATGACAATAACTAAAATTGTGTTTTCTCCTGTATCAATATCAGGAAATTTAATTGTGATAGTACATGAGTCATTTCCTAGAAAACTCTGCCACTCAGTTTGTTGTTCCTCGGTGTCATTAGAAGAGAAAATTTTGATAAACTTGCTATCATCATATTCATGTATTGGTAAAGTCAAATTTATGGCATTAATTATATTTGAATCATTGTTAAATATCCGAAGCTCAGTTCTAGAGGTTGTATAGCCATATTCGTTAGCTCGAATTACTCGACTAACATTTATTGTGTGACTAGTTGAGTCAAAATTCCTAACATCAAAAAAATGAAGATCTTCCAGATTAAATTCATTAGTCTTCATTTGTAAACGTGGTTGAGTAGATTCATATACTTGAAGATTAATATTACTATTTAGTGCAATTATCATCGATAAAATTATAAAAATAATGAACAAACGATTAAACTGGGATCCTAGCAATTTTTTCATATAATTATGCACCTTAGAATCTGTCTTTGAATATGAACGGAATATAAGTGTTTTATGAAATGTGCTTAATCAGATTTTCTTTCCGAATAGGCCGAATCTTACTATTTTGGACTCGTTTTGATAGATATAATATAGTTTATCTTTTCTTACATAATTCTTCTTCATGGCTTTAAGGGGTATTTAACAACCTAAATTGATAAACTAGGGCAATTGATGATGATAAGTTCTATTTGAAATTTTTAATATCAATAAAATCTATCTAGTTTAATAAAATTTGTTTAACTGAAGGAAAATAGTCGATTGTAGCTAGAATTAGCTAATTTACTTTATTAGAGAGAGATTTTTTAGCATTTACTCATCTATTTTCTTAGAAATTAAATGTTACAAAAGAAAAAGAATAAATTCCTTTCTTAATTCCGATAGCCATGAAGGTAAACCAACGAAATACATCATTTTACCCTAGTGAAATATTATATTGGATTACCTAAGTTTACCAAATCATTCATATGTTTGAAAGAAAATTTGGTTTATATTTGAGGATAAAATTATGACATCTCGATTTCTTCAGGCTGTTCGCCCATTTATGTCAATCACTCCAGAGGTTATAAAGCCAACTCGTGAAGTTCATTTCAATGAAAAATTAGTTTGGACCTTTGCTGCCTTAGTCATTTATTTTGTTATGGCATCTACCCCAATAATTGGTGCTGATCTTGGAGAGGCAGATCCTTTCGCCTTTATGAGAACTATTACTGCATCAACTCAAGGTTCCTTAGCTGAACTTGGAATAGGGCCTATAGTAACTGCAGGATTAATTATGCAAATTCTTGTTGGTTCAAAAATCATTAATGTGAACATGGGTGATCCAGAAGAACGTTCATTATATACTGGTGCCCAAAAAGTCATGTCAGTGTTGATGACAATCATTGAAGCTTCTGCATTTCTTATTGGTGGAACATACGGATCTAATTTAACCCTCCCAGACCAACTTGCTATTATTGGTCAATTATTAACAGCGGGTATCATTATAATTCTTCTTGATGAAATGGTTCAGAAAGGATGGGGACTTGGTTCAGGAATTTCCCTCTTCATTGCTGGAGGAGTGGGATTACAGATTTTTACAGGTCTTTTCTCTGTTCAAGTCCTTTATGAAGGCCCTCAGAATGTTCTTTCAAATCGAGGTATTTTAATGGCGTTTCTTGCTTGGTTAACAACTGAGGGTCCACTAGTTGCAATTGGGACATTATTCTTCAGATATAATCCTAACACATCATATAATTTAAATCTCCCCTCCTTGTCAATCCTCTCATTAATAGCTACAATAGTTGTATTCATTATAGTTATCTATTTTGAATCAATGAGAGTCGAAATTCCCATTTCTTATTCACAGTACAAAGGGATGAGATCTACCTATCCAATCAAACTCCTATACGTCTCAAATATCCCTGTAATTCTGACTTCCGCAGTCTTTGCAGACATTTATTTTATTGCTCAAATGGTGTGGAATGCAGCAGGACGAGAAGCAGCTTCAAACAATTTATTGGCTCAAATATTAGGTCTTTTTGAAGTTGATGCAGCTTCAGAACAATTTGTCCCAAAAAGCGGATTGGTTTATTTTTTAACACCACCACGGTCACTAGTAGGAGACTTAGGTGTTTTAGATCCCTCTAATCCTGCCGGTTCAATAGTAAGAGCATTTGTTTATGCGATAATATTGATAATACTCTCTGTAGTATTTTCAGTCATGTGGCTTGAGACTGCAGGTATGGGGCCCCGTGATGTAGCATCACAATTTTTACAATCGGGAATGCAAATGCCAGGATGGCGTCGAAATAAAAAAATTGTAGAAAGAAGATTAGAAATGTATATTCCAACCATAGCAGTTATAGGAGGATTATTTATAGGAACATTAGCTGCTTTTGCAGACTTTTTAGGTGCAATTGGTTCAGGAATGGGAATTCTGCTTTCAGTGAGTATTATGCGACAATATTTCGAATTAATAAGTAAAGAACGTGTTGCAGAAATGAATCCTGCATTACGGGGATTCTTAGGGATTTCATAATAAATCCTTTTTTCTATTCCACAATTGTTCTTTTCTTTATTTTCTAAAGTTAATATAACAGAAATTATCTTTTAACTGAAGGATTTCAGTTTCTAATAGCTATTTTCAGAATTATTAGTCCAATCAAGCTAATTGAGAATAAAAAACTAAGCCCCCCAAAAAATTTAAGAGAATCTAGGATATTACCAATTAATGTAAACCCAATTAGCGATATCAAGAGATTTACAGTATTATAAACCGATTCTTGAGAACTCCGATATTTTGGGGATGTAATTTGATAATAAACTTCCCAATAAAACCCAGTAGCTAATCCTGAAATTATTACTTTTATCAAGAATAATATAATATATCCTAAAACCTTTACAATGGTTGGAATTTCTAATAATAGCAAGATTATATAGAAACACCAGATAACGGGGTAGTTAAGAAAATAAAATTTTATCAAACTTTCAACTGATGATTTAGAAAACTGGGATATGTGACCTGAAAATCGACAAGCGATTGCATAAATAAGATCTGATGATGCTAATGTAATTGAAGCAAGGAGAGTAGCAATATCAGCAAAATTATAGATTGGTCTCCCAACTATTTTAAAACCAAAAATTTCGTCATATAATAAAGCAATAAAAATAATGGTATTAAATGATGTGGAAGTAAAACCAATCAAAGAAAAACTGAGAAAATATGGAATAACATGAAAATATCTCTGTTTTAATGATAAGGATTTACTGTGTGCTACGAAATGAGTATTAGAATTGTTTTTTAATTTTGGGCTTTGCTTTACATCGTCTCGTTTTAATTGTGGATTTTTTATGAATTTAAAGCCTAAAATTATACCTAAAATAGATATTAGGGCCTGAAAAAAGAAGATAAATTCTGGTGTGATGTTTTTTTCTTGGAGAAGTAGACCTCCCAGTAATATTGCGCCACTCACAATCAAAGTTTTGGTAAAGTTAAGTGATCCCATTATAGAACGAAATATTGATTTATCTTCATTTGGGGAAAAATATTCCCAAGAGTTCATGAACCAAGAAATATATGATCCTGACAATAAAGCAGAGTAGATTCCTACAATAATCTCTAAAATAAGAAACTCCAAAGGTGTTACTGCAAATATAATTCCTATATAATATGATGCTAAACAAAAAAGAGCACTACAGAAAGCTAACCGTTGGCCAAATTTATCTGTTAAAATTCCAAGAGGAATATCAAATCCAGCACCTATAAGCATACCAATAGACACAATTATTCCAAATAAGGAATATGAACCAAGTTTATTAATATAATAGAGGGATATCCAAGCATAAGAAAGATATATTCCAGAGACTGTTGCCTGTAAACTAATATATTTAATGCTTAATAACTGAAGTTCTTTAGGAAAATTATTTAATCCTAAAAACTTGTTAAAGAAAGCCATAATAAACCTCATTATGAAGAATGGGGAGACTTCAAGGAATAAGCTAAACTGGAGATTAAACTAAAATTCACGATTGGAAATTGTTGAGAATTAATCTCGCCTCCTGAAAGGATAATGAGGTATGGAGTGTTTCCAAGGTGATTTTTAAATTTTGAGACATATTGATCAAATCTGTCTCCAATTATCATTGCTCTATTTGCACAATCGAAAAAGAGGCCAAATTTTATTGGGGAGGCATTAAGTGTTTCTAAAGTTAGATCTAATGTCTCTTCGATCGTAATTGCACTCTGACATGTCAAATAAGCTCTTAACTTTTCTGAATTTTTAGTCTTAAGCTTTTTCGCTAATTGATTTGGAGCAGTTAATAGTCCGTGCTTTAAATTGGGATTTATAGCTAATCCATATAGATTTATATCTTTATTTTCATCTAAAATACATAAAGGACGATGAGGGAGATAATAAAAGTACCGTTGAGTGATTTCTTCAAGGATTTCAGGAGTCTGTTCCATATCATACAATTTTAATAGAGCATTAGCTCCCCATTCTCCATTGATCCTTGGAATGAATCCTCCATCTAAGTAACTATCAATTTCAAGTTCCTTATTCCGTAATGGGGTTGCTCCAGAGTCTGTATGGCTCACAAATTCTAATTCAGATGAACTGAGTGAAACGAAAGCCAAAGAATCCTTATAAGCTTGATAATCATAGAATTGATATGATTTATTCATCGTTAATGCATCAGTCCCAAAACTCCCTGTAAAATGAATGTTTCTAGAAAATAACGAGGTAAATAATGGCCATGCACATGAATAAGATATTCCAATACCTAAAAGATCCATAAGAAAACTTGTAATCTTTCCTGAAAATGAAGAGAAGATCGGAAAATTCTTCCAAATTCTGTTGTTCAAAATAAAAAATGGATTAAATCCCTCTATTCGATGATTCAATAAATTAACCATAAATTTAGGAAAACCCAACCCAGGAGGAAAAAAAAGAAAAGAAGTGTTTAGATGTTTATTTGTTTTTATGATCATATCACAAAGTGATAAGGCTTTTCGTGATTTCAATCTATTAAAAATTCTAAATCTTTTAATAACATGAGTTTGTGCAACAATATCTGATAACATCATAATTGCTGCACCTTTTAATCCATAATCATGATGATGAGCAATACCAACTCCCGAGCATCCAACCATGGGAACTTCAGGATAGTTCTTTTGTATTATTGACATAGCTCTATCATAGGTTTTACTTCCCCCTTTGTGAGACCCAGTAAAATATAAAATTATAGTAGGATCTTCATTAAGTTCAGCAGAGGCTTTTTTTAAGGCTTTAGAGGTTGAATAATTTAAATCATGATTAATATTAAGACCAACAGATCCTTTCAAAACTTATCCTCCAATTTGTTTTTTAGTATCAATAATCAATCCAATCCTTTTGGCACTACGACTCATCTCTATTTCCATTAATCCTGTATTAGCCTTTGATTGTAGAACTATAACCAGAATACTAGATCGACCTGCCAAATAAAAGTAAACAGGTACTCTTATACTCTCTGTTATCATTTTATTATATTTAATTGATCTTGAACCACTTTGAAGCTCTTCCATTGTTTTAGAAATTATACTTTTAACCCAGCTACTTATAATCAATAGATTTTGGGAGAATTTTTCAGGGTGTCGAGTCTTTAAAACCTGTCCATCTAAACGAAAAAGTAATATTGCAATCACATCTTCATATTCAGACAAATATGAAAGTTCTAAATCAAGAAAATTAAAAACTGATCTATTAAAAACAGTTTTTTCTGAAAATTTATTGGCTAGCGTCATTTATTTTCAAACCTACGTTCAATTCAAAACTAATTGGTTGAGGAGTTTCAGAATGTGCGGAACCTCTAAATTTTCTAATCCTTAGTGTCCTGTTATATAATCCCCCAAGTCCAATATGTTCAAGCTCAATGATTGAATCTGCTAGGAATAATGGTACCCGTGCAAGTGTTTCTCCAAAGCCCTTTTCAATTGTAATTACTGATGTACCAATTTTTCTTAAAGAAGTGAAAATTCTGTTAATTGCGTTTCTTTGTTGATTTACATCAGGAATTTCAAGTAAAAGAGGAGTTAAAGGATCGATTGCTACCCGAATCCCACCTGAATAATGAGCTGATGTTTCCCGTATTACCTCTAAATATTTAGGTAATTCAGACATAAAAAATCTTAATCCGATCTCTCCAGAGGTAAGATTGGAATCTTCACTGAAAGCAACTTGAAATTGAAGAGTACCTCGTTTATATTTATCCTCAAAAGATGATAAACCGATTTCACGACAGTCTCTTAGCACTGAATCCAAATTTTGTTCTAAAGTCACATATAGTGCGGGAGAATTAAGGTCTTGAGAACAATATTGCCAACAAAAGGTTGACTTCCCACATCCAGGATCTGCAATAATAACATTCACTGAGTTTTCGCGGAAACCACCATATACTAACGTGTCAAAACCTGGTACACCACTTTGGATGCGATTGGAGTTTTGAACTTTCATTTTGTTAAATAATTTTTGCAAAAAGTTACACCTCATGACATAATTAGGATTTTAAGAATTTAAATGGGGAATTAGGGTTGTTAAAAAAATTTAGTTTGATTAACCGATTAACTGAAGGTAAATTATTTTTGAAAAAACTAATCAAAATTAAAGAATCTTTAAAATAGCTTTTAAAGGTCTTAATACGTTTATGTTTTTTAATAAACTCTAATGAAATAATTTTACTTTTTTTAAGTGAAAATGTGTCTATTTTTGTTTCGATGAGAAAAAATGGAAACACAAAATTAATGAAATAAACCCATTTTGACAACAAATAAAGGATGAATAAGTCGATTATTATCCTTGAATGAAGCATAATTATTAATTTTTGACTTAATCCGAGAAAAAATAAGCTTGCAATAAAAATCCTTGAAAGTACTGTATTAAAAATCCCTATTTTTTCTAAAATAAGAAAATCAAGTGATCTGCTTCTTTCGATTGGTTTCATCCTAAATAATTCCACCAATCGAAAATATTCCTTTACTAAATATAATCTCACTAAAATCTTTAATCTTTGAACAACTTGGGACCTTATAAAAAGAACTTGTAAAATTCTACTGATGATAAATGAAGATTAATAAAAAACTGCTCAATCGATTATCATTCCTTAATAAAAGGATGAAAACTGACAAAAGAGGGTCTCCTCTAGTTGAAGAAGGGATATTAATCGGATTAGGTTTATTCGGGTTCCTCTTAATATTATCCATTGTTACTGGGGTTCTTGATTGGCTTTTACTTAATGCTGATAAATTATTATCTGAATTAACTTCATTATTTCCTTAAAGTATGGAAAATTAAATCCTAAAATCAAAAAAAATAACCAGAGACTTCCTTTCTTCAAATTAATCTTAATTCTGTCTAATTTTTAATCCCAGATAATTAGTTTATGGACCGAGTGGGATTTGAACCCACGACCTCCTGGATGCAAACCAGGCGCTACTACCAAGCTGAGCTATCGGCCCAAAGATTCAATTCCAGAACAAAAACCTTTTCTTTTTAAATATGTTTCAATCTTCTTCTAAAGGTGGTTCCTTCCAGATTCTTAGCGGTCTTTGCTTAGATTGAAACCGAATTTGTTCAAGATAACGATAAACCGTACTATGTCTTGAACCTTGAATAAGTTGTAGAATCGCCTCTTTAGCATAATTGATTTCCTCTAAGTTACCAATTAATGCAACTTGATTTCCAAAGACAGAAACATGTGTATCGGTACTAGTTTCTATAATATTACGCGTTTTTCCTTTTTCTCCTATTATCCGAGATTTAATTCTTTTAATATTATTTTTGGTCCCTTCTAAGTCAATTGTTTCTAAAAAAATATCATCATCAAGGAGATAAAGAGCTTTTTCTGCACTAAAACCCTTACCGATTGCTTTTACAATATCTCGGGCTTTTAAAACAAGCGTGGGATCTGTAGTATCAGGGGTTGATTTAATTATTACTGAACCATCATCACTATTTACTAAAATACTTACCTGAGTAATAGATTCTATATCAGACTTTGTTTCTCCTTTTTTACCTATTAAAACCCCAATTCGTGATTTAGGAATTCGGATATGGCTATCAATTACCATTTTTTGCGCCTCTGATCAAGTAATTTCTATATCAGGAAAGTCACGGGTTAATGACTCAAAAACTTCATTCTCCAATGGAACTGGAATACCTTTTGAAGAAAATGCATATAAGATATTTTCGATATCTCTTTGAAGGAATTCTAAAGCCCTTGGATGTGATGTTAGAACACTTTGACTCATATCAATAAAATAAGGTTTATCATGATGAATGATAATATTATAGGCAGAAAGGTCAGCATGGATAAGATTAGCGTTCAATACAAGCCTTTCCATTTGTACGAGTATTAATTCTAACATCTCTTTTGTAAATGCCTTGGGATAATCTTTCAATAGGGGTGAGGGAGTTCCATCCTCTCCCAAAAGTTCCATGAGGAGCATATTATTTCTTACCAGGATTGGTTTTGGTACATTAATATTAGCTTGAACACATCTTAAAAGATTCTTATATTCTTTATCAGCCCAAAGATTGATAATTTTTCTAATATTTTTACTCTTTTTATGAAATCTAACATCTCCAGAAACATAGTCAATAATTCTCTTAAAATTCAGTGTACTAGTTCTAAAGATTTTAATTACAATTGGTGAGGATACTCCAGATTCTTTTACCATTTCAGTGCCTTTTGAACCTAATAACGCTAAAAAAACTCCAGACTCTTTTCCAGAAGCTATAGTACCAGTTATTTGATCGATTATACGCAATGATTGAAGTTTTTTAATCTGTTTTGCTGTATTTAAATCAATGACAGCACTCACAGTTTCATAATCTTCTTTTTTTTTTCTCTTCTTTCTCCATCGATCTTCTTTATCTTCTAATTTTTCCCATATTCTTTTGTCGTTTATTTTCATCTCGATGGGACACCGGTTTATAAATGATAGGTTTGCCATAATTTCTAGAGGTAATTCTAGGTTGAATTAATCCACAATTTGGGCATTCTAATAAATCTTGCCTTTTATATTCTATTTCTTGACCACAATGATTACAAAATGCTATTATAACACCTAAACCAGATCCTACTAGACCAACAGATAATGGAGTTGATGTTCGAATAATTTTTACTGCTAGCCAATCACCTGGTCTAGCAACTTCATACATATTCCTAACATAATGTTTTGACGCCTCAGAAACATGAAGAATCGCATTTACAGGTAGAGGTATATTTATATTGTTAACATAATGCAAGTTAAGGGAAGCAACTTGCTTTTTAACAAATTCTACACGACCAATCCCAATATCTCCTACATTTATTTGTAAGTACCTTTTCTTAGGTACAATGGAAATTTTATGTTTCTTACGATCCGTAACAATATTCCCGAGTAGAGATGAAAAAATTTCTCCTTCTTCTTCAAAACAAGTTTCATCAGGTAAAAATTCTTCTATAATTGCAATTTTTTCCCCTGGTACAACTATTTCATTATGACTTTGATAATCATCTTTTTTACTCATTTCCTTTCCCAAATAGCCATTCTAAAGGTTCATTATTAACTCTAACCACTATGATCAATAGATAAAAATTTGATTTAATTTCATAATGGAATGCAGTATTAAGTCTATCTAAAATTGTTTTGATTAAAATAATTAAAATCATACATTTGTCTTTAAAATCCTGAATATATCAATTCTAACGATATGTTTCTCTTTATGGTGAAATATCATACTTGGAAGTAAAGAGAATTCAACAGTTGACACAATCGACACATCCATATTGTTATTCCCTCCCATCTGAAAAATTCTCTTTCTAGTTCTAAAATTTGATTTATGAATTGAAATTATTGTACTAGCAAATGTCATTGCTTTTATTAAGAATATAAAATCTATTTTTCTTCTTTTTGTCCCGAATGGAGGATTCATAATACATGTTTGGAATTTTTTACCCCAATTAAATGCTTCTAAGAATTCAATTGATGTGACCAATGAGTCAACTTCGAGTTTTTCTTTATGTGCAACTTGTAACATATGTTTAACACTTATTTCGTCAATATCTACACCTAAGACTTTTTTTGTTATATATTTCCTTAAAGGAAGGGTAAATCTTCCAGTTCCACATCCTAAATCTACAATTGATTTATTCTCTAAATATTTCCATTGAGAAATAAATATAAAAGCGATAAGATCACTTGGAAGACTATATTGCTCCAGAATTACTTTTGGGTATTGAAATTCTTGAATAGTTGATATAAAATTAGATATCTGTTCAAGTTTCCTTTGCTTTTCTACGGTCCATCTTAATTCTTGCGAAGATAGAATTTTAAAATTTTTATTAACCAAGTTCAACTCCACTTATCTATCCTCACGTATGAGTTGAAAATCCTAAATGCAAAAAGGATTAAGAAAATTAACGCATTTTCTTCTCTCTTTTTCCAGAGAGCATTGCATCGAGACTAACTCCATTGATGTGAACAACACGATATCTAACACCAGGAAGGTCTCCAATGGCTCCACCTTTAGCCCCTCCAATGCCTTCAATAGAAACTTCATCATGTTCATCAATATATAGCAGACCTCCATCGCCAGGTATGAATGCTGTAACCTGTTTCCCATTTTTAATTAATTGAACACGAATGCATTTCCTGATTGCGGAGTTAGGTTGTTTTGATTCAATACCTACTTTTTCAATCACAATACCCCTTGCTTGAGGGGCTCCCTCGAGGGGGTCATATTTTTCTTTAAGACGAAGAATTTTTCGTTTATATGCAGTACTCTTCCAACGGAATTTCTTTCTTTTGCGAACTAACTTACTTGCAGCAAATTCTCCTCGGGGGGATTTAAGTCCTGTCATTTTTATGCACCTACATCTATATTTCGACTAATTATTAATTTTACAATAAATTCTATTAGTAATTTTAGGAACTAACATTAATTACTATTTTTTACTTGAGTTTTATGAAGGATTGTATTTTTTATATAACTGGGCAGTTTATCATGTTGCCTCGCGAAGCTCTACATGATCAATTCCAAAATGCCTTTTCAGGAGTAATCGAGAACGGTGAATATTTCTACCGTTTTTTCCAATAGCTTTTCCCTTTTCCTTAGAAACAACAGTTACAACGACAACTTTTTCACCAGCTCTCTTTAAAATTTCTACACTTTTAGTTTTGGCTGGTGCTAAAGTGTTTGAAACAAAATCTTCAAGTTTATTAGAATATTCTACAATATCAATTTGTTTTTGGAAATATTCTCTTAAACGTCTTATTGTGGTACCTCCGCGTCCTATTACTTTTCCAGTGTCGTGTCTTTTCACTACGAAAATCACACGACTCCCTTCTTTATCCCAAATACAATCTACAGCTAAAGCTCCAGTGAAACCTTCAAGTTTAGATATAAATTGAAGCTCTTCTTGGGACATTCGAATATTTGACACTAGTAAACATCCCAATTATATATAATCCATTATTTTAGAGTTTCCTGCATCTAAAATGATAATGGAGGATACTTTATGTGGTCTTCCACATATTGCACCGAGATCAGTTCCTGATTTTTCATACTCAATAATCGGAATTTTAGCCATTTTACAACCTTTGATTAACTGTGTTCGTACTTCAAGTGGAACATTATTTGATAGAATAGCTGCTTTAGCTTTTCCAGTTGAAACTTGTCGTAAAACAGATTCAAATCCAAGTTTGACTTTCCCAGTACTAACTGCCATACTTATTGCTTTTTCCAAGTCTGGTTTCATTTTATTCATCCTCTTTAACTTTTACCTTTTGTTTGTAGCCAGGCCACATAATCAAATCAACTGTTCCTGTTCCAAGGGGTATAATCTGACCGATAATTACATTTTCAGTGATTCCTTTCAGCTTATCTTTTTCTCCACGAGCTGCTGAATTTAGAAGGTGTTTAACTGTCACCTCAAATGAAGCACGAGCTAAAACACTTTCTTTTTCTCCACTTATTCCATGTCTTCCAATCTGACGTAAATTTCCATCTTGAGTCATTATATCAGCTACTAACATGATATGACGAATGTCTACATCTAATCCTTGTTCTTGAAGAACAGCGGTTGCTTCATCAATAATTGCTTGTCTAGTAGCTTCAATTCCAAGAGTGTCTCTGATTTCCTGAATATGGTTTGTTTTGATACGAGTGGGATCCACACCTGGTATACTCAAGACATCAGGTAGATTACTCCCAGCTGTAAATAAAACCCATTCATCAACTTCTTGATCCTTAGACATTATTACTCGTGTAATTCCCTTTACCCCCTTTAATTTAAGATCCCTAATTTTTTCATTTAGTTTGTAAATATCATCTATTGTCAGATCTTTTGAATCAACAATTATCTCTTCGCCTTCAAGATTAACTTCTCCTTTTTTCAGTTTTGAGAGTTTGTTAACTATTAATTCAGCGGTGACACCTTTGTCTTTCATTAATGTTTCGTTCAAAGTAATCTTTATCTGCATAAGAGCGAGGTCAACAGTGATATCATCACTAACCGATTCAACTGTTGATAATTCAATCATTCGCTGAACTTCCTGAGCTTTTTCTTTCTCTTTGGAATAAGGATCCTCAAGATATACTGTCATATAAGGAGAAGCAGGATTTTTACGAGCATCCAAAATCTCTATCAGTCTCGGAAGTCCCAAAGTAACATTTAATTCTGCTACACCAGCATAATGAAAAGTTTTTAAGGTCATCTGGGTTCCAGGTTCACCTATTGATTGAGCTGCAACAGTTCCAATTGCTTCACCAGGTTCAACAAGTGACCGTAAATAGGCGTCCTCTACAGAGGTTAGTATCTTTTCAGCTGTCCGCTTATCGAGTTTAGGAATTTCAGATAATTTGAGCACTAAATTTTCCCTTATACTCATCGGAAAACGGCTTTCATGCGCATTAACAAGGTCATTTATTTGCTTTTTAGTTAAACTTGCCAAAACAACCACCTATTACTTCTCCTCTGAGGATAAAACTTCCTCAATAATAGCATCAATATCAACAGGTCTTCCATGGTAAGATTTCATAGGATCTACTCCATCTTCCCCATATTTTAGTTGAACAACATCTCCCTCCGTTGTTCGAACGATTATATCGTAATTTACATGGAGGTCTTGTAAAGCATTTACTAACCTTCTTTGCAGATATCCACTTGTTGAAGTTCGAACTGCTGTGTCTACTAATCCTTCGCGACCTCCCTGAGCATGGAAGAAGAATTCGGTAGGAGAAAGGCCGGAACGATAATTTGAACGGACAAATCCACGAGCAATAGGTCCAATATCATTCTTTTCAAAGTGTGGTAACGCTCTTTTACGGTATCCTCTCAAAATTCTTTCTCCACGAATAGATTGCTGTCCAACACATGCAGCCATCTGAGCGATATTTAATTGAGTACCTTTAGCTCCAGTTGATGCCATAACAACAGCTGTATTCGATATTCCCATGTAATCATTGGCTATACTTCCGGCACCATCTCTTGCTTTTGCTAGGACACTCATAATTCGCATTTCTAGCGTTTCTTCAAGTGATTTACCTGGGAGAGGTTCTAATTCTCCTTTACGATATGATCCAATCATTTCATGAGCAGAATTCTCTTTTTCTTCAATTAGGGCACGTATTCTCCGCTTTCCTTCTTCGGGAATATTTACATTTGAGTACCCTAAGCTAAATCCTTCGTGAGACAAGAATTCTAGTAGCATTTGAGTAAGGGAATCTAAGAATTCACGTGCACGATCGCTTCCATGATCTTTAACTACAACATGTAATACACTTTCTGATTCATCTGCTCCAATAGCTCGTCGATCAATAACCCCAGATAATAATTGTCCACCTCTGATATACACATAACTATCAAACTCGCAAAGTTCTCCCTTACAAACATCATGCTTACGACATGTTCTAGATTTTGAGGTTACATTGACATCTGGTGGTAACAATAAACTAAAAACTTGTTTTCCAGTCCAAAGTTCTTTAGGATGTTGTACCGCAGGTAAAGGAAGTTCTCTTTCATAATTTCCCGCTAATAGAAGCTGCCATACATCCTCTTTAGTAATTAATGTTTTCTTACGTGTTAAAAGAAATGCTGCTGAGACATAATCATGTAAAGCACCAATTATAGGGCCACCATACCTAGGAGAAAGAATTTGTTCCTGAACTCTCATTAAAACTCTAGTTTCTGCCCGTGCTTCTTCACTCTGAGGGACATGAAGATTCATCTCATCTCCATCAAAATCAGCGTTATAGGGGGTACATACACATAGATGAAGTCTAAAGGTTTTATAGGGCATAACTCGTACTTCATGAGCCATTATTGACATTCGATGTAATGAAGGTTGTCGATTAAATAACACCATATCTCCATCCCTTAAATGTCGTTCAACAATAAATCCTTGATCAATCATTTCAGCGGTATTATTAAGATCACCAACAAATCTGAGATCTATTCTTTTTCCATCTGGTCTAATGATATAATTTGAACCTGTTTTAGATACCCCAGTTTTTTCATCAATCTCAGGATTTGGACCATTCATAACTAACTCTTTCATCTCTTCAATATTCCATTCTGTTACTCTCTCTGGAACAGTAAGGATCTTAGCTATTTGTTCAGGCACACCAACTTCATTGATAGAGATATTAGGATCTGGAGAGACAACTGTTCGTGCTGAAAAATCTACACGTTTACCTGATAGATTTCCTCTGAAACGCCCTTCTTTTCCACGAAGGCGTTGTGTAAGAGTTCTCAATGCTCTTCCCGACCGATGTCTGGCAGGGGGAATGCCTGCTACCTCATTATCCATGAAAGTAGTGACATGATATTGTAAAAGTTCCCATAGATCTTCTACTATTAATTGTGGAGCTCCTGCTTCAATATTTTCTCTCAGTCTTTGATTTATGCGAATAATATCTACTAATTTATGAGTGAGATCGTCTTCACTTCTCACACCAGATTCTAAAGTAATTGATGCACGTACTGATACAGGAGGAACTGGAAGGACAGAAAGTATCATCCATTCAGGTCGAGAATGCTGTGCATCTATACCAAGAAGATAAAGATCTTGGGTTACAATTCCTTCAAACCTTTTTTGAATTTCTGTGGGGGTAATTCTTACCGAGCCTTCGGGTGTCTCCTCATAAAAGCTTGTTGGTTTCTCATACTTGATTTTATACTGAGTTTGCTCACAATGTGGACACTCTGACCTTTTTCTAGCCTCTTTAACAACATCTTTATATAAATCAGAGACAAGCTTTAGGTCTTCTTCTTGTTCTGCTTTTTCAATCGCGTGATGGTATCTTCTGATTGTTAGAGGATCAAGAAGAATTCTTGAACACGCACGACAAGAGGTTCGAAGAAGCTTATAGATAATTGACTTTGCATAACCGACATGGATTACAGGTCTGGCAAGCTCAATCATGCCAAAATGTCCAGGACATTCTCCCACTTGATTTCCACAGGTTTTACAACGTTGACCAGGCTCAATTGTACCTAATCTACGATCTATTAATCCACCCTCAATAGGGGTTCCATCTTCGTTATAGGTATCAGCAGTTATAATTTTAGTAACAGCCATTTTCCGAATTTCGTCTGGTGAAAGAATTCCAAATTGAATTTGATTAATTTTTTTCAGCTCTGGTGTCCACATAAGGTATTCTCCCAGCTATTATTACGCTTAATACAAATCAAAGTAATCTTGAAGGGTTAATGTCATTTTAAATAGAAAATTGGTCGCGAAATAAGAGAAGTGCTTAGTTAAAGCGAACCACAATTTTGCTTATGTATCTTCATACCAAATTTCTCTCAATTGAGAAATTTTGAAATACCATATTTTCAATATTTTTAAACCAAAGCATTAATTTAACCTTTAAATAGCCTTTAAACTCATTCTTGGAGATCATTTGAACTAAATATATACATGATACTAACCAGAATCGGATTGATAATATATAATGACAGAATTTCTATAGATAGGAGTAAATTAGACTTTTTGAAGAATAGAGACTAGCTACGACACGATATAACACTTTGGTTGATATTAAAAATTCTTAAGCTACCTTTCCATGGCTTTTATTAATTATATTGAACTGTCAAGAAGAACTAAATATTTAATCCTAAAATTCAAAGCATTCCTTTTTATATAAAGTCTCTGAGGTTAAAAATGTGAGATCTGGTTAATTGTAAATAAGAATAAACCGATAAATAAACAATATTTTCCCAATTTACTTCCAGTTGGAGGATAAATTATTGCACCTAATGCAATTAAAAATGCACCAAATGGAATAGAAGTTATTATCTCAACTATTGAATTAATAATTTGGATTATTATTTCATCTAATATTTCTACCACAACCAAATAGGCATTTTTGGAAATTTGAACCCAATAGGAAGAAGAACACATAAAAGACAGATAATACTTTTCTTTAGACTTTTCTTACGTTTTAAATCTGCTTCTATTAAAAATAATCCTAAATTCCCAATAAAAACTATTAATGATAAAGCAGCAAAGGTAAATAATAAGTAAGAGGTAATATACGAAGTAATTGGGACAATATCAGATAAATATTCGTTTTCTGACTGTTTATTATTCATTTGATATGTAAAAATATTCATTATCAGGATTAACACGATTAATGAACGAGCTATGATCCTTTTCCCATTTTCCTCATTATAATCAACTAAATATGTAATCGCTCCCAAAATTAAAGCAATATTTGAAGTCGCAAATGCTAGGATGATTAAAATCGGTAATATAAACTCTAAACTTGAAATAATATAAGATGAGAAGTTTCCTAGTGTCTGTTCAATTGTAAAAGGGATATAGGGACTTAAACCACTCATTTTGATTTCCATTTATACAAATTCATGCGATTTAATCTACCTGCTACTATCTAAATTTAATCACCTAAATTTTAGAAGGAGGTAATCATCATATAGTGATACTTTTGAGAGTAAGTGGATCATCAAACATCTGTTTTAAAAAGTTAATAGTAAAAATGTCAGAAGAATTACACTCTTGTGCAAAAAAAGAGTTAATTACTTCATCTTCAATCACATTTACTTGTCCTTTGTTATTTAATTCTGCAATCTTTAATACAAATCTTCTTTTTTTGTTTTTATTCCAAGTTACAGCTAGTTCAACAAAAACATGAGGGATTGAAGTTTTAAGAAGACTTAAAGGTATATGATATATGTCATTAAGCCGAATAAACAAGAGCTGAGAATTGGAACCATGAATTGTTTGAATAGAAGGTATTCCTACTGAAAGAATATTTAAAAAGGCATTATAATGATCTTCCGTAGATAACTCGCCTAGATTGATAAAGTCTGGACTTCGGTGCAAGATTTTTTGGATTTCAAGCGATTTTGTGATCAATTGAGTAGAATAAGGATCATAACCTAATCTGAATTTAATTGTTTTTCCAATACGGGTGCTAGATGCCTCTAAAACATCTTCAATTGAGATGAGCCTATAATGAGAAGGAATAAATTCTATTAATGCGTTCTGAAGCGTTGTTTTCCCCGAGTTAGGAGGGCCTATGATTGTGATCGTAACACGATTTTTTATAAAAAAAGCCAACAACAGGGCTTGATTCCTTGTTAAACTGTTATTTTCTATTAAATCTTTCAGCCTAAGGGATTTATTACGAAACTTTCTTATGTCAATATAATAATCTCCTATTATTAATGGTGGTATATCTACTGTTACTCGTGTATGGAAAAGAGACGAAATAAAATCTGCTTTCATGGTAGGATTGGCATGATTCAATGAAAAATCATTTTCTAATGCTATTCTATAAATAAAAGATTCAATTTCGCTTTTTTTTAACTTAATCGATGTGGAACATCTTCCATACTTTGAATGATCAATATAGAGATTATTATCACTTGAATCTAAATAAATTTCATCTATTTGATTGTCTAAAAGTAAAGGAGCTAATTTTTCAAGTTGGAGAACTTTAAAAAAAATTGGGATAAACAATTTGTAGGGTATCTTCATTTTATTTTTCAAAATTTCTTTATTTAGAATTTGGAATAAATTTCCTAATGAATAGAATTCATTTTTTTCCTTTAAAAAAGAAATTAGATATTCTTTTAATATGGATTCGTACTCGATAAAGTTTTTGAGAGATTCAAACGTTTTTTGATCATAATCAACAGAATATTCAATATTTTGATTTAAATTATCGAATAAAATATTAATTATATAATTGTAATTAGAATACGATTCAATTAATTGGTGTTGCTTCTTTTGTAGACTATTTAACAGGACAGAGTAAGTCAATTTCTAAACCTTTTATGAATAGTATAATTTATCGTGAATTGAGTGAATCTTTTAACATTTGGTCAAAAACTAGATCTAATTTTTTGGGTAGGTGTATATTTCTATTCAAATCATTCTTTTCAGCTATTTCGAAACAATATTTCCTCCTTACAATTCCCTCCCCATCAATATATAGGGTTAAGACATGACCATTATTTGTATGTGAGATTGCCTTAGTGATTAATGCATGATTTGATCGAGCATAATCTAATTCACCTTTACTAAGAAAAATGGTTTCTTTCTCACCACAAAGAGGGCAACTTGTTTGAATCATTGACTTTTGAGCTTGAATAGACACCACAACAATAACCTATCTTCTTTATAATTTCTAGAATAAAAACTCCTAAATTTTTAAGATAAAAACAAACTAGGGAATTTATAAAGAAGAATATAGGTCTTTAAAGATTGATGAATATTACATATGAAATATTCCAAGGTCAAAATTTTAAATAAACCTTTTCCATTCATAAAATACCGCTTTTTGGGAGACTATAACTTTTTTTATGAGATGGAATTTCATAAATATTTTCAATCACGGTTTAAACTTCATTTAAAACATCTAAGAGTAATTCAGGCTTTATTTATCCTAACAGGTTTTGGATTAATATTTATCCAAGCTTTTGTTTCGTTGAAAAATTTTTTTCTACTAATTTGTATCGAATGTGTTTTAGTCTTCTTATTCATAAAATCATTTTATTATATCATTCACATTCAATTCCAAAATTATAAGATAAACACACAAATAACAGGATTTTTTGTTCTTAACGAGCTATCAATTATTCTAGAGACAACCAAATCCTTAAAAGATGCAACTAAATTCATAATTGCGGGAAGTTATCCTCTTTATTCTCTTATCTTTGAAGAAGCCTTAATAAAGTCACATCTAGGAAATCCGTTAAAAAAAACTTTATTAGTAGAAATAAGCAAAAAATTGTCTGGAGAGGTCAGAACATATTTTTTAAACATCATTCAGACTTGGGAAAGAAGCGAAAGAATTATAGAAATATCACGAAGTAATTTAATAAATAAGATAGAAGAGCAAATAGTAAAAGAAATGGAAGAATTAAATACATGGTCCTCTCTTTCTTCTGGTCTGACTTTTTTAAGCCCCCCGGTAGTCTTATGTTTTTTATTGTTATCTAACACATTTTCCCTTCTTTCAGGGCTTATTTTATTTTTATTCCTGATAATTTCGTCTGTTTTCATACACCCTGATAGACATGTCTCAATTTTATCATTAAAAAACCATCTATTATATTCAGAGGATAACTTAGGGTTTGATTTCCTAATTCTTCTTTCAGAAAATCTATCAAAAGGAAATTCTTTTTACCGAAGCTTGTATAATTCTATTAATACTTATATAGAAAGTAATGTGACACTTTCCTCAAAAAAAAGACAAGAAATCCTAAAATTAAGAGTTTATACAAAAGATATATCTGAAAAAGGGATTGAAAAATTCCAATCTATTTTTCCTAAACGAATTGTAAAACTTATATCACTCTCAGCAAAATTTTCTCTTCTTGATAGCAAAATT
Organism: Candidatus Hodarchaeum mangrovi; assembly: GCA_016839515.1. GTDB lineage: Archaea > Asgardarchaeota > Heimdallarchaeia > Hodarchaeales > Hodarchaeaceae > Hodarchaeum > Hodarchaeum mangrovi. The sequence continues at coordinate 41,802 of JAEOUE010000207.1, forward strand.
GCTGGAGAAAGATTATTTTTTCTGTGTTCAGAATTACGAAAACCTATTGATCTTATAATTCAAGGGAGAATGCGGCTTAAAGCCTCAAGCTTCCAAGAAAAGGTAATTCAATTACTTTCTCTTCTAGTTCTAGGATTTATATCTGGAGCAGCTCCTTTTTTTCTTTTTATTTCTTCATTTCTAAGTAAGCAACTTCATGAAACAGAATTAATTATTCAAAATGCTTTATATGACTTTTTATTCATTGGATATGGCCTTTTCATGAGTTTTATCCCATATAACATTCAAAATCTTGAATATTCTAAAATCTTAACAGCTATTCCAAGTAAAGTTTTATTAATGGGATTAAAATTCATTTTATTTCTTGGGATTTTTCTATTTACTCGAATCTTCTACCTAAATCTAATTTAAGGAATTTTAGTAATTAATTACATATTCAACCAATCCACTTTTGATTAATCTTTGGGAGGTTTTATTGATTATAAAACATTCATAAGGTGAAAATTATTACAATGAAGTTTTCACTATGATTCAATTTTTAATCCCCAAAAAAAACTCGCGAATTTTTTCACTCTTGATAATGGTTTTGACATTCTCAATTATTTTTACTCATCACGAACCATTGAATTTTTTAAATTCACCTGATATATCGTTGGAATTTCCTTTCGACCAACAATTTGAGAATGAAAACACCTTAATTTCGTCTGCTCACGAAATTAATTCTCAATTATCCTCATTTGATGAAAATTCATCTATTAAATATAATATAGAGAAGATGGAAGAGAGTATAGTTGATGCATCACAAACATTAAACTTTTTTACACCTAATGAATCTCAATTTCATTTTCAATCAAATATTAGAAATATTTCTTTTGAGATAAATTCCTATCCAAATTTAACTGGTTCACATTGGGCAAACAGCCCTAATATTGGTGATGGTGATGTAAATATTACCAAATTTACTTCTTCTGAGGAGTCATTCTACCGTCTAAATTTTTCTGACACAGGAGAATCCATTATTTATGGTACGGTCAACGAATTATTCAATTCTATATCAATTCCATCAATTTTTAATCATTCAACAATTGTTCAATTCTCTTTTAGAATACCTTATCTATCATCGGAATTAACAAACTCATTACATAGACTAGAATTGGAATTAAATTTCATTAACCGTTCTCTTATATTTGTACTTTCAAATTATGGTTGGAATTATGGAGCTGAAGTAGAAGAAAATATAGTAAAAGGAACAAATGCTCTTTATATAATGTGTAATCAATCAGAATCTATAGAATGGTATCACTTTTCTATCAACATTACAAGATTAATTCAGACATATTTTAATCCTGAAGAATTCAGTTTATTCTCACATATTGAATCCTTATATTGTAATATGCTTTCTATGGTTCCAAGGTATGAATTATTATTAGATTTCAAACAAATTATTTTTAATACACAATTAGAACCATTATTTCCATTAAATTATACAATTGGGAGCTATGAAACATTTTGTTTTGATGGAACTTTATTTTATAATACAACGATTGGAAACGTCTCCATTTCAATTGAAGAACAATCTTCATGGGAAAAAAATCTACGAACGATTTTAAATATTAAAGTTAAGAGAATTTTCATTTATAATTCTATCATAGAATTATCTAATTGGAATTCAACCCATTTAGAACTTTTAATGAAGATAGAGAATCAAATTCTTCTCAGTAATTATCAAAGTTTTTTTGTAATTATAATACCTTCTGATTGGAATAATCTAATTTTAAATGTCAACTCCTCATCATTCAAGAGAATGAGAAATTACTCTTCTTTGAATACTTATTTAACGTTAGATTTAGTGAGATTTAATATTACTGGTTTTAATCCAACCTTATTCTCTGCAATTTCCCCAAATTATCTAGAGAATATCTCTGTTCAAACCGAAATCATACACGGAGAAGTATTTAAAGTGAGGGGAGAACTTAAATATCCTTTGCAAGGAAATATTAATTTATTTCTTGAGACTAATCAATTTATTTATTATCAAAGCACATTAGTGATGATTAATTGTACATTTATCTTTCCAGAAATTATAATTTCTGATCAATTTCCTACTGGTCTTGTAAATCTAACTTTAAATTGGACCAATACTTTTGAATATGGTTTTTTCAATCAGATAATTTTGGTTCATGATTTTCCAAATCCTGAATCAGATTATATTTCCCTTGACTCTTCTCATGCTTTAATAATTAACCAGTTTAATCAATTTATATTAAATGTCTCTTTATTCAGAGATGAAATTCCTTTTATATCAAATAAAACTCAAGTTTTTTTGTTAAAAGAAACTGAGAGCTATTTTTTCTTTAAAATAATCGATAATAACTATAAACTCCATATAGAACATATAACATGGGAACCAGGTCTCTATCAACTTGATATTTATGCTATAGAAGTTTCTGGGTTTTTTACCCAGCATTCTATAAATATCACAGTAATAGAGTCAGAAATTCTCTGGAATTTTGAATATTTAAATCCTATCTATCAAATTTCCAGTAATTTAACTTTTTTACTATATACATATTTTTTTCCAAGGGGAAGCGAATCCTATTACCCAATTAATGACTTTAAAATTGAACTATGGATTGATGAAACTCTTTTGGGCATTTATTTTTCAGATCAATTTGGACTAATACTTGTGAATGTTTATCCTGTTATTCAAAGTAATATATCTGAATTTAATCTTTTTATAATTGGATCACTCAATGGAAAAATAGAGAAAATTGACTCCTTATCCTTTATTGTCCAAAATACGAGCATTATTGAGGGTTTTTCTCAAGTTGTCGTTAAAGAAGTTTCAAGAACTCCCATCGAACCAAATAAATCTTTTTTTGTACATTACGAAGTTGAATATTTAACTGATGCTTCAAATTGGTATTATTTTATAGGAACTCAAAGTAATAACGTTCTTTCATCTTTTATTATCAGAGATTCATTTGTAATAAATACAGAAATTGTCAATCAAAGCATTATTTGGAACCAACAAGCAAATCCAACTTTTAAAGATTTTTTAATAATTGAGTATCCTGGTCCTAGAATTTATACTACAATTGAATTAGATAAACCCATTTTTAAATTTAAAATTGATATCAAATCAAATATATCCATTAGTAATTTTTCAATAAGTTTAAATCTTCAATTCCTTGAATTTCCCTTCTCAAATTTGTCACTTTTGGATTCGCTTTCTCGAGATGTTACTAGTTCATTCCCATTGGAAATTGATGGCCCCATTATCTTTATTAGATCCCTAAATATACTTGAAGGTAAATCAATAATTCTTACTCTTTTAGGTCAATATGAAACTCCCGAAATTATAAATTTCTATCCATTTTTAGAAAATTATTCCTATAATGAGAGTATGATAGGAGGGTGGAAATTCAATTGTTATTCAAATTTTACATATAAGATATATTATGTCATAGATGCAATTAAACGAGAGAATATAAATTCTACTCATTCTAAATTCGAAAATGGAACTGTTATTATCATAACAACATTACCTCGACTTTCTTGGAATAATACAGTATATGTTTATCTTTGTCTTTATTTTTCTGATTATTTTATAATACAAAGTATAGAACAAAAAATTGTTATTAATGACCCTTATCCTCCAGAGCTTACAGTGTCTTTTGAATCTTCTGAAACAGATGTTATTATTCATAGTTTTATTTTTGAACCTGAAAGAGCTTCAGGAATCAGAAATATAATTTTTAACACTGAAAAACGATTGATTGAAAATATCTCAAAACCTGATTACTATTTACAATTCATATTTCCAAGATCAGACCTTAAAACAGAACAATATCAAATAGTTGTTTTTGATTTTGCTAATAATAATATTTCGCTAAAATTTGATTTAACAAGGTTTTTTTTAGAAAATTTACCTGGATTTTTTGAAAATCCTGTTTTTTTCTCAATATTTTGCTCTTTAATATTTTCAACTGGAATTGTGCTATTGAGGATATACCGAAAGCATAAAACTACAATTTTATGAGATGAAATATTGTGAATAAGAGAATTCTATTCCCAATTCTAGTAACTAATTTTTTCTTATTATTTTTTATTATTTACACTATAAATTTTTTTGATATTGCCAGTTATTTATCATTATCTCCTTTAATAATAATTCTTTTTCGAGAAATGTTATGGATTAAAAAAACAAATCTTAAGAAGTTTAAAATAGTGTTAACTGATCGTAATTTTGCTTTTATTCAAAATCATAGTATATGGATGTGCATATTTGAAGCACAGATTAATGAAAATATTAAACTAGATAAATTACAACATTTAACATTTCTTAAGACCTTTTCAATAGAAATCAATAAAAACGAATCCATAATATATATTAGGATATTTACTACCTCATTGGAAGAAATAAACCTTTTAGTGAATAAATGTTATCCCATTTTAGAAGTAATCTTTCCTGATATACAATTATTAGAGTTAAACACCTTGATAGAAAAAATTAATGAGTATAAGATATTAACATTCAGAAATAAAAGCTTTCTTTATTCAAAAACTCATTTTATCTTTCCCTTAATTCCAGAAAAGGAAATTGAAATAAAGGAATATTCTTCAATGATATTGACTTACAATAAAGATAGTAAATCAAATAAATTACTTGGAAATATTTATTATATCAAACTATTTGATAAAAAAACCCCTTTCTTATTTTTAAAAGAAATTTTTCTTACCTATGGAACCCCAAGTTATCTAAAGTTTATTAAGAAAGATTTTGTGAGGATAAGACTAAAATCGCCTTTAAAAGACTATTCTGAGCTACCATTTGAGAAAACAATTGATAAAATTTCTTTGTTCTTACAGAAGGAAAACATTAATTCTTTCATAAGTGAGGAGAAAATTAAATCAAGAATTCAGTGTCAGGGGACAAGTAAATTCACTAGTATCCCTCCATCTAATGATAGTTTCATGAGGGGAAAGAAATCAAAATTATTTAATACAATCTACGATCAATTTCTAAATCTTCCAAATTTAAATCAAATATGTTTTGAATTATGTAGTATTTTCGACGATTCCTTTCTTGCAGAGGATGAAAAACGAGTGAAATGTGACCGAAAATCAAAATTTTGCTTGAAATTGCTGAAAAATGAAAACTTCAAGCTTATCATTGAAAATATCACAAAACAAAAAAATGCAGCTGAACTCGAATATCTTTTAGGAGAATTAGCACAGCATATTTCTACTCAACAGCTGGTCTGTGTTATGGCCCATCTTTCTCAAGAATCTAGTAAAAATTTGTTACATAATGATTTGTTACCAATTCTTTACTTTCTCATAAAACTCTTTATTGAAACTCAATTGAAACTAGGAAAAGATGAAACTATTAGTTTAATTCCTTTGAAAAGAGATTTAAATAGGAATAAAATCTTGGGAGATATTTAGAATGCTAAAATGTATATATAATATGGGCCCACCCGGATTTGAACCGGGGATCTTTACCTTGCCATCTAAAAAAATGGCATCTCGGTTATCAGCCGAGCGCTTTAACCAGGCTAAGCCATGGGCCCTTCTTAACTTTCAATTGAGGGCATAATCAGTCCTTCTGTTTATATAAATAAACCTTATGGATTAACGGTAGCTTTTTGTATATTTTGCTCTTGCTCCAGGTCCACCAAATTGTTTAGGTTCACGCCGCCTAGGATCACCAACTATCATATGTCTATCATAATCAAAATATTTGGCTCGAAGTTGATCAGAATTAGTCCATGCAAGTAGGGCTCTAGCTGTTGCAGTTCTAGCAGCATCAGCTTGTCCCATAAAACCACCGCCTTTCACTTTAACCTTGATATCGATACTTTTTCTTAATTTTTGGTCGATAAAGTGTAAAGGTTCCATTAATTTCATTTTTACAATATCAGGTTCAAGAATCTCTAAGGGCGTACCGTTTACTAATACACGACCAGAACCATTCCTTATAATTGCACGAGCAATTGCAGTCCTTCTTTTCCCACTTCTTAATATACTTTTCATAATTCTTCCCTCAGATTTTTGCATTTAATTCCTCTAATGTTATATAAGCTGATTTTTTACTCAGTTCCTTCGTATTTTGGAGGACTTCTACTTTTTTTTCTTTGAAAATCTCAGGAGAATTCTTAAAGACAATTAATCTCTTATAGGCCTCTTTACCCTGACCTTTCTTATAGGGAAGCATACCACGTACTGTTCTTTTGAAAATCTGGTCTGTTTCCCTAGGATAAAAAGGACCTCTTAAAGGATTTGATTTTGTTTTAATTTTATACCTTTGAAAATATTTCAAACCAATATTATCAGGATTACCAGATATCATTACCTTATTCGCATTAATTATTATAATTTCTTCACCCTTCAATAAACGTTTAGCCACATTACTAGCTAAACGCCCTAATATCGAATATTCAGCATTAATTATTGTTGCATTTTCAGAAATAAAATCGTCCATTTTATCACCACATTTCCTTCTACTTTATTATTCGTATATTTGATCCTTTAGGGTATTTAGTTAGTAACTCTCGTATTGAAAACATTTGGCTTCCTGAATTATTAAGCTTAGCACGTGCTTTCTCTGAAAAAGATTCAGCTGCTATCTCAATTTTATGATTGAATTCACCAGAACCCAGAACTTTCCCAGGAATTAAAAGAATATCACCAGACGAAGAAATACGATTTAAATGGGATAAATTAACTGTAGGTTTTTTTCGATTAGGTTTAGATAATTCAGAAGCTAATCTAGACCATATCATAACATTTTGACTTATAGATATAGCTTTTAGCTCTTCAATCAAGGATACCATGTTTGGATTAGTTCTTCCTTTTATTGTCACTCTATTTCCCACATTAAAATTCGTCTACGTGTTTCTTAAATGTTTGAGTCTTTTCTTTTAATACTTTTAGAGATTCTAATAGAATTTCCTTTATTTTCAAAGAACCAGTGCTTTCAATTAAAAATACAAAATCCTTTCCAGTTGTAGAGACATTAACAGCATCTAATTCACAGATATCAACACATTGATTGCACAAACTACAATTAATCACATTAATTGCTTTAATTTTATCATCCTCGATTTTAATAATATCACGAGGGCAGACTTGAACACAATCCCCGCAATAAGTGCAATTATCTAAATTAAATTCAACCACAGGAAAATATTTATAAGAAACTGTTGATACAGGTTGCCATTTGGCGTGATCCATTCCTCTACCTAATCGAGCAATAGCTTCTAGGAAGATTTTTTGATTCTTAGCAAGTTTAAGGAGAGGTATTGTAGAATATACTGGAGTAACTTTAGGATCTTGAGAAAGTAGATCACTAGAAAAAACAACTTCAACCTCTTGAGTTCCAGTTTTTTCCAAAGTTAAAGAGACTTCACATGATGTACAACCTTGACCATTACAGGAACAGACATCTGATCTTACATAGCTGTTAAGATCAGTTTTTAAGGGTATTAATCCTAGTCGATGAGCGATTATCTCGTCGTAAAGCGGTGTAGTATTCTCAATAATGATTACTTCATCAATAGCCATCGTAGGTACTTCGCTCATTATCATTCTTCGTAATGAATTAGCGAAAGTTGGAGTTACATCGGAGAGAATGAACTTAATATAGTTCTCCCGTTGTTCAATTATCTCAAGTTCCAAGTATACACTTCCGCTTTAACAAGGATTTATTTTTTCTTTAATATTATGTAAATTTCAATCGAAATAAAGGTCTTCAGAGCTTTATTTTTTTGTTGATAAATTACATAGAGTTTTTTTTACCGATTTGGCAACATCTGCCTTAGCTTTAAATGTTTTTTTCTGAAAATGGTTTCTATTCCTAAGAAAAGTCGAATATTCAACCTAGAATATTTTGATCTTAGAATTAAAAGAGAAAAATACTCCTGAACTTATATTTACAATTTAAAAAGGATTATTTCAAATCTATATTACCATTTATTCTCATCATTTAAATTATTTTTAGGATATTAACCTTAAATTATTAAGATATATTTCTCTAATCAATAATTAGGGATTTAATAAGAAAATTTTATCAGATAATTTAAAAAATAGGATTGTTCTGAAAATGATTTTAAAAATCCTAGGTCAATGGGATGAATATATCCATGGCTGGCAATTATTGATTGAATCTGGTGATCAACTATTTTGGACTTCTCTCGTTCTAGTCGCTTGGATAGTTAGAGCAATTTCATTAACGATGATACTTTTACAATTAGGTGACAAACTTATTAGAAATAAGAAGGATTTCGAATTTAACTTGTTAATTACAGGAGTAATATTTCTCTTAGTAACTGTACCATTTTTTTTAGCAGGATTACCTTTAGTTTATCCGTTTTTACCATAATTTAGTTTTCAGGAAAGTTTTTCCTGATATCATTATAAATCAACAATATTTCTTCTCGATCAAGATTGATAGGCTGAGACTCCATATTTTCTAGCTCGTCTAACCTCGAATAGTAATTTTTCCATTTAAACGAATATTTTTCCTTAAAATATGGTTTAAGATTGTTTTTTACCTTTTTATGCTTTCGACAAAATAGATGATTGAGAAAGTTAATATAATCAGCAGTTTTTACAACATCAGGTGGACTTAGACAGTCTCCTCTTATTATGCTTGAATACACCTTTGGAGATGGATAAAAAGAATGGGGAGAGATATCTTCAATTATAGTTCTGAATTTGAAGAAATATGAGGGGTAGACTGAAATTTTACTATAATTAGAAGTTGCAGGGGCTGCACAAAGGTGTTTTGCGAATTCTCTCTGCAAAGTAACTACTATTAATTCAGGGGACTGTTTAAGCACGCTAATTCTATGAAAAAAGGGAGATGATATATTATATGGTAAATTTGAAACAATTTTATGATGAAAAGGGAGCTCAGTCTTTAAAAAATCCTCGGAGATGATATCCAGTTTCTTATCGAATTCTATAAACTCTTTCCGAACGAGTGAAGCTAATAACGGATCAATTTCATAAGAATATACTTTCTTACAATTTTTCAGTAAAAAATATGTCAAAATTCCAATCCCTGTTCCTATTTCTATTATAATATCATCTGATTTTAATTCAGAATTTAATATAAGAAGATCAATTAGTCCTTTATCGATCATAAAATGCTGACCAATAGATCTACGTATTCTAAGGGCATATTTATCTGAAATCTCTCTAACAAACTGTCTTAAATCCCCAGATTCTAATAAATTTAATACCTTCAAACTTCATCAAGAGTTTTTCTTTTTTTAACAAATAGAAAATATTTTGGAGATCCATCTAATTCAGAGAGAATTCGATTGGCAAATAAGGAAATAGGATCAGATATTCCCGTACGAATCGAGAAATCTTCAAATGATTCAAAAGGTGCTTTTTTACGGGTGTCTAATATTGCCCACAATCTTTTATTCCCAATCCCTGGAAGCAACTGTAACTGATGCATTTGAGTTGTGAGGGGATGAGCTTGATTCAAGAATTGAATAAATCGTTTCTCAGAGTTCTTAATGATTTCTGTAATAACTTGAGTTAGAATTGAACTAGCTGAATTAGAGATTTGATTTAGAGATGTTTGATTTACCTTAATTATTCGTTTATTTTTAGGTGAAATCATTATTGCATCATTTACTTTTAGGCCTGTTCCTGCAGTCATTGTTACATCGAAAAATTCGAACCATTGTGACGTTATAACTACAGCTAAGGGATTAAAATCCTCAGAACGCCTCCGACTCAATGATTTTCCTTGAGGATAAAAGTCAATAACGATAGCAGTACCTAAATCTTCAAATCTAGGTTTTAAGTCTCTATTTTCCCGTTTAGGTTTAATATCTCGTTGTTTCATCCATCAATTTCCTCAATGGGTTATAAAGAAGTCATTTGGTTTCACTTTTAAAATCTTATAAGCTTTTTTTCTTTGACTTTTTTACTTTAACGATATCATTCTTATTTTAAAAGAAATTAATGTTTTCTTTGACTTTTTTTAAGCTTTTTAAAATTCTCATTTTCACATCAGTCTCTCATTCTGTATTTAATTTACATATAAGGTTCCTATCTTTTTCCTTGGTGATTATGTGAATTTTAACTGTCTAGAGTGTGGTGGAAATTTAGTACAAACAGAGTCAGACTTAGTTTGTATAAATTGTGGGTTGGTGGCAAATAGTATTTTTGAAAATCCTGCAATTCAACTTATAAAAGCAGAAAAAAGTTATGGTAGTCAGTATGCTTCAATAAGTGAAAGGCCTGCAAATATTAAATCACTTGGAACATATGTGGGAACATATCGTAAGTCTTTCCTAGCTGATATCAAAGGATCTCCATTAAAGATATCTGCAAAAAGACAGTTTCGTAGATTAAAATCATTAAACGATATTTATCTTCATTTTAGCGGAAGACAAAGGGAATATCGGGGATACAATCTTCTTTCAACAATTTGTAGTGCTTTACAAATTACAGATGCAACTAAAGCAGATGCGCTCTTTCTATTCCAAAGGATCCATCCACATCTTCAAAGAGAAATAAAATTATCAAGAATTGTTCTTGGATCTATTTATCTATCTTTAAGATCTAGAAAAGAGAACATTGAACTTTCACGATTGGTTTCCACTGCTCAAAGTCAAGGTTATGTTATTAGAGGAAAAGATATAATTAAAGCCGCTTCTCTAATTAGACAACATGCTAGAATCCGAGTTTGTCATGTGAAATCAGAGGAATATCTAGATAATATTCTCTGTCGTCTCCAAAAAGATAACAAGATATTAACGAAACTGGAAAAAAAAGTAGTTGTAAGTAAGAATCAATATTTTCATTACCTCAAACTTACCTCAAAAAAGCTTCTATCTCGATTTCCTTCGTTTGACCGAGGAGGTAGAAATCCGTTTATATTAGCTGCTGCTGTGATTATTGCTTCTGATATCTTACTAGCTCAAAAGAATGTATTCCCAAATTGTTATAAAAAAAGATCAAAACGAGGAATATTAACTCAAAAATATATTGCAAAGATACTTGATATCGCAGAATTTACTCTTAGAGAACATTTTTTACTTCTAATTAAACCACTAATTGAACAGGAGCTGTCAATAGGTTAATAACTATTTGAATTTGAAAAGAGGATCTACTTAATCCCATTGAAGTAAAAATATAATAGATTAATTTTTCAGGAGTAAAACTTGTTTTAATTAATACTTTCCATACAAAAAAATTACAATAGCAAAGAAAGAAAAAAAATTCAATGCTTATTGAGGGAGTTCAAATGGGGTTAAATTAACCATAATTTTAAGTAAATCTGTATTATTAAATCTGGTAATTTTAGTTTGAAATTTGCGTACACGCTATTTTCAGGGGATTACTTACTATATGAAGAAGGCAAAAGAATTGACATTTCAGAAAAAATGATCTATTTCCCCTTTTAAAGCAAAAATCTTAATTTCTGATGATTTCCAGACAAAACACGTTGTTTCGGTTATTTATAATCCATTTTTCATATAGAGCATGGAAACAAAAGTAAGATAAAGAGAGGATCGGGTCGCTCATATGTTGGATTAAATTTTAAATATCACTCGGTAATGAAATATTTAATCCTAAAGTGTTAATACGAGTAATATTTTGGTGAATAATAATGGCAGATCTCGAAAGAATGAATCTAGTGGTCACAGGACATGTTGATCATGGTAAGTCAACTGGCCTTGGCCATATGTTGTTCTTACTCGGTCAGATTCACGATCCTAAAAAGAAACGACAACCTTGGCGAATTGCCAATAGATATTTTAACGAAAGTAAAGCCCAAGGAATGGGAAGTTGGTCCTACGCATGGATTCTTGATCCCCTTATGGATGAAAGAGAAAGGGGTCTCACAATTAACATTTCCTTCCAAGAATTTAAGACCAATAAATATATTTATAATCTCATTGATGCACCAGGGCACAGTGACTTTATTAAAAACATGATTACTGGAGCCTCACAGGCAGATGCTGCAATTCTTGTTGTTTCAGCAAGAAAAGGAGAATTTGAAGATGGAACGAAGGTTGCTGGAACAGCTTCAGGAAAATATGCTAATGTTATTGGAATGACTACCGAACATATGCTATTACTAACCTCTCTTGGAGTTACCAATATCGTTGTGGCAATCAACAAGATGGACGTTGTGGATTGGGATCAGAAGAGATATGAACAAATTAAAACTCAAATCCATGCTGTTTTTACACAATTAATGACCGCCCTCCAAATTGAAGGCAAAGAAAGTCGTTTAGAAGCAATAAAATATGTTCCAACAAGTGGTTTAATAGGAGTCAATCTTCTATCTAAAGAAACAACACTTAAAAACCTAGAAGGACATATCGCAGCAGCTAAATCTGGTGGTGGAGACGCAGAATTTATTGAATCTCTTGAAAAGGAAGCTGAGGATATTAAAGCTGGATTTGATGGATTATCTTGGTATAAAGGCCCATCTTTGATGGATGCGTTAGATTTACTTGAGTCTCCAGCTGTTAGGAAGGAAACACTGTCAAAACAACCATTACGTATTCCTATTCAACAAACATTGAACATAGGTGGAGTAGGTACAGTTTTAACAGGTCGTGTATCAAGTGGTATTTTAAAACCAAATACAGAAATGGTCATTGCACCAACTAAGCAAAGTATAGAGCCCCTGCAAATCTCTGTTAAAACACTCCAAGAATTTCATAAAGAAATCCCACAAGCATTACCTGGAGACAACATTGGCTTTAATATTAAAACTAAAAATATTGCTGCAAAAGATATTATCCGCGGTGCAGTTGTAAGCGAACCAAATAATCCCGCAAAAGCACTTCGACCTAATGTAGACGCATTTCTCTCTTTAGTGCTAGTAGTAAGAGGTTTAGGTAAGAAAGGAAAGAAGAAGGATGAGGTTTGGGGTATTCATGAGAATTACTCACCAGTAGTTCATTGTGGAACAGCTCAAGTCGCATGTAGAGTAACACAGGTTCAAGAAAAAGATATGTTAAAACAGGGTGATAGAGGCATGATTTGGATGACTCCTCTTAATCCTATGGTTGTTGAACCTTTATCTCAGTCTCCAGCCTTAGGCCGTTTTGCATTGAGGGATTCAGGAAAAACCGTTGCAGTCGGGGTAGTTCAGAAAATAGAATTCGGGAAATATGCATCTTAGATTGCTTATTCCCACTTTTCTCTCTTTTTTCTTATTAATTTATAGTGCAATTTTTCTGGTGTCTTCTAGTAATGATAGGTGATAAACCAACTATTTCTTTAATTTGGATAGGTCATGTAGATCATGGTAAATCTACTACTTTAGGCCATTTATTGGCACAGATAGGGGTGATTGATCCCCGAACCATCGAAAAACTAAAGGAAGAAGCTATTCAGAATCAGATGGAATCATGGCAATGGGCTTATGTATTAGACTCACTACCTGAAGAAAAAAAGAGAGGAATTACATCAGATATAGCTTTTTATCCCTTTAAAACGCAAGAAAGAAATTTTATGCTTATTGATGCACCAGGACACAGAGATTTTGTTAGAAATATGATTAGGGGGGCTGCTCAGGCTGATGCATGTGTTCTTGTCTTAAGTGCTGTTCCAAATGATTTGAAATCTGGTTTAAAAAAAGGAAAAATAAATGATCCTGGAGGACAAACAAGAGAACATGCAATTTTAGCATCGGTATTAGGTATTGGGCAGATTATTATAGCAATTAATAAAATGGATCTTGTTAATTATCAGGAAGAAGCATTTAAATTAGCTGTTAAGAGTATTAAGGAATTATTTAGTGAAATTCAATCCCCTTGGATGAAGAATTTCGATTCAATACCAATTGTTCCTATTAGTGGTTATTTTGGGGAAAATTTAATAGAAAGCTCAGATAAAATGCCATGGTACTCAGGACTTACATTGATTGGAGCTTTGAATAGCCTTGAGGGAATGATTCCTAAGCGTGAAGGAATTTCTAGGTTCATAACTTATGATGTTGACGAACGTCATGGATTCGGGACTTTCTTAATAGGAAAAACTTTGGGAGCATCTTTTAAGATTGGTGATACTATAACTATTCTTCCTCAGGGAATTAACGATGAAATCAAAGATATCTGGGTTCAAGACGAGAAAAGAGAAGAAATAAAACCAGGAGAACATGGATCTATTCTTTTAAAGAGTTTTGATAAGGATGCGCTTGAAGAAGGCCTTGTATTGGCAACTCAGATGAAAAGTTATCTAAATCCATCAAGTATAAGAGCCCGTTTACTTTTACTCGAAGGAACATTGATACCTGGTAGCTCAGTGGTTTGTCATTGTGGTGCATCGTATAGTACAGGTCAAATCTCTAAAATCAACCAAATTCTTAAAAGTAATCCAATACATAAAAACCTTCCAAGAGAATTTGAAGGAAGAATAACAATCGCATTTCCTAATGAGTTGGTACAAGTTGAAATAAAATTAGATACACCAATCGTTATCGAGAAATTCAATGAATTTCCAGAACTCGGACGACTTATTTTACGCCATTCTGGACAAACAATCGCTGTTGGTATTGTCCACGATTTAATGTACGAAAAATAGGAAATAAAATTCATAATAAAACTTATTTAGGATGATTTAGCGAGCACTTAATGCAACACGTTCAATATCTTGCTTTCGTTTAATAGCATTTGAATTTAGGTTATTTGTTGACGCCATAATAAGCTGATCTGCTAAAATCTCTTCAAATGGCCTAATATTATTAAATGATGTTTTTCGTACAGCATCTGCAATTAGCCTGAGAGCAACATCAACTCTTCTTTGTGGAGCACTATCAACTGCAGTATGATAAACAATTCCACCATATGATATTCTAGTAGTTTCTTCTCTTGGAGCACAATTCACAATTGCATCTACTAATACTTGAACAGGATTAGTACTAGTTTTTAATTCAATTAGATGAAAAGCAATTTTAACTGCATTGAGGGCAACGAGCTTCTTTCCAGTATTTCTACCTGGACTCATTAATTTATTTGCTAGACGTTCTACAATATGGACATAAGACTTGTGAAACCTTTTATGCTCATGTCGGCCTGCACTATGAGGCACGAGTCTATCTGTTAAGTTTATATAACGAGCGAGACTAATATCTTTAACCTCTACTTCTCCACAGTTCCAAAGATCAAAAATTTTCATATTTTCAGAAGAACTCATTCACTTCTAACCTCTTCTAATTTAGGAACGTAATTCAATTTCTACAAAAATTAAGCGGGAAACATTTAATCGAATGATTTGTCTCATGGTTCTATCATCAGCATCTATGTCAATCAAGCGTTTATGAATACGAAGTTCATAATCTTCCCATGTAGCTGTACCCTGTCCGCTAGGGGATTTTCGTACAGGCAATCGTAATTTTTTTGTTGGTAATGGAATAGGCCCTCTCATCTTAACTCCTGATTTTTCTGAAATTCTCTTCATTTCATCACAGATTCCATCAAGTTGCCCTACATCCGTACTCATTAAACGAATCCTTGCTACGGAAACCAAATCATAATTCACCTAAAGAATTTTGCTTTATCTCTTTCAAGAGTGCTCGATTAGGGGGATTGATATGAGGTTATAAGCATTATTGGCTTTTAACATAGTAATTGAAGTTAGATGAATTTAGATCTTCTTCTAAATCCACATATGTATTATAATTATTAATGAAGAATTCTAAGATGATCCTGTAAATATTACATTAATAAAGCCATTGAAAAACCAATATTAACGCCGGGGGAGGGATTTGAACCCTCGAGTACAGGAGTACACTGGCTTTCTATCTATAGCTTGAACAATCTATAGACTCAAGGCCAGCGCCGTTCTACAGGGTAATTAAAACCTTAACCCGTCCGCTTGGCTTTCAGTTCAATTTCTTTGTAGAGGTAGAAATATGATACCCCGGCAGAGCGGATGGTTTTGGGTTTATTAGTAAATTAAGTAGTTTTAAAATCGTACATCACAATCGTACCACCAGAGGCAACAATAGTAAGGATAATACCAAGGAATAATAAAGTTAATGACGTTCTTATATCATATGCAAATCTTGTAGAGTAATGAATCAGATACAATCCTCCTGTTCCAATTCCAAAGAATAAAGCAGCTATTAAAGATTCAACGAGAAATTGCTCACTAGAAGATCGAAAAATGGGAACTAATGCATTCGCTGTTTGACCCATAGGAAGAGGATTCTCGGCAAGATCATAAATCCCACCAGCTAGTATGAATACCACCGCAAACAAAGTAATGGCTAATAGATATTTATGAGGAGCTTCATATGGTAACTCAATTTCAGGGATACGAAAATCAATATTAGGTCTCTTAAAACCTGGAAGCCATGGGATACCTTGAGCTTTTTCGGTTTCTTTATCATTTTGTTTTTTTGACACTTTTTTTCCCTTTTTCTCGTCTTAATAAGAGTTTTTATCTTCAGATTATTGCTTTATTTATTTAAATTATTCTGAAATAGCTTGTAATCTCTGGAATTACTATTAAGCTTGTGATTGACATCTTAGAGTCTGGCTTTTATTGTAATTATACGATATTAGACGCTCTGAATTAAACTTAATTTCCTTTCGACTAGTAATTTATTTTTACTAAAAGTGAAATATTATTTGAAAATCGCTATTTCTAGGTTTTCTCACTTTTAATTAATTTAAAAAATTCCTCTGGAGGCATACTTTCTAAATCAGATATATGTAGAATCTTAAATGAGAGATCTTCAATACAAGTGCTATTAGAAATATTTTCATCCTCAGTAAACCAGAATGCCTTTTTTTTCAAAAATCTTGATAAACTCTCTATAGTTTGAATACGATTTGAATTTATAGATTCATCAGGAGTAGCAACCCCAGTTAGAATAGGAAAAGAATTTTTTTTCCTGATGTTTAGGTTTCCTTCTATGTTTGGTTCTGATAAACCATCAAAAGGCTCCGATTTGAACCAAAGTACACTAAATTCTTTTTCAGCAAGATAATCTGCGACCTCTTTTTGTAATTTTGATCGTGGTAATTTAAAATTATTTAACGTTTCTTGTGTTATGTTTTCTGTCTTAACTTCGAAAATCTCGATAGGAACATCAAGATCCTCTCCTAAAATTTCAGAGAGTAATATAAAGCTTTCAATTTTAGGGAAACTCTCACCTTTCTCATAACGATATAAAGCATGACGAGAAATTCCAGTGAGGTTGGAAATAATGCTCATCTCTAGCTTTAACCTTTCACGACGCTCTTTAAAAAGATCATGTGATAAATTTACAAATATTCCTCCGCGATGGGCAAATTTTGAAATTTTCAGAAACTTTGAGCCTCTCTCTGAATGTAAAAGTTTACGTAAGGTTTCTAACGATATAGCAGAGATATTATGACGTCGATAAAGGGTGAGATCCGAAATCTCTTTTCCAGATGAATACAGACCAATTAATAAAGGAACACCTGAGATTAACTTCGAGATTAATAATAATTGGATGGAAACGTGTTTTTTAAAAAAATCGAAATCAATGATATTTTTAGTAATTATTTTATTTGGTGTTTGAGATACATCTAAATTCGAATCTTCAACTGCAATATAATCAAATGCTTGGGATTTACCACTATCCTCCCATAAAGAGTACCCCGCCTTTAAAAACTCCACTTTGGAAAGATCAATCAATAAATTTTTAGTAACAGGTTCCTGTAAAGCCATAGCAATTCCAAGATTCTAATATTCAATTTTGTATATAAGATGGACCGACCGGGATTTGAACCCGGGGTATACGGTCACTATGGGGTGAACTCCGCCTTGCGAAGGTGGCGTGATACCAACTTCACCATCGGCCCTGATTTGCGATTAAATATCTGCATTATCATGTTTAGATTAAGTTATACTAGGAAAGAATATTGGAGTTCATCTATTCTTACAATCTATTTTAGGTACTAAAATTTTTTTCCATTCTCCACCATTCGAATTTACACACCCAAAATCATTAATCAATTTAAAAAGATAGTGTAGAGACAAAAATATTGGATAAACAACTCTACATTTGATATTAAAGTTGCGAATGAATCCTAATACTTAAAAAAATAAAAAATGTGAGAAAAAAGAAAATTGATTTGGTTACCCAAATAGAGAGGATAATCCTAAATCATCGCCCTCTTCTTCTTTTTCTTCTTCTACTGCACCTTTGTCCTCTTTTTTAGTCTCTGTTGTAGAAGATACTGTCGGAGCGGCTGCAGACATGAGAGAAGCTCCTTTAATAGCTTCTTCAATGTTTATTCCACTTAGAGTAGCAACAAGAGCTTTTATCTTAGAATCATCCGGTTTAGCGCCGGCAGCTTTAAGAATAGCTTCAATTCCTTTTTCTGTTATTTCTTTGCCAGATGAATGTAAAACCAATGCAGCATGTAAATATTCCAATTAAAGTCACTTCCAGATTTATTATCAAACAGTTCTTTGTATTTAATGATGTTAATTTTATTCTACTAACACTAAAGGGTTTTGTGTAGTATTTGAATGCATAAATTGTTACTAAGAACCATTTATTTTCTGTTTCTGGCATTTTCGATACGATATTTATCTGTTTAACTCCCCTTTGAGAAAAGTAATAATCCAGAAATTGGATATATGAAATAAATAAAAACTATTGCTGGGTTAAAAATAAAAAGTATAGATATTAAAAGGTTTTTTAGTAAAATAAAAAACATCTGTTTAAGGAAAATATCAAATTTTATAATATAGATATTTTTTTGATGTAATAATTAATGATTTCGAAGAAATAATATAAAAATTGAGTGGGCACGGTCGGAATTTCATTAAGGAAAGGAATTTTTTCTCAATTTTGAACCGACGATTTTCGGACACCCTGCAACGTGCAGAGGTGACACCGAGTTTCCTCATTTTTCCAGAACTTCATCATGAGTCTCAGTAAACCCAGTGTAGTTCATTGGGGGGTTCTGGAGCCCGGCGCGATACTTATCCGGTCTCGCTAACATAACGCGAGGCCCCTAGCTTCGCTACGTGCCCACTACGCGTGGGAAACATGTACATTCCCGATATAATTAAATTCAATACATCTTATTAAAAATTTTCGTTGAAATCACGCCAAGTAATGTTTTGAAAATTCAGGGGAAAATAAGTTGGATAAATATCCTTTTTAAAACCTTGATGATACCAATGAGTAAAATCAAAGGTTATTTTTCCAGTAAGTAGAATGATAGAGTCATGTGTTAAAATAATGTCATTTTCTATTTGTTTTAATTGCTTATCAACTGATTTTAAACATATAGCTGAGCCAGAAACTCCTAATTGCTGCAATTTTGATTCAATTAAGTATTTATGGATACGACTATGACTTTTCTGAGCATCAAGATAAAAAATTACCTGTTTTGGTTCCAATTTTTTTAGCCCCTCAATATAAACTTGAATTAAGTTTTCATCGATTGCAAATTTCTCTTTAGGATGAATTGATGAAAAAATATCTCTATATAACCCATCACGACTTATGATAAGGGGCTCATTCATAATTAATGAAAAAAAAGTGACAAGTTGATTATAAGCGTCAATATATAATATTTTATTCATAAGTTGAACAGTGGATTTAAGAACTAAACTATTAATTCTTATAGCTTCATTTTCTGAAAATGCAGATCGGTTTAAGATATTTCTTAAATTACTTTTTAAACTGTAACGATTTGCTACAAAATTAAGTGTGGTTCTTTTAGGATAACCTTGATCAAGAAGAAATATAATTTCACGATAAGCCTTAAAAAGGATAGAAGTCGATTCTAGAATATCTAGATAATCTTGCATTAGGATCCCAATTTATACTCTTCATTTAAAAATGAAATTAGTTTACAAACAGCTAAATACCGGTGCGAGAGGCTATATTTTTTCTCTCCTAATTCACCAAATGTTTTCCCATCTCCTTTTGAAGGGATAAATACAGGGTCATAACCCCATCCTGATTCGGAAACTGATGCTGAAATAATACCATTTACCCTTCCTGTAAACAAATATATCTTTTTATTAAAGTACAACGCGATAGAAGATTGAAAAAAGGCTTTCCGATTATCTTTCTCTTCTAGAAGTTTTAAAATTCCCCATAATCCAATTGTTTTTAGGACATAGGAGGAATAAGGCCCTGGAAACCCATTTAAGGTTTCAATAAAAAGACCTGAATCCTCAACAAAATAAGGGATGGTGAAATCCTTTTGAAAACAAGTTTTTAAAGAAAATTTTGCGATTTCTTCAAGACTATCAGATTGAATTTCACTCAAAATCATATTCAGAAATTTTAGTTGTATTTTAGATTTCTGAAGAAAAACTTTGTAAATCTCTTTATATTTTTGCACATTGCTCGAAACAAATCCAATTTCAATACTATTTGGTAAATTCTCCATAATGATTTCAACTTTTAAAATATGAAATAAGATTTATGAAGTAATTCAATTCTCCTTTAAATGACTGCTAATAACAGTTAAAAGAAGAATTAAACATCAAAGTAAATTTATTTATATGTAGCCTCGGTGGAAGATTTAATGGCCCGAATGCATGCAAGAAGAAAAGGAAAAAGCGGATCTACAAGACCAATATGGAGAAAAACTCCAGAATGGGTTCCTTATTCTCCCGAAGAAATTGAAAAACTAGTTATCGATAAAGCGAGAGAAGGTTTAGGGTCAGCACAAATTGGATTGATCTTACGTGATGCTTATGCGATACCTAGCATAAAAAAGATTACAGGAAGGTCAGTTACGAAAATCATGAAGGAGAATGATCTAGGACCAAAAATGCCTGAAGATTTCCTAAATCTCGTACGTCAAGCATTAAACCTTAGAAATCATCTAGAAAGTGGGAATAAGAAAGATAAGCATTCTAGACGAGGACTACAGCTAGTTGAATCTAAAATTCGACGATTAACAAGATATTATAAAAAGAAAGGGGTTTTTGATTCAGATTTTAAATATGAACCCTCAAACGCAACCCTATATCTACGTTAAAAATCAAAAAAATTTTCAAATATTCTTAATCAAAATAGGATCAAGCTTTAAAAATCCAACGAAGGTTATCTCTTGTTAGAACAAGATATAGAATCGCAATTGCTAAAGATTTCCAATATGGAAGCTATTGCTCGTGATATAAAGCATCAGCGTGAAGGGATTAATAGAAAAGTAACTGAAATTGCAAATAAACGAAATTCACTTAATGAACAGGTAAAAGAGCTAATAGCAACTGCGAAAGAAGAACGTGAAAAACGAGATAACTGTAATGACAAGATCACAGCACTTAAAGAAAGCAAAACTTTATTATTAAAAGAACTCGAAGGATTTGAAAAGCAAGCAGAAGGACTAAATGGGCAACTTGAAGGATTAAATGTCAAGGGAAATACACATTCTCGTCGAGTAGACATTTCTGCCAAAAAAATTCGTCATGAGATACAAGAACTTGAATGGAAAATTCAAACAACATCAAACTTATCAATTAATGAGGAGAGAGAAATAGTTGAGCAGATTGCAAGATTAGAGCAAAAATTCCGAGAAGTAAGAGAAACCGATGTCATATCAAGAGATTTAAGAACTTTTAATAATCGAATTAATGTACTTAAAGGAAAAATGCGGTCATTAGAAAATGAACTAAGATCAATGGCTCGCGAAAGCCGTTTTCATCATAAAACTATGATTCAAGCATTTAAAAACGCTGATGTAATGAGAAAACAAGCGGATGATCTACATGCTCAATTTATCGATGCTAAAAAACAAGCAAATTCAGTCCATAATGAATATCTAAATTATCTACGTGAGATAAACAGAATTCGTCAAGATATAAATAAAAGTAAACAAAAAGTCAGGGCTAAACAGGATGCTCATCGAAAGGAAAAGCTCGAAGAGAAAACTGAAGACGCACGGAAGAAGTTTGAGGAAGGAAGAAAATTATCATTTGAGGAATTTAGGACTTTAATAGATAAAGGGTTAATCTAAATAAAGATTTAACTTTGTTAATAATACATAAGGAATTGGGTTTTCCTATTAACTAAATCCAATATAAAATTTCAAGTAAATCTTCAAATCTCTAGCTATGGTGTTATTTGCATGGGATCATATGAGGAATTCTTCCAAGTGTGTAATCAAACTGCTAGAAGTCTTCTTTCAAAGGCTTATAACCTTTTTCCGTTTTTAATCTTCTCTCATTATGATCCTGATGGATTAACAGCAGCAACAATACTTGGGACTGCTTTGGCACGGGAAAAAATACCTTATCAGATTCAAATCTTAAAACATCTCGAGTATTCCGCTTTAGAAAAAATTAATAGAATTAATCAAGGTGAAATAACGGTAATTTTTTTGGATTTAGGTTCAGGTGTGATAGATGGCTTTTCAAATTGGGATGAAAAAAAAAGTGTATTTATCATAGATCATCATTATCTTGAAGAGAATATTCAAATCCCAAAACATGTAGAACTACTTAATCCTCATATTTATTCTATTGATGGTAGTTCAGAAATTAGTGGATCTGGAATTGCTTATCTTATAGCCAAAGAAATGAATCCTAGAAATATAGATCAAGCAAAATTGGCAATAATTGGTGCTCTAGGTGATTACCAAGATAAAGGAGAAAAATCAAGTCTACTTGGTTTAAACAAGCAAATAGTAAATGATGCTATAAAGACAAATCAAATTAATGAAACTGAAGCTGTGTGGTTCTTTGACAGATCACGGTCAATAAAAAGTGTCCTCTGGTCAAGTAGGTTAATTGAGTTTAATAATGAGATTGAACTTGAATCTTTTTTAGAGGATTCAGGGATTCAATTGTATGATAAAGATAGAGAACGAATTTTCTATGATTTATCATATGATGAATGTAAGAATATTGCTTCTAAATTAATAGAATATGGAGTGGAACAAAGAGAAATAATTAAAACAGATTATCGCTTATTAAATGAAGAAATTGTCGAATTGGAAGACGCAAGAGTCTTTGCAACTAGATTAAACGCATGTGGAAGGTTGGATAGAGCTGATATTGGGATTGCTTTGTGTTCAGGAGATAGATCTACAGCTTTGAGAGAACTAAAACAGATTATTAAGGAAGATAGGAAGATTATATCTGAGAATTTACAATTTGCGAAATCTGAAGGAAATATTACTGAAAAAACAGCTCTTTATGTCCTTGATGGTAGACCAAAAATAAATGAGAAATTTATAGGACGTATTACCTCAATGCTCAGCTATCAGAAGGAATTTAAACTCAAACCAATCCTTGGAATTGCTAAAACCTCAAATGAGCGGGTTAAACTAAGTTTCAGAAATAATACCAACCAAAATGCTAATTTTGACTTAGTATCGATTTTGAAGGAAGTTATCTCAAATATTGAACCCAATACTGAAGTTGGAGGCCATTCAGACGCGGCAGGAGCAATAGTTTCGGAAAATAAAATTGATGAGATTGTTTGGGAGATTAATGAAACTATAATGAAGGTGAGAAATCAAAATGATTAAGAAAATTAATTTGATTATTCAAGTAGATTACCCAGATGAACTAATGGCAAAACTGATAAATAGTGCTCTAAGGCCTGACAATTTAGCAAAAGAACCAATGATTCTTATATCGAAAGTATCTAAGACAACACTGAAAATTACGTCAAAAAGGATGGAAAAAATCGAAACTGCTGTAGCTACAGCAAATGATATAATATCTAGCCTTTCCCTCTCAGAAGAAATAATAGAAGTAGGAAAAAAAGGAAAATCTAAGGATTAATTGGCTTTAGGATTTTGGATTTTTGAATTTCGACACTTTTGAGAGGATAAATGTTCTTACACTCATGATATACAACGGAGCCTAGTTTTCCTCCAGTAGCATCGCGAATGAATTCGTCTTGTGTAAGTTCATTAGCCTGTTCTGCTACAACCTTAAGCATTTTACGACGGATTGCATCTTTTTGACTGGTTTTTGATCGGTGTTGAGTAAAGCCTGTTGCAGTTATTCGAAAAGGAATTCCATCTTTTGTTTTAACTGTGCTAATACTATCAATTCGAGTTCTTCTACGTCGAACTAGAAATCTGAGATAATCTCGAGCAAAAGAATGACCTTTAAACCGTGTTTTTGCATTATTACCTATAACTTCTGTTATTTGAAAACGAATCTTAACGTGCATCTTTGAATAATCATTATTAATATCTGATAAGGAAATCTCTATAACTCTTCCAATTAATTTATTAGGATCATCAGTAAGAGACTCTCCAATTATCCTTTCTTCACCCTCTAGAAAACCTGGGGGGCTGTAAATCTGATATAATTCCTTTGCAGACCATTTATCTACCATTCTACGAGCTGAACGTGAACGACGACTCAAACAAATTTTTCTCCTTATGCTTTCTCGTCAAATATTTACATATAGGGGAGATTAAGACTAATCTTTAAATTCTTCTCTTTTTAATATACTCCCTTATAACAAAAATAATAACTACAGATCTTTAAATTAATCAATTCAAAATTCTAAATGCGAAGAATTCTAAAGAAAGTAAAAATCTTTAGAAGATATCGCATTTTTATAAATACAAATACCTTAATGTCATAATACCCTTTTTGTTAATCAAGTGATTTAAATGAAAGGTTTTACTTCATCCTTCTTAATTTTAAGAATAAATGAGCAAATCTGGAATGATGAAAAAAGTAAGAATCTAGTTGAATATGCAGTTGAAACTTCAAAGAATAAAGACTTTACGATTGGATTTATACCACCAATTTCAAGTTTATTTACTTTTGTCGAAGAATTTTCAAACCCTGTTCTTTACCCAGGAATACCATTATCTCCTGATGAAATAAAAAGACAAGGATTATCGGGAGTAATTATAGATACCGCGAAAGATAACGTTACACTGGTGAACCTTGAATCTACCATAAGACATGCACGTAACAGACAATTGATAACAATAATTTGTACAGGGAACGAAGCGATTTCCGCTGCAGTGTCAAAATTAGATCCAAATGGAATTGCTTTTACTCCTGAGGAACTTTCAAGAATGAGTACGACGATAGAAAAAATAAATCCAGAAATTATTGATAATCACATTAAAAGAGTAAGAATAGAAAATGCAAGAATAACTCCGATCCTTTATGCACCGATTTTAAATGAAAAAGAACTGAATAAAGTATTAAATCTAGGTTTGAAAGGATTCTTGTTGGATCTAGATTGGATTTATCAATATCCTGATAATTTTATAGATCAATTTGTTAATCAAATAAAAAATTTTAACTCTACGAAATAACAAAAAAGGAGGATAAATAAAAAGAAGAATATTAATCTTTTTTCTCCTCTTCCTCCTCTAATTCTTCATCCTCTTCATTATAAAAAAGAATGTAAAATAGAACTAACAAAAGAGCAATTATAACTAAAATACTAGCAATAAATGTGGCATAGAACCAATCTAAGAGAGCCATAACTGAAGAACTCCATAATTATTGAAAAAAGTACTCATTCTTATCTATCTGATCAAACTTAAAAATTATTTATTTATCTTCAGATCTAGAAATCCTTTCAAAATTAACTGAATTATTAAATTGCCATTTCTTTGCATAAGATTCTGCAGTTTGTTGAAGGTTTGGTGAAATTGATGTGCCATGGTGTTTTCTAGCACGAATCCTGAAAAAAATTGGGTAATTTATTCCTTCTCCAACAATTAATGCTTCCCCGACCTCTAGATCTGGTAACATTTTCAATATTGATCGATCAATACCCTCTGATGTTTTTCCAATGAAATCTAAATCGTAAGGATTACGGATTCGAAGAATTAAATTAGAATTGCATTGTGAAAGAGCTGTTACAGATAAATTTACCGGTCTTTGAGAAATTAAACATAAACTGCAGTAAAATTTTCTACCCTCACGGGCAATGGTCTCTATAATACCTTTTGAAACTGATCTAGAGGATTCAGGACAAAATTGATGCGCTTCCTCAATCATGAACACTATCGGAGGTATCTTGTTTTGAATACGTAACGAATAAAGGCTTTTAAGGAAATATAATGCCTGGATTCTTCTTGCTCTAAAACTCTGAAGATCAGAAAGATCTAAAATAACTGTTTTACCAGGTGATATTAAATTTTGGAAGTCTAGATTTGATTCTGGTGAGAATAAATATGTGCGATGAAGGGAAAGTAACCAGCCAACCATTGCTTCTCGTGTTCTAGGATTTACTCCTTCTGTTATCTCTAATTGTTTTATTAATTCTAAGATAGAATAATGTCCCAAATTCATTTTTTTGATATTTGTAATAATCCCCTCCAAAACTCTTGTCTGAACGACTGACATTTCAGGTATAAATTCTGAAATATCCCATGCAGATAGTTCTGGGACACCGATAGAAATTAAAGATCCACTAAGGACTTCTATATTCTCCTTATATTCAGAAGTGTTAAAAATATTGGAATATTCTCCATGGGGATCAATAAGAATCACTCCTAATTTACCATATTGTAAAATCTCTTCTAGAAGAACAGAAGCAGCGTAAGACTTCCCAGCTCCTGAAATAGCTAGAATTGCCAGATGTTTACGAAGCAATCGGGAAATATTTAACTTAATATCTACTTCATTTGCTTGGAGAAATCCTAAATGTAGCCCATTTTTATCTAATCCTAAGAATACTTCAATACTGTGAGGAGATGATCTAAATACTTTCGAACCTGGAGAAACAGGATACTTAACTCTTGAAACAACCTCTTTTTCAATATCCAACTCCCCTAGAGGTTTAATTTCAGCAATAGTATTCTCCCATTCATTAATTGGAAAAATATTATGGTAATCACGAGAAGCAATTTCGTGAGCACTAGCTTCTAGTGTTTCATAATATGCATTATATTTTTTTATCCCACTAATGAGTCCTATGACTTCGATTTTTTCATTTTTGGGAATTGTAACAAACTGTCCTCTTTCTATTATCAAGGAAGAGTCTTTTTCTAGAATCACTTCGATTTTTTCTAAACTAGGCGAATCAGAAGTGACAATCACTATTCCAATTATCATAATTTTCATACCTTTTAAATTATTATTTTTAAAATTTCCACGGAGATCTTTCTCTTCGTCTTAACCATAAATCGGGTATTGGAAATCGTTTTCTCATCAAGTGAAAAAAAGCATCAACTTCTGTCTCTTTTATCTTTGCTCTGGCATCAGCTTCAACAATTGGCGCAGGAATCCCATAATTTTTATAATACTGAGAAAGAGGTAAAATCGTTTCTGCTAAGATATTAATCTCCTTGATCATTTCTTTAGTTTCTTTTTGGAGTGGCTGAAATATCTCTACTCTAAGAGGAATATCAAAACGAGCTGTTTTTAAATAGAAGTTATAGAACGCGAATTTTTTAGCGAAATCTTGTGAGACATTAAAATCAAGTTTAAGAACCATTGAACGATATTGAAAGTCTAAAAGATAGTAAAAAAGATCCATATCACGAGAATTATTAATAATATTTCTATAATCAAGTTCCAATAGTTCAGGCATTCTATCTATCATAAAAGGAAGAATTCTGCCGAGAAATTTAGTCATTAAGCTCATTTTACTGTCTTTAACAATCCATGCTAGCTTGACAGTCTTTTTCCTTGCATTAAAAATCAATTCCTGAAGTATTGATAGATAAGTTTCATAATAATTAATAATCTTCTGATTCGAAGTTAAAGGTTTATTAATAACTGGGCTACCATCAAGTAATAAAACATCGATCTTTTTCTCACTTAATTCAAGAATCTGCAACGCTACTTGAAGTTCTGTAATAGCACGACGTAATGTACCCAAATGTTCAAAATCTAAAGAAGAAAAAGCAGAATCTGAAATTGTTATTTCGAGAGGGGGAATTTTCGCAGGGTAATAAGTAGTATTTTGAATACCTTCAGGAGTATAAGTGATAAATACTGCTACTGCACGAAAGAGGAAAATATCAAAACCTATAAGTAGACGAGAAATATGTCCTCCATCTATACCCCCAATTGTTAAACCTGAGATATCAAGTGGATTAAGGGAAGAGAAAATATAATGATCAAAAGTAAAAGATTGAAGATGAGTAGGTAAAGATTCTAAAGAAGGACTGTACTGTTTTAGAACTCGACAAAACTGAACTTTATCCTTATTAAATTCAGAAATTTTATTGAGATGATAATGAATATCTTTAAGAGTCTTGACAGCTGTGTTCTGGATGATAAAACCACTCCTTTAAATTGTTAAATCCATTGTGATTGTAATAGTTTAAGTTATGGCTAGAAGAAGGATTATTTTTCACATAATCATCTATTTTTAATACTTGAATGATACCAAAATTATGAAAATTACAAATTTATATAACCTCAAAAAAAAGACACCAAACCTAAGCCATTTTAAAATCGTTAATTATTTCCTAAAAATAATTAAGTCACTAAACTCTATAAAAGATCGTAGATTATATGGTTCAACAAATAAAATATCGAAGAAAAAGGTAATAATTACCTTTCTGGGCATGTGTAACTCTCTTACTACCTCTCAATTGTCTTTAACCAAATTAGGTTTCTTTCTGTATGATTTAAATAATGTCCCAATAGTCGCTTCTACTGGGTTCTAGTTGGTTTTGACACTTAGAACCTGTTTTAAATTCCTGCATTAGAACCAATAATCTTTTGTAATATTGATTATAGGTTCTTTATCTATATAAATAAGTTGAAGGTCAAGATCCCACGTATAAATAAAGGATGAATAGTATATGGCTAATATTTCGGAAAAAAAACCCGATTCTGAAAAATATCGATTACTCAATATTCGAAAAAACCTTAGACAAAAAATACCATCTTTTCGAAGAATCGAATCTTGGCGCTTAAAAAGGATTAAAAAAAGTTGGAGACGACCACGTGGGATTGATTCAAAGGCCCGTGAGAAGAAAAAAGGATGGCCTATAATTCCAATGGCTGGTTTCCGCAGTCCTAAAGAAATACGATATAAAACGCGTTCTGGGAAGGAAGAAATATTGGTTTTCTCGGCTGCAGACCTTTCATTGATAGATCCAACTTCTCAAGTTGTAAGAATTGCTTCTAATATTGGACAAAGGAAGAAGGAACGTATCATAATGGAAGCAGAGTTGCAGAATGTCCGGATTATAAACCCAGTAGTTGCAAAGGTTAAAGTAGATTTAGGCGATCTTGAAACCGAGTTAGATCTAGATGAAGAGCTTCTGGAAGATATATCAATCGATGATCTAGAATTAGATGAAGATAACAAGGGTGAAGAAGAATGAATTTAACCCCTCAGAAAAAAATAGCAGCAAGGATTTTGAATGTGGGTATAAATAGAGTTTGGATAAATCCGGAAGTCGAGGAAGATCTTTCACTTGCACTTACTCGTGCTGATGTAAGGAAACTAATAGATGACGGAGTAATTCGGAAAAAACCAACTATTGGTGTTTCCCGAGGAAGATCAAAAATTTTAAAGGTCCAAAAACAGAGAGGACAACGACGCGGACATGGAAGCAGAAAAGGAAAATTAGGGGGTAGACAACCAGGTAAAGAACTCTGGATGAATAAGATTAGAAGCCAAAGACGTTATTTACAGGGCTTAAGAGATAATGATCTTATTCAACCCTCTCAATACCGAATGTTTTATTCTAAAGTTAAAGGGAACTCTTATCGTAATGTAGCTCATCTAAAAAATACGATTGAAGATTTGGGAATAATTAAAAAACCAAAAAAGAAAAGGAGATAAGAACATGGCAAGAAATGCAAGGTATAGAGTACCCTATCGACGAAGAAGAGAAGGGAAAACTAACTATCATTTGCGATTAAGACTAGTTAAAAGTGCAACAACAAGAGCTGTTGTAAGGGTTTCAAATTCCCATAGCTTAGTGCAATTTGTTGATGCACATATTAATGGGGATCAGACACGTTGTGCTGCTCATACACGAGAATTAAAAAAATTTAATTGGTCTGTTGCCACTTCAAATATCCCAAGTGCTTATCTGGTAGGATATCTAGCAGGAAAAAAAGCATTAAAAAAAGGAATTTCAAACGCAATACTGGATATAGGAATTAATCCTCCTATCTATGGTTCTCGAGTTTTTGCAGTGTTAAAAGGAATAGTAGATGCAGGAATTGAAATACCACACTCAGATAAAATATTTCCTTCAAAAGAACGATTAAATGGAGAACATATAGCTGAATATGCAAAAAA
This sequence comes from Candidatus Hodarchaeum mangrovi, assembly GCA_016839515.1. Classification (GTDB taxonomy): domain Archaea; phylum Asgardarchaeota; class Heimdallarchaeia; order Hodarchaeales; family Hodarchaeaceae; genus Hodarchaeum; species Hodarchaeum mangrovi. The sequence continues at coordinate 71,965 of JAEOUE010000207.1, forward strand.
GATCAAAGGAGAAGATGAGAATTTATATAAGCAGTATTATTCTGGTTATATAAATCAAAATATCAATCCAGTAGATTTACCAAAATTATTTGAAAAAACCAAGAATCAAATAACTTAGAGGAATAAGAAATTATCAATTATAGGATTGTGATTATTTTATGAGTAGAAGCAGAGGTAGAGATCGAGACCAAGAAATGGGAGCTCCAAGTTTTGATCTTGAATCATGGATCCCAAGAACTGAAGTAGGTCAAATGGTTAAAGATGGTACAATAACTTCAATATATGACATTTTCAGAGATAGTTTCAAAATTGATGATGTCGCTATCGTTGATCTTCTGGTTCCAAACCTGACTGAAACAGTATTAGATGTAGGCCGTGTTCAACGTCAAACAGATGCTGGTCGAAAAACCTTATTCATTGCAACGGCCGGTGTTGGGAATAAAAATGGAATAGTTGGTGTGGCTCAAGCTAAAGCAGCTGGTGTAGGAACAGCAATTCGAAATGCGATAATTCTTTCAAAGTTGAATATTATCCCCGTAAAAAGAGGGTGTGGAAGCTGGGAATGTACATGTAGTAATCCCCACTCAATACCGTTTGAGGTGGAAGGAAAAGTGGGTAGTGTTAAAGTTATTCTAAAGCCTGCACCAAAAGGATTAGGATTAGTTATTGGTGACGTTGCTAAAAGTGTTCTTGAATTAGCAGGGGTCTCAGATATTTGGAGTAATACTTTCGGAGATACCAGAACAACACAAAACTTTTGTAAAGCAACGTTTGAAGCCTTACGAGCAACATATAGCATTTCTCATTCGTCAGAATGGGGTGAATAGGATGGGACAAGAGACAATTAATCCAACAAATAGAATTGCAGTTATTCGAGTAAGAGGTACTGTTGATCGTAGTTATTCTATCAAAAAAACTCTTAATCTGCTTCGCTTGAACCGGACAAATCACTGTACAATAATTGATGATCGTGTAACCTTTAAAGGGATGCTTCAAAAAGCAAAAGATACATTAACCTGGGGTGAAATTGATTCTGAGACATTTAAGACTTTATTACTAAAAAGAGGGCAAGTTGAAGGAGGAGGACGATTAACTGATGAATATATTAAAGCTAATTCAAAATTTAAAAATATGGATGACTTTATCAAAAGCTTTCTTACTTTTAAAGCTGACATAAAAGATATAAAAGGACTTAAACCAGTATTTCGGTTACATCCGCCTAGGAAGGGGTATAACATTAGAGGCGTAAAAAAACCTTATACTCTTGGTGGAGCACTAGGCTATAGAGGAAAAGAAATTAATAAATTAATTGATAAAATGGCATAAAGTGAAAAGAATGACAGTTAGAAGACCGAAAAAAGTACGTAAACAAAGAGGGAGTAGAACCCATGGATACGGACGAATTTCAGGTGGCCATCGAAAAAGTGGACAACGAGGAGGAAAAGGGGGAGCAGGAATTAAAGACCATAAACGTATTACCCGAATAAAAGCCTTAATCGATAGTCAAAAAGGCTTTACAGCTCCAAATCCAAACTTAACCACTCGAGCTATAAATATTGGAGATATTAACAGGCAAATTGAAAAACTGGTTACCAACGGTATGGCAACCAAAGAAGGAAAAGGATTTAAAATAAACTTAACAGAACATGGCATAACAAAGGTCATGGGAAAGGGACTAGTAACAAACGCCCTTCAAATCACTGTTGAAAACATAACTACAAAAGCACGAGAAAAAATTGAAACAGCTGGGGGAAAAGTAATCTTAACCTCAGAAGATAGCTAATCCGAGACCTATTAGGTAGTTAGACAAAATCAGAAGAAGAAAATCGAGAATGAAAAAATGGGCCGGTGGTCTAGCCCGGTATGACGGCTCCCTGACACGGAGCAGGTCGGCAGTTCGAATCTGCTCCGGCCCACTTACTTTTTGGTAAAATTCCAAATAGAGGAAGGGAATATTCGTAGAGATTAAATTAATATCAAAAAAGTGAACTTAGAGTAAACTTTATAAGCTCAAACAGGTTATTTCATGGACTGGGAGTTAAAAACCAGAATAGAAAGATAGAATAATGACAGGAACCCTTCTGAAGAAAATTGATTGCGTTATGTATTGTGTAAAAGATTTGGAGAAGGCAATACAGTTTTATACAGAGGTTTTCGGTCTGAAAATAGGATGGAAGGATAAAGAAGAAGAAATAGTGGGTTTAATTCTACCTGAAACGGATGCAGAAATAGTCCTTCATAAGGATACAACTCTACCAACGCCTGCCATTAGCTTCCATGTAGAGAATGTAGAAAAATTTTGTAGATACTATCAAAAAGCAGGGTATAATATCCTTTTAGAGCCTATTGAGGTCAGATGTGGAAAATATGCCGAGCTCCAGGACCCCGAAGGAAATACAATCCCTATTATCGATTTGACCAAATTTGGTGGAAAACCCCAGTCCGATTAGAAGTGGTTTACATCGATGAGCTATGACCACAATACGCTAAGAGTGCATCTGTTGATGATCGCTAATATGATGGTACAAGACTTTGATCTCCCCTCAAAGGACGAGTACTCCCAAACACCTAATAGCCGTTCCCAAATGAAAGGAGAAGACTAAAATTGGACATTTGGTCAAAAAGATTGGGTGAAATCCTATTAAAACAGCGTCGGGAGGGGGATTTGAACCCCCGAGCTCGCAGAGCACTAACTTAGCAGGCTAGCTCCATACCAGGCTTGGATATCCCGACTGGTTGTTATGTTGGCTGTGGTTCTGTTTGTTGCTTCATGTAAAGTGTTTTATATTTCGTTTTTTTTCTTTTTTTCTGAGTGTGTGCTTCTATGGTCTTCTCTAATTTATTTATGCTTTTGCATAATTCGCATAGTCGTAGTTTTGTGCGGTTATTTGCGGATACTTGTATTGCCTTGCAGTGTAAGACTGTGCTTTTTAGTAAGATTACGGCTTCTGCTGCTTCTATTGGTATTCCTGAGGCGCAAAAGCATGTGTTGAAGTATGACGGGAATTTATTATTTTTTACGGATCTTGAAGATGTTCTTACCACTCTTCAACCAAATACTGTCTTTTTGGTGGTTGCTCAGAAATATGCTAAGGAACCTGTTCCTTTTCCCGATATTCATACCGCTCTTAACGTAGGTAAGGTGTTAGTGATTGTTGGTGGCTCTAGTCCTGGGTTAACCCGAAAGGAGCTGGATCTTGGTCATTGTATTTTTCTCCCAAGTGTTTTGTACGATCTCAATCCCATTGCTCAAACCGCGTTGTTTCTTGGAGGTTTACTTGCTTCCCGTCCTGATGTCTGAAGTGAGTTTTTTGCATTTTACTCTCTTCTATGCCTCTAGAGGAGCTATCTAAGATTTTTGTTGTTGTTTCAAGCTTGTGGAGGGGTAAGCTTCGCTAGAATCTTGGAGTGAAATAACATCCCATACCCTGTTATGAGGAGTAATAGTATCACTACCAGTAATCCATTCTGTGGAAAGACAATGACATAGATAATCAAGGTTACATCAATGATGACTCCAAGTATCCAATGAAAGGGTGTTGGGGCAAGGCCATTGTAGAATATGATAAAGGCTATCGTTGCTACAGTTGACGAAAGGATTATCAATGGGGGAAGATATTCATTCAAAGCTATAAGATCTAGAACCCCTAATCCACTTCCAACAAATAAGATCATGATTAGAATCCAAGTCATTATTCCGATATAAGAGAGAAGTGGGGGTGGTATTACTTTATCTAAGAGCCATGATCGTCGAGCCCATCCTGTATATACCTTAGTTTTTTCATCATAATTGTAAATTAAGAAGATTAAGTGGATTAACCCATGAAAAATTAGGAACCAGCCTAAAAATATTTGCTCTAATCCTGTTATCTCTAATATATTCATTTTTTTCACTCCATACGACAGTGTTGGTCTTTATGATTTATCTTTTTATAATTGTTATCATAAATAAAAATACATAAGGAATAAAGCATAAAACTTCTTACCTTATGTGATTAAAATCTATTTTACTTTCCTAATATCTTTTCTTTTACCCAATGAAGGTATAGAACTCAAATCTTTACCAAAAGGGGTTAATAGAATACTCTATGATAAAAAATAAGATAATTTGTAATATATAGGTAAACCAGAAGGAATATTTCTCAGATATTGAACTGTCTACCTATTCAATACTTTTTTGTCTTAAAGAGCTTAATCCTTTTGTAGGCTACTTTGATTCTTGAGATGAGTTATGAGTCTATAATGTTGCTCCTCGATCTTTTCTGTGGTTGTGGTGGGTTTACTCAAGGTTTTCGTCAGGTTAGTAATGCATTTTCTATTGTATTAGGGGTGGATCAAGATTCTTATGCCCTTAATGCATATCAGATGAATTTTCCCCGAACTAAGACATTAGAATGTGATATTCGATCCCTACATAGTTTAGAGCTGTTAGAGCAATTGAACCATCAGTATCCTGATATAATCCTTGCCAGTCCTCCGTGTGAAGCGTTTTCGGGAGCCAATCCAAAGCGTTTGTCTAGAGGTTATAATCAATTATTCGAGGATGAGCGGGGTCGACTGGTGCTTGATGCTATTCGACTGATTATTGATTTAGAACCGCGGGTGTTTCTTATAGAAAATGTGTCTCAGCTTGCCTCTTCTACTCTCCAAGCACTTATTCGTTATGAATTCAGACATTCTCCCTATCCTGTGATCTATTTTAATCGCCTAGAAGCAGTGAATCATGGTGTACCCAGTTTTCGTAAACGTGTGTTTATTTCCAATGTTCCATTTAATTCAACCCAAGAAACGCCTATAGTGACAGTGAGGGATGCATTCACGGATTTTCCTGACCCTTTAGATGATTTATATCAAGAAACAATCCCCATTCCCTTCAAAATGGCTAAAAAACTCATTAAACTCCACCCTGGAGGTGCTTTGGTCTATTTTAAGGGAAGTCGAAATTCCACGTTACGTAATTTCATTCGTCTTGACTGGGAACACCCCAGTCCCACTGTTATGGGAAAAAGCCGCTTTATTCATCCTTCTGAGTCTCGATTTTGTACTATTCGCGAACATGCTCGTTTAATGAGTTTTCCTGATTCTTTTCACTTTTCAGGTCCCATTGAGCAGCAATACAACCAAATTGGTGAGAGTGTTCCTCCTACCTTAAGTTCCTTCCTTGCTAAGCAAATATTAAAAGAAAGTTTATGAAGTGAAGTCTAAATGGGTTATCCTGCATAGAAAGTCGTTTCTAGGGGTGTTAATGTCGCAAATTAAAATTCTCAGAAGAGAAGAATCATTACTCGAATTTGAAATAGAAGGAGAAGACCATAGTTTTCTAAACCTCCTACGTGAAGTCCTCAAAGATCAAGCTGGTGTTTTATTTACAGCTTATAGGTTTCCCCATCCTTTATTGGAAAATCCAATTTTTTATCTAAGAACATCAGAAATCGTTCCAATCGAAGCCTTAGGTGTTGCGTCCAAATCTATCATTCAAATGTGTGATGAACTAACGGAAATTATTCACTCCACGGTTAAAGGTAACTTTTAACGGAAACTTGGGTTAACAGTGGCAGATCTGAAGGATAAGCTGCAAAAGGTTCTTGATAGTAAAGCATCTCTCACTGATTTTATTTCTCAAAAGGATAATGCAAAATTAGGTGATGCTCTGGTGAACTTTCTTTATTCCCTTGCGAAAAGTCTAGCAACTAATCATGTAACAGGTATCAAAGTATCAGATTCTATCCTTGCCCAAGCGTATAAAACCTCGATCTGGTACGACCAAAAAGCATTATTGATTAAAGGAGACAAAGGAAGAATTGCGGACGCCATTGAGACCCTGATACTTTACTTCTGGGTGGTAAAGGATATTTCTCTTAATGAATTAGTTGAACCCTTAAGTCAAACCCTTAAATTCAAGGATCTTTCACATCCTCGCTTAGAACGAATAGCTGCTATTCAGGCCTTTCAGGAACTCTTAAATTTATTATTTCTAAAACAATAACGAAGACCTAACAAGAGGGGTTATAGATATTGGCTCATACGGGCAAGAAAACTGCCTTTCTTATCTAAGACTTTTTGGGTAGCCTTCTTAAAATCATCAAACGTTACCATAGTCCGTTTTTCCCGAATTGCAAACATTCCTGCTTCCTGAGTGATTGCACGAATATCTGCTCCCGATGCCTGTGTTGATTCACTCGCCAAGAAGGCAAAATCCACTTTAGAGTTCACATTCATCCCTCGTGAATGGATTTTAAAGATCTCCAGTCGTTCCTCTTGATTTGGGAGTGGAAATTCGATATGTCGATCAAATCGCCCCGGTCGTAGTAAAGCGGGATCCAAGATATCGACTCGGTTGGTTGCCCCAATTATTTTTACATCACCTCGTGGGGAAAATCCATCTAATTCACTCAATAACTGCATCAGGGTTCGCTGAACTTCTCGATCTCCACTCGTGGCAATATCAAGTCTTTTACTTCCGATAGCGTCGAGTTCATCAATAAATAATATACTTGGAGAATTATCCCGAGCATAGGAAAACACTTCTCGCACCAATCGTGCGCCTTCCCCTATATACTTTTGAACCAGCTCGGACCCAATCACCCGAATAAATGTAGCTTTGGTCTCGCGTGCGACCGCTTTTACCATCAGTGTCTTTCCTGACCCTGGTGGACCATGTAGTAAGACCCCTTTGGGTGGTTCAATACCCACCTTCTCAAACAGCTCTGGATTAAGTAATGGTAATTCTACCGTTTCCCTAAGCTCTTGCAATTGCTCTTTTAATCCCCCAATATCTTCATAAGACTCCGTTGGTTTAGTATCTATTTCCATAGAACGAACTAATGGATCACGACTTGTAGGAAGGACTTCTAATATAGCAAAGTTCCGTTGATGGAGAGCCACTCGTGCGCCAGGAGTCAGGGTTTCGCTTGGAATGGAAGAATCGATCACAACTACAAATGATGGCCCCGTAGAACTTTTTACTATCGCTTTGTTGTCATCTAATACCTCTTGGAGAGTTCCTGTAAATAAAGGAGGTTGTCGTAATTTTTGAAGTTCTAATTTTAGATTGTCTCTTTCCTCCTCAAGCTTGTTCCGCTGAACCTCTAATAATTGTCGTTCAGTCTCTAAAGCACGAATCCTGCGCTCCATGGTGCGGGTATAAGAATCAGCGAATTCATCGAAAGTTGATTTTTTATTTTCCACTGTGTCTGGCATGAAGTTCCCTACATCTTAATCTGCTTTCAGTCGTGTATTAAAGCTTTACGAAAGTTACCATTGGAAATAGTATCAGAGACTGTTGTTTCCACTTAGTCTCCAGACAGGGTGTTTCGGAAGAGTTTTTACCTGTCAATATTACATTGTCATGAACCCTTTATTTTTGTTTCTTTTCGAGCTATACATAAAAAACTACTTAATTTTTTATATTATCCTGAACTAGTTAGTAATGGGATGCATACAGAAAAAAACCATCTGTTTACACCATTTTGAAGATTTAATGGTTAGTTATTTAACAACTTCACAGAATGGACTATAACTTAAGCTTTGAATTTTTATTTGATGGTCAAAATCTTAAAACCCCTTTCCAGAAAAATCGTTTATGAAGAGGAAGTAGAATAATTGTCCCGGAATCAACCATGTGAAATGTGTGGTGCAGAAAGTCCCGTTACTTTGGTTGAAATTGATCGTGTAAAGCTCTATGCTTGTGCTAGATGTGCGAAGTTTGGTACTCCTGTCCAAAAGAAACCAGAAAAACGACCATTTAAGCCTCCAACAGCCCCAAGACCAACTCAACGTAGTTCTCCCAAACCTGAAAGACAATACAAACCACCTAAGAAAGATTTTCTCCACGATAAGATCCTTGTCGATGGATATGGCGAAATTATCCAAAATGCTCGAAGAGACAAGGGACTAGGAAGAGCAGAATTTGCTCAACTTATAAAAGAGAAAGAAACCCTCCTAGCTAGGATAGAAGCTGAAAAAGTATTACCCACTGACATAATAATTGCAAAAATCGAACGTGAGCTGGGAATCGAACTAAAAACAGAAATTACAGATGAAAAAACTATTGTAGATGATTTTATACCCAAAGCTACCACAATTGGTTCAATTGCAAAGATAAAACGAAAAAAACAGGAAAAATCCTCCGAAAATTGACCTAAAAAAACTCTAGATTTATCTGATACAGAAATTGATAGTAAAAAACTGAAAAATCATTCTTTTAAACAAATTTCACCTAGATAAAATTTAACAACCTGAGGCAAGGACGGTTAAGATGAGCATTGAGAGATGATAGAGCTCTCTGAGTTAATGAATAATTATTCTTATATCTTTCAAAAATAATAAACATAAAAAGAGTAGATAGAATTGGTGATGCTTGATCCACTAGCAAATGCTATGTCCACGATAGCCAATGCAGAAATTTTAGGGAAAAAAGAAGTAGCGATCCGACCTGCAAGCCGTATAATTGCTAATGTCTTACGAGTAATCCAAAAATATGGAGCAATCGGAGAATTCGAAGTCATGGAAGATTTATGGATAATTTCAGTTCAGCTCTTAGGACGAATAACAAAAATTGGGGTTATTAAACCACGATATCCAGTTAAAGTTTCTGATTATGTAGAATGGGAAAAGCAGTACCTTCCAGCCCGAGACATGGGAATATTAGTTGTATCAACATCCGAGGGAGTCATGTCTCACCAAGAAGCAAAGGAACGTAACCTTGGAGGAAGATTACTAGCTTATGTGTATTAGAGGATTTAGGAAGGACTAAATAATGCGACATCATTCAATAGAACGGGTAATTAAAGTCCCAGAGAAGGTGACTGCTACCCTTAAACCTACTCGAGACGGACAGGAAATCCACATCGAAGGACCAAAGGGAAAATTATCCCGTGTATTCAATCGATTACAGGTTAATTTAACTCAAGAAAAGAACACCTTGAAAGTTCAGAACTACTTTGGGAGTAAAAATGAGGCATCAATGGTAGGAACAATTGCTGGACATATTCAAAATATGATTACTGGTGTCACGAAGGGGTTCACATATAAAGTCCAAGTAATAACCTCCCATTTTCCTGCTACTGTAGAAGTTCAAAAAGAAGTTATACTAATAAAAAATCTTTATGGTCGCCGTGATCCTATTCGTGTCCCTGCAGATGCTGATGTAACTACAAAGGTTGAAGGAGATCTCGTAATTTTTACAGGAATCGATAAGGAGAAAGTTGCTCAAGCAGCTACCAGATTAGCAGAAGCTACCCGGTTGCGTGGAAAACGGGGAAAGGACCCTACAGTATTTCAAGATGGACTCTATGTAGTTTATCCCTAAGGTATTTTTAGAATAATCCCTTTTTTTCGCTGAAATTACCTTTGCTTCCCCAAACAAAGATTATTTGGGAATTTGTATTAATCTATGATTTTATTTCTATTAATTACATCCTTTGATTAATTTTAATTTCAAAATAATTTTCTATTTGTATATTGTCTTTTTAAAACATCCAAATTAGAATATAAATTAATTTAAAACTAATCTTATTAAACAAAGAGAAGAAAACGGCACCAGCAGGACTTTCACTCCAAAAAATCCTCTTTTGGGGCTTTGAACCTGCGACCACCCGGTTAACAGCCGGACGCTCTACCTAACTGAGCTATGATGCCATTGTTTTGTGTTTCATGGGCCTGGGGGGATTTGAACCCACGAACCAACCGGTTATGAGCCGGTCGCTCTAAACCAGACTGAGCTACAGGCCCTTTTAGCTTCTTTTTGATTTTGGAGTTTACAATAGTGGATTATTAATGTTTAATCCTTCTAAAACTATTCTTTATTACAATTTTCTAGATTATATTTAATTTTTTAATTCTTGTGTGAACTACCACTAGCTAAAGCAAGTGGCTTCCTACGAGTTCACAGAACCCTGATCTATCAGAAGCGAGGAAAAGATCGTTTTAACATTGGCTTTGTATCTGTGAAGTTTTAGCTAAAATAGTTCATTAAATTTCTAATTCTTTTTTAGGTTTGTTCAGATTTATTTTCAGAGTCTAACACCTTATGTACCGAGATAAATGCTTCTAATATAGGTTGAATTAATTTAAATGGAATATTTTTCGTTGCGATCATTGCACATACGAGAATCATGTCAATATATTCAAGTTCCTCTTCTTCGAATTTTTCTTCGGAGATGATAATTCCTATAAATTGTGATGCCACTTCAGGAAACTCGAGGTCTTCAGGGGGTACTCGATTCATAACAATCTTTGTACTTCGGATCATGGCCAATCCTGTGTCAATGTAAGCGTTAGTAAGGGGAACATCAAAGAAATCAAGATTAAATAGGAGCTCTTTGACTTCTTCTGTAGTTGGATCTTCCTCAGCTTGAAAGATAGCAGCTTTGGTGATATTTTCTAAATAAAGTACAAGATCTATCTTCTTAAAGTAATTATCTACTCTTATCAACCGTTTTGTAGTTAATCTTACATCGTGATAATAGATGTTATCACAATCATCGCCTAAATGGCTTATGACTTGTAGGAGGGTAAAAATAGCCCTTCCAAATAGATTTATTAAATGTATCTGTCCAGAAATTGTCACATGCTTTAAGTCTCGCACTAGAATCATAATTGATAGTTGCAATAACCCTTGAAAGAAATGCCCTGTCTGTGTTTCCTCTTCATCTAAAATTTCTTCCAGCTCTGCTATCTCATCTTTATCAATATTATATTCTTTCATTAGCTTTAATAGTTCATCAATATTATGTTGTTGAATTCCAGAGGGATATTCACTTTTTTGAACATAAGCAGCTTTTAAAATAGGTGTTATTGCCAGTTTTTTTTGCTCACGATCATTTGTCTCGGAATAAATTTGTTCAACTAATTCAGAAGCTTTTGAAAGATGGTAAAAAACAAAATCTTCTCCCAAAAGATATTCAAGAGCTAGATTGAATAATGCTCCAAACCATTTTACATGAAAGCTTTTGGCAAAGGCAAAAGATGTCAAAAAGATGTTCTCAATGTTCCACATTTCTTGTGTTATTAAAGAAGGGTTAGTATAGTATTTGTCAAACACGAAGTGTTTTAAATTACGGGATGCTTGGTAATCGAAAGCATCCACATCTAGAACCATAGCTGGAAGCCATGTGGGTATTAATGATACTGTAAAATTAAATGCTTTAGCAAATTCTGATAAATCTTTAATTCTAATATGTCCTTTCTCAAATGGTGTATCAAATTTAGGCGTTAAAACCTTCTCTGGATGGTCATAACTTAGTTCCACACCTATATATTCTAGGAGAAGGCTACAGTACCCACGCTTGATCATTTCGACATTTACAAATATGTCTTTTAAGGTATATAATGTCATTTGGGAAATCTCGCGCAGAAAACGGAGAATTTCTTCATGTTCAAATGTTCCTGGAGGTATTAATGAAGCAAGTTGACCAAAAAATTCCAAACTGAAAACAAGTGAATTCCTCAAACGGACTTCCAACCCTCGTTGTCGCTGTACCGAATGGAGAAGCTCATGGATTATCAATCCTTTGAGTGCACTTTTATGCTCCTCTTCTAGAAAGGAGGAATCTCGTTCTAATCGGATAAATACAAACTCTTTTTCTTTATATCCATATGAAAATGATGTTTTGAATGAACCAGCTAAGATAATATTCAATCCTTCAATTTCTTCTTCAGGTAGGTCTAATAATGAAACATACTCAAGAACTCTGGTATCATTCTCAATGTCTGCAAAAATTATTGATAATTTACTTAATGAACTGCAAAAAGTAGCAATTTCGGTTGTTTTTATAAGTTGTTTAAGCTTTACTTTTAATTTGGTGAAAAAATCTAGAAACACTAATTCAGGAGAAAAAATAGAGGTTTTCACGGGATCTCTTCCTTCTTAAGATTTAATTATTTATGAATTAAACTGTCTTAAATATAACCAAAATCCTGAGATTTGTAAAATCTCATTAATAATTTAAATCTTATATTAAAAAAAAATAGTCAATTATTCGTTCTCTGGAGGTAAAAGGGGGAAAGGTTTTCCTAATTGAAGAATTTTAAGAGGAATATTTTCCTTGTGTGTTTCTAAGAATTTTAAATCCTCATCTTTTTTTCTAAGATCATCGGGAAGCATGACTGGGATTGTTCCACGAATTGGATAAAACCTTGAACATTTTTGACAAAAAATTACCCCTGATTCAACCTCATGAGGATTTTCTTGAAAAACAATGAGCTCTAGATCAGGATTTTTGCAGATAGGACAAGCTAAAATCTCCATTAAGTCTTTTCTCATGATTTTTCCTCTATTTCTTTATCATACTGAAAAATTATCAGTTTTCCACTTCAGACGGCTCTTCAGAATGTCATTGTTGTAGGTACAACTCATGCGGGGATAACTTCATCATAAGTGACTGATTTAATCGATATTCACTAATTTATCAAGTTAGTCTTGGTAATCAGTAAATCAATAGGTAACAGGGTATATAAAGATGAATATTCCAACAAAAACTATTATTAGAATACCTATTATAATCCATTCTCTAAATAAACGCTGTTGAATAGAAAATTTGGAATGTTTTTTTAATTGTGTCCGAAAATTCCATGTAATTAAAGTAAGAATAGCACACATAAAGATAGGCATTAGATTCTGAACTGTTCTATCCAGAAATAGTAAATATAATCCGATAGATGCTAGAAATATAATTCCATAACCGATTAAAGAAATGTCCATTAATTTAATCGCTTTAGGTAACATAGACCATTCTTCAACATCAGAACTCATTCTTTATCCTCCAATATTCTCAATCTATCGCTTTTACAACTAGTTTTTTTGTTTTCTTTTCTTTTAAAAAGTTAGAATTCCTCATAATCCCTAATTAAGATACACTTAAATTCATTGTCACATAAAATATTGTCTGTTATTTAGGTAAATCAACTTCTTTGATTAATCTAGCATTTTCTTTCCGTGCTTTTTAGCCTTTTAATGAATTTTTTAACTTTTTACTTGACATTTTGAGCAATAAACACATTTTTCAGGCTCAATCTTTTAAAATATTTGAAGTGTCAAAAAGAATATTTTAAAAATTCCTTCTTTGGGGCTAATGAGTGTTCAACAAAATGAGGAACTACAATGAAACGTACAAACGTAGTCATTTTAGGTGCTGCAGGACGCGATTTTCATAATTTTAACACCTATTTTAGGAATAATGAAGCTTATAATGTTGTTGCATTCACTGCAACTCAAATTCCTGATATTGCTGGCAGGAAATACCCTCCCGAATTAGCAGGTTCACTCTATCCCGAAGGCATTCCGATACTTCCTGAAGAGGAATTACCAGAGATTCTTAGAAAATTTTCAGTTGAACAGGTTATTTTGGCATACTCAGATTTACCCTATGATTATGTTATGCATACAGTATCTTGGATTCTCTCTTTAGGATCTGACTTTCGAATTATTGGACCAAATAATTCTATGTTAAAATCTAACCTTCCATTAATTGCTGTTTTAGCAGTTAGAACAGGAAGTGGAAAATCTCAAACAACAAGAAAGATTGGAAAGATATTAAGGAACATGGGGAAACGTGTAGCTGTCATTAGGCATCCAATGCCATATGGCGATTTGTTACTACAGAAATGTCAAAGATTTGGAACTTATGATGATTTAAGAAAAAATAAATGTACAATTGAGGAGATAGAAGAATATGAACCTCATATAATGGAAGGAAACCTTGTTTTTGCTGGAGTTGATTTTGAAGAAATTCTTAAAGCAGCAGAAAAAGAAGCGGATGTCATTCTTTTTGATGGAGGAAATAATGATTGGAGTTTATATCATGCTAATCTTAAAATAACTGTAGCAGACCCTCATCGGTTAGGGCATGAATCATCTTATTTCCCTGGTGAGGTTAATGTACGACAGGCTGATATTATAATTATTAATAAAGCAAATACTGCTCCTAAAGGAAATGTGGAAAAATTAACTGAAAACTTAAAAAAATTAAACCCTAAAGCAAGAATCATAATTGCTAACTCCCCCATTATTGTTGAAAATCCAAACTTGATTACGAATAAGCGAGTTCTTGTTGTTGAGGACGGACCCACACTAACTCATGGTGATATGAAATATGGGGCTGGATATATTGCTGCAACGAATTATAAGGCCAAAGAAATAATTGATCCTAAACCTTTTGCTGTTGGTTCGATCAAACAAACCTATAAAAAATATCCACATCTTATAGATGTCTTACCAGCCATGGGTTATGGAGATACACAAATGAAGGAGTTGGAGGAAACAATAAATGCATCTGATTGTGAAACTGTTATAATTGGTACACCAATTGATTTGGGACGATTATTGTCAATTAAGAAATCTACAGTCCGTGTTAAATATGAGCTAGATGAGCAAGGACCCATAAAATTAGAGACAATTCTTGAAGAATTCCTTCAAAAATTTCCCTTTGAAAAATAAAAAAAGGATTAGTATGTTTCCTGAGTGGAAACTACAACAATGTATAATCCAATTACTGCTAAAACAGCACTTATAAATGCAATTATGACGCCTAGAAGAGGGGGACTCTCCATTATAAACATCCATACAGTAATTATCATACTTCCTACTAGACCAAGGCCACCTATTATTGTTGCCGTGTTACCCTCATTATAACCATATGATTCCCGATTTCCATATCCAATACCAATCCCACCTATGATTCCTGCTATCCAAATGAAGAATAATTCAAAGTATTGAGTCTCTGGGAGATCAGTTAATATAAAATCAAGTCTTATGGCTGCGATAGCTACTATCAAGAAACTTGAACCGAAAATTAAGGTTCCAATCAGTGTTGGGGTTTTCATAATATAAAACCTTCATTTTTTTCTTTTGAATAATACACTATTTTTCCATATGTTTTCTCTTTTAATTGTTTTCATTGTTGATACTGATGAACATATTTGATGACATATACAATATAAAAGTTACGTGGTTTAAAATTAGAACGTAAATAAGAGTGAGTAACAATTCAGATATGCTTTAGAAAACATAAAATTGTTCTTAGCATACGAAAGAGAATATACCTGTTCTTAAATAAGTGTTAGCTTATTTTAATAGCCTTTTTAAAAAAAGCATACCTCAAATCTTTTAAAGAGTACAGAAATATCTCAGAGAAGGAATGATGCTAGAACCATAAAAACTTAAGACTATAATTATTGGAAGTATTAATACCCGGTAATTCTTTGAAAAGGTATTTAATATCAAATAAGGCTGAAAGAAGCAATTAAAAGATTAAAAAAGCTCCTAAAAAGTATTTTTCCTTTAAAATGGGCCCGTGGCTTAGCTTGGATAGAGCACTGCGCTGCGGAATATTGTCAACCCGACGATATTGAAGAAACGCAGGGGTCAAGAGTTCGAATCTCTTCGGGCCCGTCAACATTTAGATAAATTCAATTTCTTTCGATATCCTTACTATGGAAATACACCTAATATCAGCATGACACAATTAGTTTTAATGTTAGAGAATGAAAAATAATCACTCAAACCTCAATTCTATATATAGAGAGATTTTCCTATTTCTTATTAAATACTTTAATTGGCAACTAAAATGACATCAATAATATCTGATTTTTATGATAGTTTAAATAAATCTTTTAGGTCTAAAAATCAGAGAGTACGATGTATCTCAATTACTGTTTTGCAGGATGCAGACGATATAGAACTTGAAATGGAAAACCATGGACTTATAGTTATATTCTTTCGCGAATTTAGGATTAAACACCCTATGGAAGCAAAACGTTTTCTTCAATATTTAAATGCCTATATTAGGAAGTATCATTATTCTATCTTAAACCTTGGTAAATTTGATTATTTCTTACTTCTTCCTAAAGAATTTGAGCTGACAAAAGAGTCTCTATTATCTCATTAATAGAAAAACGGGGTTTGTTATTCCCCTTTTCTAATATTCATTCTTAAGAAGAAAGCTGTCGTTATAAATAGTACAACTGTAGCTAAAAATAATCCCCAAACTG
Organism: Candidatus Hodarchaeum mangrovi; assembly: GCA_016839515.1. Classification (GTDB taxonomy): domain Archaea; phylum Asgardarchaeota; class Heimdallarchaeia; order Hodarchaeales; family Hodarchaeaceae; genus Hodarchaeum; species Hodarchaeum mangrovi. The sequence goes on from JAEOUE010000207.1 coordinate 87,955, forward strand.
CCAAATCCGGTGGGATGGGAAATGGAAAAGGTCTTTTTAAATAATTACGTCCTGCTGAGATTTCGATTGATAGATAGCCTACTCTACTAGCAAGGAAAAGTACATTGCAATGTCCATAACTAAGTCCCTCTGTACTTATCCATCCAAAATAATTGGATTTATTGACTGGATCGAGTTGCATTGCTCGTGATTTCAAAATCTTTCCATCTCGCTCAAGGGCTATAAACACTTTACTCTGTGAAATACTTTGATTCTTTGTATCAACAAGCGTAACATTACCTTTAATTATAACCCCTATTGATATTGAGGCATCATCTAGATCAACCCATGAGTTATAGAAACTCATGATACCTTGATTTCGTCCTAACCACCGAATCGAATTTAAAATAAAATCAGTATTATCAAGGAAAAGCAAAGTTGTGTTAGATATTGGTTCAATATAGCTATTATTACAAAATTGAGTAGAGCCAATTGCTAGTATCCGTGCTCCGTTCTCGAACTCAAGCGTGGAAGCTAGAGTATTGTTTTCTGAAACTGAATCTTCAGAATTCCTTAATAAAATTGGATTATTAAATATAATGTCAGGAGATTTGTATTCCTCTATTTTCGTCTTATTACTAGAGATTCCCATTCCATTCGGAACAATAATTTGGGAGATATTTTCAGTAATGGGTGTAACTGGAGAGGTGAAATTTTGTGCTAAATAGAAATATTGAGGGGTCGCATTCAAAGATGATGTACGATATTTTTCAGGAATAAGAGAGCTTGATAGGTTGAATACTAATCCAAACGGTTCGAGAAGATCATTAATAGGTTCAGTGGTTTGATTGCGAAAACCTGAAGCCACAAGAAGAGAATTACCATTCTTAATATATTCTTCAACATTATTGATTTCAGCTTCAGTATATTTTTTGGTAGGCGCTAGAATAATCACAACATCCAAGTTTCTTAAGGTATTCTCTGTTAGTTCACCTTTAATAAAAACGATTTTCTGTGTACTGAAGGTTGAATTAAGGATATTAGTTAAATTAGTTATTTGTTTAGTCGTGAAATTATTTAAATGTCCAATATCGATACCGATAACTATATCAACCTCTCTAGTAGGAGTAAATGCTCCCTGAGCTTGTAGGATACTTAGGTTGACAGTATTGGAACTCAATATGTTTAAGAAAATGATTAATGACAAAATAATTAAAATCCTTTTTGTTTTAACCAATGTGCAATCCTCTTACTTTTTTTTCAACCTTTTTTATTTGATATTTCATCGTTAAAGTAATGTCAATAATTCAAGGGACATATAGTAACGTTTGAGGTCTGTTCTGTCCCATCTCTTAGCCTTTTTTATTTTCTTGTATAAGTGACAATGAATCGTTTATAACCTCTCAAACTCCCCCATTATGGTACAACTGTGCGATATATTACAAATTCACCAGCAGTTGGACTATTTCGTTTGATTTTTAATACATCTCCAAGTTTTGCACCAAGAAGCTGAGCTGCTGGATCATCAACTGATATTTTTGGCAATTGATATTTAAAAATAGAATATCTTTCTTCTAATTCCTTAATTTCCTCTTCAGTGGCAAATTCATGGACAGGTACTAGATAATGGTTGTAGATATTGAAAAATGGAAATTTAATAGAAAAAGTTTCAATTCCAGCCTCATGAGCTTCACGTTTAGCATAATGGGTATATTTATTTAAAGCAAGTAATATAGCGTAGTTATATCCTTTCTCTTCTATTTCCTCACGGTAATCACGAAGTTCTTTTACACCAACCACTTCTTTAAGTGGAATACGCACAATAATAGTCTCTTTTTCATCATTCTTTCCAAAAATATCATAGTATTCATCTTTGGCTGCCTCAGATGTGACTTTAAATCCTCTAGTGGAAAGAATGGATTTAGCTCCATCAATTACTCTATCTTTTCTACCATCCACGTTATCACTCTCAAAATTTCTTAGAGTTTATATTTCTTTTATTTAAGAATGCTTATATTAATTGAATTCCATATGATTTAGCGTTAAACTCATTGGAATAGATGTATAATAGTGATATGGTCGCAAAAAATTTGCTAAGCACCATTGTTAGAAGTTTTGTCTAATTAAACATTCATACAATCATAATTGACTAATGTAAGTTAATTTTTAGAGACTTATTCTTCAATTAGCTGACTTACTAGAATGCTTTTATAGATAGGTTATAACTAAAACACTCAAAGGACTGACCAAATAGTGTTCAAACTTTTTAAATTATTAAGAATTTCTTGATTTCTGCTATTCTGACCATAAGATCAGATGAGCAAGTTTTTTCATCCCATAAAATAAAATCCCTATTAAGACTTGACTTTTAACTATTGGGAATTGAACTTAGAAAATCTGAATCAGCTTGATATCTAATCAAAGGACAGAATTTATTACATTGTAGACATTTAATACAAGTTTCCATATTAACCTGAATTGACTCTGACTCTAAATATAATGCATGTTCATTACAATGATGAAGGCAAATTCCACATCCATCACAACAAATTTTGCGATAGATTGTCCGAATAACTGGATCTATAGCCTCATTAATTGATTCCAAAGTATTACCTTTGAGAATTACAGATCCATCACTGAAAATATCAACTCTAACATTCTTCTCAAGATAAATTGAAATAATATCTAATTCTTCATTGTAATTTACATTTCCTAAAATAGGGAGTAAATGTTCCAAGTATTTTAATTCAAACATCTGATTTGAGGATATAAAGGTTGAAAATCCTCCTTCAACGCAAGGAGAAGGATAAGAGGTAAGAATAAATCTCAAATGATCTCCATCCTTCTGGTTCAGAAATTGACCAGTGTATTCAATTTTTTGATAATTTAAGAAATTTTTTACTTTTTGAGGGATGTTTTTCCAACGCCATAGGCCCCATGAGATGAACTCTATAGGAAACTTTTCTCTATTTTTAATCATATGTAAATTACTAAATAATTTTTGGATCAAATCTGGATGAGTGGTTTTCATAATATGAAAATCAGCCATAGAAGAGGCTGGACATACCCAACAGCCTATTCTGATAAAACCAGATTCATATAATGGGTTCAATAAACTAAATAATTTATATTTATATAAATATAAATAAATTTCAAACGCATTCCAATTGTGAATGGGAGCAGCTGTTATCTGTTTGGGAATCCAAGGATTTTGAGAAATTAATGGCTCACGTGATCGTCCAAATGACTCATAACGCCTTCTTCCAATAAAAGTTAAAACTTTTTTTTCATCAGGATAAAGAGACTCTAGTATTTCATTAACAGGAAGTAATTTTGCACTTTTACAGCACCATCTTGTATTCCGTGTTGGAGGACCAAACTTGTCAAATCTTTCCCAAAAATCCCAACGAATATTTTTGAATTGATGCACAGGTCTTTGATAAACTTGACTTATTTTCTTTATATTTGAGATTGTTTCAGGGAATTCAAGTTTTGTGTCAGAAAAAATAATATCATAAGTGATATCAGATTGAGCAACTAAATTTAATGTGACTAGCGAATCTTTTCCACCTGAATATGCAATTACTTTGTTTTGAAAGCCAGTTGAAGCGTCCTCGATAAAATTAATGGCTGTAGATTCTTTTTTATTTAAAGAATGCTCATTAGCTTTCAATATTTTCTCCCATGATAACTCTAAAGGAGCTAATTGATCTAATTTCCCTTTTTTCTTATACTTAGTTTTCACTGCAACCCCTTTTTCGCGAGACATCATTTCAATACCAGTCATTTTTGCTAATCCAACAGCAATTACTTCTTCTCCACAGATTACAATAACTGGATCGTCATATGAAATTTCTTTATCAGCAAAATTGACTCCAGGCCTTAAAACAGAGGCTCCGTTTAAAATAGGAGTTTTTGCGCCTTGATCAACATTAATCCATCCTTTGGATTCAGGTTCCCACAAAAATGATGCTAAAGTAATTTTAGGGAGAATTTCAAAGGACTCTTTGATTAAATTGTATCTAAAAACCGCTAAAACTCTTCCTTGTATGATTATCTCATCCATTCTGTCAATATAAGGAATTTTATTCAAAAATATAATTTGGTTTTTAATTAACTGTGTAAATTTTATTTTTACACGGCTTCCATACTGTTTTTCAACCGCTGAAGCAATAAAATCAAGGTCTCCTTTAAGAGCAGGTCTTATATCTCCAGGAGGGGAAATATTTACTTGTGATCCTTCATTTTGGCAAATATTACAATTTTTATCAATCAAAGGAACTTTACATTGGTCACACCAATAAAATCTGATCTTACCTAAATAAGGAATGGGAGTCCTAACCAAATTAAATCGCCAGTTTTATAATTCAAAAAAAAATTTCCAATTAATTTCTTTCTTTCTCACTATATACAGTTAATTAAAACATTAAAATTGTTATAAATGAAGGGGGTCATTTTAAAACAGATATTATTCTTCAAATTAAATTTTGTTCTATAATATGCACATTAAATGTATTATTAATAGATTAACTTTTTATTCCCCGAAAACAGAAAGTTATAATTGAAGTACAAAAAACATACAAACAGGTGTAGA
>JAEOUE010000208.1 GCA_016839515.1 Candidatus Hodarchaeum mangrovi
GCCCTCCTTAAATTTTGCGTTAAGTGTTGAAATTATCACATTTTTCTTGGGTATGATTATTATTGAAATCTTGTTAAACATTTTTCTTAGAATTTTACCAAATTATCATTTCAATGTTCAGGATATTCGAGCGCATCTTATGATCGATATATTTATATTTCTCATTTTTTTTGTTGTTTCTTTAAAGGTGAAGTTCCATCCAGAATACTTCAAGAAAGAGATGAGAAAAGGCCAAGAAATCTTACCAACAGTGGCAGAAACACAAGTCCAAGACAGAAAGATTGAAGAAAGAAAAGTTATTTTGGATGTTAAGGATCTAACAACCTATTTTTACAGTGAAGAAGGAGTTGTGCGCGCAGTAGAAGGAGTTTCTTTTAAAATCTATGAGGGCGAAACTCTTGGCCTTGTAGGAGAAACAGGTTGTGGGAAATCAGTTACTGCCTTATCTATACTTCGGGTTGTTCGTCCTCCTGGGAAAATTGAGAGGGGAGAGGTTATATTTGAAGGTGAAGATTTAATCCAAAAATCTCAAAAAGAAATTTTAAAGTATCGTGGAAACAAGATAACAATGATCTTTCAGGATCCTCTTAATTCTCTAAATCCAGTTTTTAAAGTTGGCAAGCAAATCTCGGAAGTATATCTCCAACACAAGGAAGACGAGCTTCTTGTTGAAACAATAAAACAATCAGGTAAAAGTATATACAGTATTGCTCGAGAATGGAGTGAACAATTACTAAGAGAACTTAACATTCCTTCCCCAGAACGTGTTTATGACTTATATCCCCATGAATTAAGTGGGGGAATGCGCCAAAGAATTCAAGTTGCAATGGCTCTTGCATGTAATCCTAAATTATTAATAGCAGATGAGCCTACAACTGCATTGGATGTAACAATTCAAAATCAAATTCTTCATTTAATGAAGATTCTCCGACAAAAATATAATACATCTATTCTTTTTATTACGCATGACCTTGGAATCATATCAAAAATGTGTGACAGGGTCGCAGTCATGTATAGTGGATTTATAGTTGAATATGGGGATATTTATAGAGTATTTGAAAGCCCATCCCATCCATATACAAAGGGCCTTATTGCGTCGATACCCGTAATTGGAAAAAAGAAAGAGGAACTTGAAGTAATCCCTGGATTAGTGCCAAATTTAATATATCCCCCCTCAGGATGTCGATTTCACCCTCGTTGTCAATATCGTTTTGAACCTTGTGATTCTACAGTGCCGAAAAGCATAGAAGTTGAACCAGAGTATTTTGTAGCATGTCATCTATATGATCTAGAATATAAACATTTAGCAGAAATTAATATAAAGAAAATAGAAGGAGAAAATGATTTGGAGTATATAAGTAAATAAAAATTGAGGTTATGTCATAATCTTGGCTTTTTTAATAAAAATTATCGAATATAAACATAAGAGAGATGAAAAGTTATGATTTTTCAATTTAATAATCTTTTTTCCATTTTAACATTCGCTTCTATATGGGATTATATAATTACTTTTTTAATTCTTTTTGGTCTAGCGTATATTATTTCATTTTTTATCATTAATTGGGATGCGCGTTCACAATTAATTAGAGTAAAGTTCCCTCTTTACATAATTGCATCATTTATTAGTATTCTTTTTATCTTTATTCCTCTGCCAGAAAGTATCGTAGGAAACTTTTGGCTATCTATTATAATATATAGTTTAATAGTAGTGATCATTAGCTTTGCTGGTAAATATATTACATTTAATGTAATTAAGATTAAACAATTTAATCAAATTAGTACTCTTGAACAAGATAAGAACCTACTTGAAGTTAAAGATTTGAAAGTCTTTTATCCTCTTGTTGGAGGGATATTCAGAAGAAAAATAGGTGTCATTAAAGCGGTTAACGGCATATCTTTCGAAATTAAGACAGGTGAAACCCTTGGATTAGTGGGAGAAAGTGGTTGCGGAAAAACGACAGCAGCTCTTTCGGTTTTAGGATTAGTAGAAAAAAATGATGGAGAAATTCTATTTCGCGACAAATCTCTCTCTTTCCCTTATTCAAGATTTATAAGGCAAAAAATTCAAATCGTCTATCAGGATCCAGATGCTTCTTTAAATCCTCGTTTGAAAGTGTTTGATATTATTGCTGAACCTCTAAAAAACTTGTTGGGTATCAATAACAAAGATGAACTAAGAAAAAGGGTCTTAGAATTAATGGAAAAGGTAGCCCTGAAGCGAGAACACCTGGATCGTTATCCACACGAATTTTCAGGCGGACAAAAGCAAAGAATTGTTATTGCTCGCGCGCTTGCAACCAATCCAGAACTTATAATTCTTGACGAACCAACATCTGCCCTTGATGTATCAGTACAAGCACAAATCCTTAATTTACTAAAAAAATTGCAAAAAAATTATGGTTATGGTTATTTATTTATTACACACAATTTAGCTGCAGTAAATCATATTGCTGATAGAATTGCGGTTATGTATCTTGGTCAAATTGTTGAAATTGGGGATACGGATCAAATTTTTTCAAAACCTACACATCCTTACACCCAAGCGCTTTTAGCATCAAGATCTGAAGTTGATATGAAAAATAGGGATATAAAATTTATTCTTCATGGTGAAGTTCCAAGTCCTATAGCCCCACCTACGGGATGTACCTTTCACCCTCGCTGTTCCTCAGATGTCCGTACTAAGGAATGTGAATTTGATTTACCTCATAAAATAAAGATCGAAGATGGCCACTATATCTGGTGTGTAAATCCCCCGAAACAATAATTTCTGCGTAAAAGAGCATTTTAATAAGCGTTTTCTTTTGAAATGTTTTTAATTATGAAAAGTTTAAATAATCTTGCATCGTTTGATAATTTAAGTATGTTTAATGCATACTGTATATTTAA
>JAEOUE010000317.1 GCA_016839515.1 Candidatus Hodarchaeum mangrovi
CCACGTACAAAAGGATTTGAATCTAGTAAAGCTTTAGTGGTTTTAAGCGCATCTTGATATAAATTTAAAATTTCACTATGCAATCCTTCTTGCCCAAATTTATGTAAAAAATTTGCATAATTCATTTTAGCTATTGCGAGATTAATTTGTAATTCGGGAATTTTTTCAATCATATCCTCTTGTATTTTGATGGATTCTTTATATAATGTCATAGCTTCAGTTCGATTATTCTCTCCTCCTTTTGTAATTATCAATTCTGCAAGAGCTATATTCATGGATGCAATACCTAATCGTTCCCTCGGTAAATATTGAGCTTCTTCTTTCATTTTATTAATGACTTGGCGATAAAGAAGTTCTGCCTCATCTAATTTACGCTCTCCCCCTCTTAACCTTAATAGCTGTGCTAAAGCAAAGGAGCTTTGGATTTTTAATTTTGAAGCGGATAAGCCCATTTCTTCTACTTTATTAGAAATAGATAATGCTTGACGAAGTAATGATTCTGATTCACTTAATTTTTCTTTATCTCCATAATCTCTTATAACGGTTGCCAATTGAATTAGAGTATAAGCAAGACTTTCTAAAATAGAGGGCATATTTTCTGAAATGTCCTTGAATATTGTTAATGCCTCTTTTTGAAGGGCTTCAACTTCATCAAAGAATTCTTCTCCTTTCATTCTTAAATGAATCGCTAAAGAATATAAAGAAAACGCTAATCCTCTTCGAATGGAAGGTTGTGTATTCACAAGTTCTCTTTGAATTTTTATAGCCTCTCGATACATCTCTTCAATTTCTTGAAATTTATCGATTTTTCTTTGAACTGCTAAGACATTAGCATATTCAGTTAAGGATTGGACTAAAGCTGTTTTTGCTCCAGGTATATTCACTGTCATTTCTCTATGAATCTTTAACGCCTCTCTGCTTAGGGTTTCAATTTCGGCCATATTTTCAGCTTTTCCATACCGTTGCAATAATTTTGATAACGAGATCATTGATCGAGCTAAATTGAACTTAGCCCGGGGATCAATTTCAGCTAATTTTTTATTTATAGCAAAGGCATCTCGAATTAATATTTCGGCTTCTCTTAGATTAGCTTCACCTTGGAAATTTAATAGTAGGTTAGCTAATGCATCGGCAGTTTTAGCGATTTCTGCTTGATCCTCATCTGAGTCATTATAATATTTCTTCTTCATATCTATTGTGCTTCTAAAGAGAGTCTCTGCTTCTACTAAGTTGGATTTACCCCCTATATTCATTAAAAGTAGAGCAAGCGACTCTGATGCTTGCATCATTCGCTTTCGAGAAGTTGTACTTAATTCTGTTAATTCCTCATAATGCTTTAGTATTCTTCTATAAATTCTTTCTGCTAAGGTATAACTTTCCGAGCTACCAATTTTAAGAAGGTTATCACCAAATATAAGAAGTATCCCAATATCTTGAGATGAAATTGCTTCACTTGTATAAACAGTTTTAATCCATCTAATAGGATTTTCCAAAAAACCAGACCATTGAAAGAAGATGCATATCCTTAAAATTAAATTTTGTAATTTTATATGATCGATTTTCTCAGCCATATCAGCGCAAGCCGAAATATTACCATACTCTTCCAATAAAAATGTTGCATTTGATGGTTTGAATACTCCTTTTTTCAGCTCATTTTGAAATAAACTTATCTCATTTAAATAAAAATCAATTGTTTCCAATAACGTTTGTTGGGTTAATTCTTTTGATGATATAGTTTGTCTTATTGATTCTATACTACGATATCGACCCCCCGATCTTTTAAGTAAACCATTTTGTAATGCAGGAGCTAATAGTTCTGTAAAATTCTTCCCTAACCTAAATCGCGCTACTTCAGGAGATAAGCCTGCAGGAAAAGCTAACGCTACTTGTAAAGCCATACGTGAATCTTCAGGTAAAAGATCAAAGGTTGTATTTATTACCGCTTTAGACGCCTTTTCTGGGTCTTCTAATAAGCTTTTAAATAGATTTTCTTTCCCTTCATCCGACAACTTTGCAACTCGGCGACCTAAAATTCTAATAGAACCAGGATTTGCTGAAAGGCGTTTTAGCACCGTTTCTCCTATTTCTGAGATCGATTCAGCTTTCGATTCTAATATAAAAAGTTCTCGAGCTTCTTCGTATTTCAAAGGACCTAAGTGAATTACTATGGCTTTATCCTTATCTCCGATACCAGATATGAGGTTTTCACCAATAGCTGTTCTTGAAGTTATAATAAGGGCTCCGTGGCCTTGTATTTTGGTACATAAATTGAATAAGGAATCAAGAAATTCAGTTTTAATAGCTTCTTCTTGGTTTAATGGACTCTCAACATTGTCTATAATAATTAATGCACATCGCGTTCTTACTTCATTAAAAATTTCTTCTTTTTCTGTGATTTCTTCTGATAATCCTAATGCGTCCCTAATACCATATATAAGGGAATTTGAACCCTTTTTATTTATTAAATCAACAAAAATGGAAGTACCATAAGTAATATTTGCACGTTCTAGTTGCCGTATGTTTTGAGCCGCCGCTCTAGCTAATTGAGTTTTTCCTATCCCCGCAGGTCCCACCAATTCAACTAATACAGCCTGTTTTTCCATCAAAGCTTGGGTTATTTGGTTTATTTCATCTTCTCTTCCTTGAAATCCAGATTCTGGAGCAGGGATAAAATCATTTGAGTCTAATAACGCTAAAAATGCATCCACTGCTGAATGTGCTAATGTTCCTGTTCCTACAGAATATGGAATAACGCGAACCCCTATTCTTCTGAGTCGTTTTTGGAGCTCAAATTCAGCATCTGGTAAAAGAGCAAATACTTCTAATTCATCCACATAATTTCTATGTAAATATTCTAAAGTCTTTAAAATATAAGTATCTGTAATTGAATATCCAACAAATATTATTGCCCATTGTAAAAAAACTTGCCGGAGTACTTCTTGATAAGCAATATCACTCTCGAGTGTTTCATATTGTTCTTTTGTAAATACAATAAGATTATATTTTATAGGGTCCCCATGAATCTTAAATAAAAACCTTTTCTGTTGGATTCTTTTCAGCAAATCTCCATAATCGCGGTATATCACATCATCAGGAGAAAATCCACAATAATCTTCTAATACTGTATCAAAATTGGTGGTTACCAAACCAGGTAAATCATCACGGAGTTCTGAAATTGCTTTAAATCTTTCAGGCATTTCCCCTGAGATTTCTGGTCTAAGAGCTTCTTGAAGAAAACTCATAAAAACTTGAACATCCCCCGAAGCTTTCATTAATTCAGAAGCAACATCAGATAATTCTTCAAAATCAGTATTCCAATCTAGCTTCTTTATTCTTTCTCTTAAGACATCGGGACAATTTATCTTCTCAGAAATCTCTTTTAACAACCCTCTCCAGGAAGGGACTCCCAATGATGCACTTACACCGGCTCCAAAAAAAGGTAAAAGCGCTCTAGACTTTTTTGCTCTAAAAAGCTCTTCTGGTACAGTAACTTTCAATAAAATACCCCCTTATATAAGAATTAAATAATTTTAAAATTAGGATTCATTACGTAGTCTTAAATTACAATTAAATTTATTATTTTATATTTATGCGACTTTCTAAAAATGTCTCTTATATCCGCAAATAATGCAACAAAAGACTATTTGAATCACAATAAATTTAAGAAAACAAAAAAATTAATATAAAAATAATAACAGATTCGTTAGATACATAAAAGTTGGACAATGTTGGAAATAAAGAAAATAAGACTTTTACAATACAGTCTAATATTTAGTATAATTATTATAGTCTCAATTTTACTATATCTTTTCAACCGATTTGATGAAATTCTTTACTTCCCAACAACTATTCCCGAAGAATGGTGTGATAATCAGCCATGTGTTCAAATTGAAATTTTCTCGACTACATTTACCTTAGTTCAACCTAGCTCCACCATATTAGTCTATTTACTAGGCATTATAACAATTAGTATTGGATTATATCTCTTAAAGGGTGCTAGAAGCCAAAATGTTGTATCATGGTGGGGAATAGCGCTATTATTATGGGGATTAGGAGCTTTATTCGCGGGAACCAGTTATCAAGCATTCAGTTACGAGATAAAGTGTGCCGGGAGAACATCATGTATATGGACTAGTTGGTGGGAAGTTATGTATCTCATTTTATCCGTAGGAAGTGTGGTTGCAATGATGATGGCTCAAGCTAATTTAGCTCCCGAAGGAAAGTATTACACGATAATGTGCATGTACGCTTTTATCGATCTTCTCTACTATTCGTTTGTTGTTGTAATTGGATCGATATTGCTCATTCAAGTCCTTATAACGTTTGAATTGATGATAGTTTTATTAGCACCCAACATCGTTTTTTTTATTCTGTTCAATTGGACAAGGTGGCGAAGGCTCAAGCAACCGATTGATAAGTATCTAATGCTTACTTGGGTATTTTTAATAATCATCATGGGAGCCTACTTCTTATATTACATGTCAGGGTTAACTGAGATTCTTTGGGCGCAAGGCATTTGGTTTTCAGAAAACGATGTGCTCCATATTGGGTTGATTTTTTGGATGCTCTATATTGGGGTCATCATAAATAAGTTTAGAAAAAATAATCAAAATGTAATAACGTAATAAAAGCGTTTTGTAGGTTTAAAATCAGTGATTTTAAAAAATCATATAAAAAGCTATTAAAATAAATGTTAAATAAAATTATAAAAAAATCTTTACTCCTTTCCCCGATAACGCAATAACACTATAAAGAAAATAGCAAAAAGCACTGATGATATTTTATGGATAGCATATATTACATCATATACTAGCCCTTCGACCAAGATAGCTGCCGCACCGCCAGAAACAAGGGAAATTAATAGAAGCACGACGGCTACTAATATCCATTTTTTCTCTTTTCTCATAATATTATCTCCTCCTTATAATTTTACATTTTAACTTTTATCATATCAGAAACTTTTACGTCAGGATGATGATAATGCTCAGCATAAGCAACGATATTCCCATATATTGAACGGTTCGGACACCAAGCAAAACATGCGAAGCAGCTTTCACAATGGTGTAGCCACACCGGTCGGTTATTTATTAATTTGATATTGTTAACAGGACAAATTCTAGCA
>JAEOUE010000209.1 GCA_016839515.1 Candidatus Hodarchaeum mangrovi
CAAGCAAAATATGACGTTATTTCATCTTTTAACCATGACTTCAGGCTTAGACTGGGATGAGGCTGATTATAATGATCCTCAGAACCCTCTCTATCTTATGTGGGATTCTAGTAATTGGGTTCAGTTTGTTCTCAATCGATCAATGGTTGTTGAGCTTGGAACAACCTTTAGTTACAATTCAGGTGCTTCCCATGTCATGTCTGCAATTCTTAGTGCTACAACAGGTATGAGTACTTTGGCTTATGCCACAAGTCGATTATTTACTCCTCTTGGGATTGATGATTATAATTGGCCTACTGATCCGCAGGGAATCCACAAAGGAGGGGAAGGGTTAGAGTTAACCCCCAGATCTCTTGCTAAATTAGGTCAGTTATATTTAGACAATGGTTCTTGGAATGGGCAGCAACTTGTTCCAGAACAGTGGATTTTTGATGCAACTCATTCTACGCTTACTCCTCCTTCTAATGGTTATTATGGGTATGGGTATCAATGGTGGCTTCATCCCAAGGGAATTTTCTCTGCCTGGGGGTATGCTCACCAGCGAGTTATTGTCGTTCCTGAATATCAGGTAGTAGCAACCTTCACGGGGTATATGCCTACCATCTCAGGTGATCCTGCGGCATCATTAGTCAATGAATATGTCCTCCCTGCGATTTTCACTCATGAAGCGTATGAGGAACCAACATCAACTAATTCTACCCCTTTTTTTACCTGCATACTTCCACCCTTGCTACTTATGGTTCTCCTCCAGAAAAAAATCAAAGGCACCTGACATCCTTGACTTTAGTTTAATTCGTCAGATTTTGATGCAGGATAAGAAGACGATTCTTTTAGCTCTTTACATAACCCTTTTAACAAGATTGTAGGAGGAGGGGGTTTATATTCATTTTTCCATAATAGTAATGGTTAGAGGTGCAATTTTTGAATATATTTCGCTCTGCAACCAGATTTGAAAAAATAGCTTATTCTACTGCGACTTTTGGTAATGCTCTACTGGGAGCTGTGGTATCCATCTTTACCTTCTTTTATTATAAGAATGTGGTGTTTGTTAATTTGTTTACTACCGAGAATCAGCCTCTTATTGGCACGCTTATGGGTACTGCACTAGCGATTGGATGGTGGACTCAAGCATTAATGAATCCTATAGCTGGTCATATTTCTGATAAGCTAGCTTCCAGTCGTTTTGGGAGGCGAAAGCCGTGGTTGATCTTCGGTTCTCCCATCATGGCAATTAGCTTTATTGCCATCTTCTTAGTACCCACTCCTGCCACAGATATTGTTTTTCCAATCCTCTGGTTGACCCTTTTTATTACGATTTTTAATGCAGCCTTTGCTGCTACTGTTGTGGTGTATCTTTCTATGATTCCTGCGATTGCTCCCACTCCAGAAGAACGGACAAGTATCTCTACTTATCGAACCGCATTTTATCTGGTTGGATATATTTTAGGTGCCTTAATTGGTGCATTACTCCAGGTTGAGGAATTGGTTGTTCTTGTAGTCATTGTATTATCTGTTTTTATGTTGGCAGGGTTTTATTTCGCTGCTTTTGGCGTAAAAGAACCGACTGAGATCCCAACATTACCAACGTATAGCATTCGTGAAGCACTTGTCATAACATTCCGCAATCGTCCTTTTATGCCGTATTTAGGATTCACTATTTTTGCTACAGCATTTCAATCTATGCTTATTGCTGCTTTGCCCGATTTTGGGGCTCATGTTATTTTCAAGGGTGATACAGAGAACATTATTGCCTCTTTTCTTCCTGGAGCCTTCGTAATTACTGCTATTATTGCTGTTGTTCCCGCAATGATCTGGATCAATCGTGTTGGCAAAAAAACTGCGACTCTCTATTCTTTAATTGCAGCGACCCTTATTACTCCATTTCTTTGTACCGTGGGTTTAATTCCTGGCTTTGAACTTCTTCAAACTTTAATAATTGTTCTCATCTTAGGTTTTCCAGCTGCTCCATTACTCATTCTTCCTGACGCTATTATCTCGGATATTACTGACTATGATGAAATTGTGACAGGAACCCGTCGGGAAGCAATGCATTTTGCTTCTCAAGGTGTTCTAACCCGTTTTGCAGGGGGGATTTCCATTCAAATTATGGGAATTATCATTGGGCTTTTTGGTGGTAAATATGGTACTCCCTCCTATATATCTCAATTTATGTCTGGTTTGCCCGATGTTCTCGGATTACTTCTTATCGGTCCTGTAGCTTCTTTGTTCCTGATCTTTGGTATTTTAATCTTTCGAAAGTATCCTGAGGATGAAGTATTGGAGGCTTGTGCAAAAAAAACAGCCAAAGGGTCTTAGCTGTCTCTAATCATTTTATTTTACGCATCTTTCTTGAAATATCGTATTGCCTTTAATAATTGATGTCAGGGAGTGTAATTTTAAATAGTAGAAATTCTGATTCTGTAGCAATATGTTACTTAATCAAACCCTTGCCAAACAATTTCTTTTTTCCCATCCTTTACATGAAATATTTCAGTTATATTACTTACGAATGATTGAGGATCTGTCTCCTTCTTCTTCCACATTTTTGGAGGCTCAGGAGCAGTTAATCCACACGAAACGTTTTGTACCTTTTTTTGCAAGTCAGGATACTACTGGAGGATGGTTTACAAAAGGGAAGGATGAGGTTTGGACTCCTATGCATCGATCTACTCCATGGACCCTTATTAATCTAGGTTATTTCTATTTTAATGGAGTTAAAATCCCTCAAATTTCTCGTGCTGTGGATTATATTTTTTCTACACAGATTCATCCCGAGGAACGGGTCTTTCGTAGTGATCACCCAGTTTGGGGTCATTTTATGCAGTGTGAAAATGCGATGCTTCTCCGTTCCTTATTGATCATGGGTTTTGATTCACGTTCTGATGTGAAAGATGCTTGTTTGACTCATCTTACTCATATTAATGGTCAAGAGGGTTTATGTCATTATAAAAAAGGTCCCCAGAGTTCTGATCGTTTTCAACTTCCTTGTGCTTGGGGTTTAGTCAAAGATTTACTTTTTTTCAACGAATGGCCTATTAATTGGCGTGATAATCTCTATAAAACTACCGTGCAAGCCATCCAGCATTTTCTTTTGGCACATGATCTTGCTCATGCAGATTTTCCACGACTAAAACGTCTTACTTCTGCGAAGTGGTTTGAATTTGCGTATTTTCGTAGTTACTATGCTGATCTATTTGAAACGGTTGAGGCATTGATACAGTCTGGCATTACTTCCCATGAACGACTTGAGCTTGCGATGATGGTTCTTGCTAATATGTGTCAGGAGGAAATTTCATGGTCCTGTGGTATTACTCCCTCTTGGCGTTTGAATTTTGAGAAAAAGGGTGTCCTTAGTCCTTGGTTAACCATTAAAGCTCTTCACATTGAAAAATATTTAAAATAATTGATAGAATTATTGGTATTAAATTGATAAATTCAATTAAAGAAAACAAAGCAATATTACTCATATTTGATTATCGTCAGTAGAAAGAGCTTTATTTGTAGTAATAGTTACTCTACATCTTTTTGACATTCTAAACATAAATAAATTTGTCCTCCTCCGAAGCTTATTTTTTCAATAGGTTTTTTACAATTTTTACAGGTAGTACCTTTCTTATTTGGGCCCATCATTGGTACATACTGGCCTTTTTTTCCATAAATATCTATAAAATCCATTTTACCTCCTAACCTCATCCGTTCATTGATAAGATCTCTGATGGCATTATAAAGTGCTTCGCTTTCTTGTGATGTAAGGGAGGAGGCCTTTCGTTTTGGGTGAAGCTTTGCACGAAAGATAATGTCTTGAAATGCACTATTTGAAATTCCCACTATTATAGCATCTTTTCCTACTAAGATGGATTTTAAATTTCTATTTAGATGATTAAATTGATTTCGAAAGCCCTCGATTGAAAAAGTAGAATCAATGGGTGATAATTTGCTGGAAAAATCTCGACGAAAAAGGTATACTGACTCTAGCTCCTTATCTAGAGAAGCAAAGATACCTCCCATACTAATAAGTCTTACAGTGAGATATGTCTGATCTGCAAATGTAAGTAATAAATGAAATTTATGCAAGTGATGTTTATTTCCTTCATAAAATCGTATTATTCCCCCATATTCAGGACCAATTATTAAGTTTACTTGATCTGTCATTTGAATTCGAATGACATTTCCTCGAGCTATTATATTAGAAATTATTTTATTGATAAGTCTATCAAAGTCATTTAGATTTTTATTCATAAATCCAATTTTCTGCATTTTTTCATAATCTTCTAACTGATAATTTATCACTTTTTTTCCAATAATAACTGTTTTTAACTGTTCTGCAAGGATTTGGGCTTCAGGTAATTCAATACTCATCATAATCAAATCCTAAGATTCATAGGTTCTCTCACCTCGTGGACCTCTTTTAAATACTACATTGTTTCTTATCTGGTAATAAGAAATACACAGTTCTTGCCTTGAATCTTGATTTATTTCCATTTTTTCTTCCGTATTAGATAATAATGGTGGTTTTATGAAATTTGGAGTGATAATTCATGGTGGTGCGTGGGATATTCCTGATAATGCGGTAACTGATCATTTAAATGGTGTTCAAAAAGCGTGTAATATTGCTAATAAATTATTAAAGAATGGAAAGTCTTCTTTAGATGCAGTTGAAGCAGCAATCTCTGTTATGGAGAATGATTCAACGTTTGATGCTGGTAAAGGCTCTTTTGTGAATCAAATTGGTGAAGTAGAAATGGATGCGATTATTGCTACTGAAGGTTACCAATTTGGAGCTGTTTGTGCTGTTCAAAATATTTCTAATCCTATTAAATTAGCGCGTTTAGTAATGGAAAAAACTAAACAACATATTTTAGTAGGTAAAGGAGCTAATTTATTTGCAGAACAGATGGGACTTCCTTTTGTTGCTCCAGAATCACTTCTTGTTGGTCGAGAATTAGATCGTTATTACAAAATCAAAAGAATTCCCAATTTTTCTGCAAAAAATATGTTTAGAGATTCAAGAAGAAAAATAAATGGTATGGGAACAGTTGGAGCTATCTGTCTTGATATTTTAGGAAAAATATCTATTGGGGTTTCTACCGGAGGAACTCCTCATAAACGATCAGGACGGGTAGGGGATACTCCTTTATGGGGTGCAGGGGGTTATGTAGAATCCAGTGTTGGAGCTGCTGCAACGGGGTATGGGGAAGATATAATCAAAGTTTTATTGACCTACAAAGCTGTTGAATATGCGAAAATAGAACCCTCTTTGAATAAAGCTGCAACTAGAGCAATTACTGAATTGAAACGTGTAAATGGTTTAGGAGGGGTTATTATGCTCAACCAGAATGATGTAGGGTTTGATTTTAATACCCCACGTATGGCTTTTGCCTATCAAATCGAGGATACTGGTCTCATCGTGGGAATTGATCCAGGGGATGCAAAGAGAGAGAGAAAAGATTACTGATCGTAGTAATAGTAACAAAGTCCATTAAATCTTGAAATTTTTTACTCGTTTGAATTAAATATAATATCCTGGTCCTCGTTCGTCTTCCTCATTATTCTGCTCGAGGACTTCCCGTGCAAGATGTTCAATACGTTCGTTTTTTTGCAAAGCATCGTCGATTGTTTTATCCATTTTTTCGAGATCAAATCCAATAGAATAAAGCTCATCAATTTTTTGCAGTAGATTTTTACTTGCAATAGGATCAGTCCCAGCTAGGGTTAACTTCCCTAATAATCCATAACTTTCAAGATTTCGTTCTGCTGCCAAGGCAGAAAGAACACCAACTGCACCTGTTACTTCTCCTCCTTTTAAAAGCGAAATATCATGCTCTGTTAGCCAATCTCTTATTTTTTCAGTGTAGCCAAATCCTGCAATGTCTGGACCATCTTCATGAACTCGGAGACCACCGAGACAGATCACTGTATGAGCTTTTTGTTCAACTAAATAATCCAGTATTGAGTTAAGAACCTGAATTATCCCAATATCATGAGGTTGAGCATCACCAGTCAAAATAATTAAATTAGGGGTGGTATCGGTTATAGCGTATATTTCAACTCGCGCTAACCGTCCTAATCCGCTTTTACTATCTATCTGGACAACGGGAGGAAAGAAAGAGCTAAAAAATCGAGCTATTTCTATTGCATGATAATTTTCGATCAGAAATGAGGCTGCAATCTTACCAATTAAACCCATACCTGGTAATCCTTGGATTACGATTACTGGTTCGGTTAATGTAACCTCGGCAAGTCTGTGTAAATAAGTAAAAGAATTTCCTTGGGATTGATTCAAATTATAATCCTCGATTAATCATGGATGGGGATCAGTTTTTATGACTAGCTTTCTTTATTAATACATAAATTTGATTAAAAATCGAAATTTAGGCTAATTTTTCTCCTAGATCCACCAAATATAATAATTAAATTTCAGTAATCGAGGGGAGGTCCATCTCTAATTCCTTGGGAGGTTATATGGAATACTGCTTCTCTTTCAGCTAATTCAGGTGAATCAAATATCCGTGCAATCCGTGCAGTTCCTCTAGATTTCCTTAGTAAGATTCTATGCGTTGGTCTATGTCCCCACGCAAAACCAAGAGCTGGAGACAGATTACTTTCTCCTGTAAAAAGACTATCTGGATTTCCTAAAATTTGATTAGTAGTAACCACTGCCAATTCAAACGCTTCTGATAATCTTTGTAGGTCTTCTGCATGAGACATTAATGTTTGTTGTCTTCGTGGTAAATTATCTTTCCCAGGGAATTCCGCTCGGAAGTGAGAAGCCATTGAATCCACGATAATCAGTCTTACTTCATTTTTTTCTATTAATTTGTCAGCTTTGGAGACAATTTGGATTTGATGGTCAGTATTATATGCACGACTTACAAATATTTTTTTCAAAAAAAGAGAAGGATCCTTAGTAAATGGGTAAGCCATTTCTGCAACTCGTGCAGGTGAAAATGTATTTTCTGTATCAATGAAAAGAGCAGTTCCATCAAGCCCTCCTTCTTCAACTGACAATTGAACATTTATACACAATTGAAAAGCTAATTGGGTCTTACCTGTCGAAAAAGATCCACTAAACTCTGTTAAAGCTCCTACGTGAATACCCCCACCTAGGATTTCATCTAATTGTTGTGAAGACGTTGTTAAATGAGGTTTTATTAGTCTTTGTTGAAGTAATTCAGCAGCAGTAATAGGTTCTGACATCCCTATTAATTTTCTTGCTTTTAACACGGCAGTTTCAGCAGAACGACGATTTATTTCGCAACGTCTGACTACTTCATCAGGTGGAGTCGTAGCTAATGCAATTAAGGTAGGAAACTCTTCTTTAAGGCGATTTGTAACTTCTTCAGATAACTTCAATCCTGTGAAGTCATTTTTCTCAGCCATTGCGATCACATGTATTTAACAGAGAAACCTTTCAGTTACTTTTTAATAATAAGAAAGGGATTCACTCCATTTTGTATGTCTTTGGCTTTATTAGGATTGCGGATAAGAGTTTTTAGTATCATTAGTCATCTATGATCGTATTTATTTTTTCTTAATCTTGGATCTTGTGCTGCAAGTAGTCAACAATAATCTTTGCAACCTTAATATCTGGATAAGTTTCTTCAAAGGCTTTCCATCCTGGGCAAGCATTCACTTCTAAGACATACAACCCTTCGGATGTGGGAAAAAGGTCTATTCCAGCAACCTCAATTCCTATTTGTTCAACTATCTTATAAATTTGTTCTTGCATATTCTCATCCAGATTATAAGGTTTACAAATCGCACCTTGAGCATAATTAGTTCTCCATTCTCCTTTAGAAGCTATTCGTTCCATTGCTCCAAGAATTTGATTTCCAACAACTAAAACTCTTATATCAGATCGTTTTTTATCATCTCTTTTTATATCAGATATTGATGGAGTTAGAAATTCTTGAATTAATACAGGACTGTGATGTTGAAGGGCTAAAGCATCAATTATTTCTTCTGCAACACGTCTATTAGGAACTAAAATAGTACCTGCACCTTGACTAGAATCTGGAATCTTAATGACTACGGGAAATTTAAACCGCTCAATTATTCTTTCAAAAGCATACGAATTATTAATCAAAATTGTCTTTGGTAGTTTAATGTCAGGTATTTTGTACAGTGTCTGGTAACATCGAAACTTATCGCGAGTATTATACAAGGCCTCAGATGTAATAGTTGTAGGAATACCGATTAATTCAAAATGTTTTAAATATATTAAACCAATTTCTGTTTGAGATCGTCCAACACGTGGAATAATTCCATCAATGCTTTTTAATGATTGACCCGCAAAGAGTGCATCTGATTTAAAAGGAGTTAGATTATCGATAAGGGGAGAAATATAGGGTGTGGATAAATAAATCCCAGAGCAGTCAGATCTTTTAGCGAGTTCATCTAATAAAGCTGCTGTTGGAAAAAACTCGCGATTCTTGCTCATAATCCCTATCATATATTTCATTTGGTTTATCCAACCAGTTTTATCCCAATATTCAATTGAGAGAATCTAGGAATTTAGGTATTTTAATTTAGTCTCCATAGATAAAGTAAAGTAATTTGATCATCGAATCTTTATTTTCGCCGATCAATAACAAAAAAGGCTCTTTAAAGCATTAATTTTTCAGTAAAAGGTTCTAAAGAGTGAATTACCGGGTTGGACTTGAAAATATTAAAATGTCGTCAATTAGTTCTACATGAGTTATCAGCATTCGTCGACAGCAATATCGTGTTAAATTAAAGGAATCAAGAAGTTCTTTCGCTGTTTTTCCTTCCTTTAAACCTTCTAAGAAGGCATCATACAAATGAGCGATAACTTTTCCGCAAGTATAACAGCGAATTGGAATCATCATTGGCTTTTTTCCACCTCTTTAATAAGGATCAGATGCAGATAGTGGTCTTCGTCCTCGAGGAGCTCTAAATTGTTCCACGCGTAATTGGGCATCTCTTTCAGGGGTTAGTTCTCCTCTTTCTCTAAGAACTTCTTTAGTAAGGAGCCAAAAGACCATTGCTAATGAATTTCGTCCTTTATTATTACAGGGTATAGCGACATCAACATAACGGGTTACATTATCGGTATCTACGAGTGATACAACAGGAATACCAACTCTTGAGGCTTCTTTGAGAGCTTGTCTATCAAAATGAGGGTCTGTAATAACTACACTTGTTGGTTCCAAAAAGTCGTACCGACCTTGGATATTTGGATTGGTAAAAATTCCAGGTATAAATCTTCCTGTTATTGCATAAGCTCCAGTTAATTTAGCAAACATTTCAACAGGATATACACCATATGCTCGTACACTGCATACCGCAATTCGTGACATCGTCTGTCGACCCAAAAATTTTGCAGCGGTACGAATTCGCTCATCTGTTTTATGAACATCTAATACGTATAATCCATCGCTCCGAGTTCGATATATTGCCCAATCCATACTCTTCATACCTGAAGAAGTACCAATATGGACTCCAGCCTTTAAATAGTCCTCTAGGGGTGCTAATAGATCCCCTTCAGCCTCAGGGTTCATCATTTGTCTGAAATTCCTCGGGATTCTCAAAGTTAATGTCTTTTAACGTCTATGAAAGGCTTCATTGAATGGGTTAAGAAGTTTTGTTGTGATTCCTTACATTGTAATTTAAAAGATTCCCTCGACTAATTGAAATGAAATTCAATAGTTTTTTTCTCAGAATCAGCCCAAGACGCTCTTTTTGTTTCTACTAATAGTTTCATGATATTTTTAATGTCAGTTCCAGGTAAGGTCGACCAGCTTTGCTTCATTTGGATAATATCATATGCAGTGACCATTTCATACCCATTCTTGAATGCAAACTCAAATAAATCGTCACAGTACGTTATTAGAGTCTTCCAATATATTCGTAACCGTGTTTTTTGCTCATCCCACCATTTTGCTTTGTTTATTTCTACTAAATAATCTGAAATAAGGATCAATTGAGGAATAGATAATTTCTTCTTTGTAAGTGTATTATAAAAAGGATAAACTAAGCTAATCTCTTGTAAATCAATAATATGAAGATTCAGGATCCGTGCAAAATCTAAAATAAACTCACCCCAAGTGATTAACCACTGCTTTTTGTGTTCAATGTCATCTGGAACCATCCAACGCCAAGGTTTATTTACCCATTGTGGTATAATCGGTTTAATTCTTGGGTCGATTTTACCAGGTTCCAATATAGGCTTTTGCAAAGTTTCGGTACTGATATCGTTCAATATAGACTCTTGAGAGGAAATTTCAGTATCAATTGTTTGATTAGATGGAGGAATTACTCTTTCTGATGAAAATGAGCTAAGATCTATTTTCTCTGTTTCAGGTTTTTCGGTTAAAGATTCATTTAATTGATTCATAACACTTTCTAAAACTTCAAAGGGTTCATTTTCTTTCTTTTTAACATCTGATTTCTCGCGTTTTCGTTGCATCTCAGCCATATACATCCAGCTCACTGAACATGTACAGATTTTTGTACCTTATCCTCCGAATTTTTCTTTCCACTTTTCATATTCAACAAGCTCTTCAGGAGAAACAGATGGTTTAATATGAACCATAGATTGTGTGAAATCATCAATATTAGGTTTTCTGGGCTGAATTGAATGGTCTTTTAACGCCCCATCAGCATCAAGCTCACGAATAGGATGCATTAATGCTTCACGACAGAGAAGTGCAATGTCTGCAGCAGTATATCCAGCTGTATAATCAGATAATTGACCAAAATCCACATTAGAATCTAAAGCAACACCACGAGTGTGAATCTTAAACATAACCTCCCGTGCAGACTGATTAGGCAATCCTATATAAACTCTTCGTTCAAATCGACGCCTCATTGCTGCATCAATATCCCAAGGAGTATTTGTTGCTCCAATTGTAACAACTAATTCATCTCCAGTTCCAAATCCTTCAACTGCCTGAAGTAGCTGTGTTTTTACCCGACGCATGGCATCATGCTCGGAAGCACCCCCTCTTCTTCCAGCTAAGGCATCAATTTCATCAAAAAATATAATCGAGGGAGCTTCTTCTTCTGCACGGTCATAAAGCTCTTCAACTAACTTTTCAGATTCACCTAACCACTTACTGATCAAATTTGCAGCACTAACAGAAAAAAATGTAGAGTCCACCTCAGAGGCAACAGCTTTACACAGATAAGTTTTTCCACAGCCAGGAGGACCAAATAATAATATTCCTTTCCATGGTTTACGTGCTCCTTTAAATAAGTCAGGGCGACTCATAGGAAGAATAACTGCCTCTCTCAAGGCTCTTTTAGCTTCTATCATTCCCGCAACGTCCTCCCACTTCACATTTGGCTTTTCTCTGACAATTACATCCGATATTGCACCTGTAATTTCATCCTCAGGCCCTGAAGATGCTGAAGAAGAAGGTGTTCCTTTTCCTTTACTTTTCCCTTCCGAGGGTTCAATTATTCCTCTAATTTCTTTAACTCGTATAATATAAGACATTGCACGTTCGTAATATAACTTCTTCATATTTGGATCTTCTGTAAAATCTCGTAATTTATGCAGCTGCTCTGCAGCAGCTATATAGTATCGAATCGATTGATGAGATTGCCCACTTTGATCTAATTTATAGGCGATATTTGCGTTTTTTTTGGCTGCCTCAAACAATGGACTAGACATAATGTATTCTCCTTAGATTAATCAAATTAGAAAATGAAGGAATTAATCTTTCTTAATTTTTTCTAGTTCTTTTTGTAGCTCTTGAGAACGAATATCTGGCGTTGGAAGCCCAAAATCTGCTGTAGCTACTTTTGAGGCACTAATTTCACCAATTATTTTTTCCACCATTTCATCTTCTTCAACATCAGAGGTCATCATTTCAAATCCCTCATCCATTGCATCAGTAGCAATATCAATTCTTTCGGTTTCTATCTCCATTTGTTGAAGAACTCCCTCTAATTGGGGGATTTTCAGCTGAGTATTCATTTGATGAAGTGCTCTTACTAATCCTCTCAAGTCTTTTCCAATTGCTTGAGTTGCTGCTGCTTGTTCGAGTTTAAATTTAATAGCTTTTACCCGGCTAGCCATCTGTTGGCATCCTCGGGCCATGGTACGATTTTTGGCTACATCTTTGGCTAATAAACGGGCGGTAGTCATATCTCCATCTTCGACAGCTTTTTCTACTTCCTTCAACATCTGTCTTTCTTCTTTAATCAGCTTATTTCGTTGGCGTGTCATTCTTTTTTCAACCATTCGAAGACGAACTATCCACTTGCGTGTGTTTGTAGAACGATCTCCACCTCTAAGCCAGTTCCCGAATTTATCAAATACCATTATTAAGACCTCAATCCTTCTTCAATTTGTTTTCGCATTTCTTCCAATTTTTTCTTATCAGCTTCTTTGGTTGCAGAACTTTGAGTGCCTGTAGAGGAACTAATTGGAGAAGACACTGCTGGTTCTTTTTTTTCCTTAATAAATGATTCAGAAGCAATTTCAGCTTCTAATTCAGCCATTTGTTGAGAAATACGGTCTTCAGCTTCTACATCCATCCCAATTTCGGTAATAGAGGTATCTGTAAGTGCTTCATCCATATCTGAAACCATTTCGATTGAATCCTCTAATGCCATCATAACTTCCTCTGTTCGTTCTGGAGAAGCTGCAGCGATATTAGCATCTATGGATGTTTGAGCATCAGATAGGGTCTGAGTAAGGGTTACATTATCTGCTGAAATATCTAGTGTATCTATCGTTCGTTGAAGATTTGAAATTTTATTATAGCTGCTTGTTACTTGTGTTAAATATAATTCACGTCTTTTTAACGCTTGTTGAGCACCTTGTTTATTACCGCCCCTAAGTAGTGTTCGTGCAAGGTCATGTTGCTCATCTGCTTGGCGCTGATAATTTTTTATCTTAACTTCCATTTGATTAATCGTTCGTTTAAGCTTTGCCTTAGTTTCGGTTGAGCTTGAAGGTTTTTTTCCAGTTAAGAATCCTTTAATTCTTTTCAAAGAAGTATCATCTCTTCTAATTGTTATTATATATAAGTCCTTAAAATATATTATATAAGTTCATGTCACTTTCAGGTAGGCTTCTTATTAAGACTTCCTATAAGTACTATATAACTCCCTTCTACAGATATGGTATATCCAAATTATGATTTTCCTCTTAATGATAATAGTAAAGACCTGTGTCCAATGATAATAATTAACATTAACGTATCAGATCAAATTGCAGGGAACGAAATGGTTAATCCATCAAGGGAATCGGATTTAATTGCAATACGCTGCTTTATTAGAGAATCTAACGCATTATTAACCCTTTCTATAGTCCATGAGGTTTTTCTCAACAATTCAGATAATCCAATCTCACCATTATATTGAGCTGCGAGTTCTAATATCACTTGGTGATCATCAGATAGTTTTGGATCCAAAAATTCAACAATTTTTATTCCAGCTAGTTTTTTAATTGCATGTATCATTCCATTTTCTTCAAGCATCTTCAGGGCAGAATTCATATCATTTATTGAGATTGTAATCCCTTTACTTTCATCATTAAGTCGTGTAAGCAATTCAGAAACGCTTAATAATCCTCCAGTTTGAAGCCTTGTGTTTTTCCCAATTTCTATAATTCTTAGGCTTAAATAATTCAGATAATCATCTTTTCCCTTTAATTTATCTATTATCCCTGGTTTTTTCCCTACCTCATAGATTCCAAGAGCTTGTGGAAGACCTAACTCCTCTCGAATTATCATTAGACGTTGAGCCAATTGTGGATTTTTCTTGAAATCTCCTTCATAGGTTTTTTCCAATTTTTGAAGCTCATCATGAAGCTGATGGACTTTTTGACTTAATTCTTCAAGGGATTTAAGCGCAAGTTTTGTACCTTTTCTTTTCAATTCAGCTTCTTGTGTGATTTTCTCTTCAATTCTTCGTAATCCCATTGGTTTAGCATTCCTCATTTTTTTTGATAGAGGTCACTCGTTAGAAATCTATGTTAAGATCTTTATATTTCTTTACAATTCGGTACAAAAAAAAGAGCCTTTATAGGAAATTTTCCTGAATAGGGGTTATAATTGATCATTCTAATTTAATTAACTATCCTTTTCTCCTGATTAATACGAAGTACTTCATTTTTGTGTTTTTCGTTGAAATAATCAGTTTTTCTTTAAATTTACTACAAGATCATTTATTTTAAGTCTTTAATTTATATATAATCAACTTTTACAAAAAATTATAGGGATAATACACAACATATTATGCTAAGATTTTCTTTCCTTATAAAGACAGTTTTCAGTTAAATGTTTAGGTTTGGATCAGAATGGTACTTGATCTTAGTTTCAGCTCAGCTCCTATTTATTGTTCATTCTGTGGTACCATGATAATTGATTCAAACTCTAAAAAATGTTTGGAATGCGAAGCTTCCTTCTGTGCTAAATGTAGTGCTAATCTTCAGATAAATGGTTCTGCTCTTCAATGTCCATGTGGATCAAATAATATTGAAGATTATGGATCAAATAATAGCAATACAGCCCAATCTCTAGAACACGTTTTTGAACTTAAACGTTCGCTTAAACAAATGGCATATAGACCAGTGGTGGCCCTTAAAAGAACAGGTCAGTTAGAATTACGCCTCCGATCTCTTCGAAAACAGTTCTTAATCCCACGTCATCATTTAGACAAGATTTTCTTAGAGACAAAAAAAATTGAAAATTTCATTTTGGAGGAGTTTTTCTCTTATTCAGAAAAATTACATCGTATATATCGTTCTGTTCTTGGATTCGATTCAGGATTCTCCGATCTTCGAAATATTTCAATGCAATTCACTCTTTTTGAAAAGCAAATTACAAGTTTTGACCAAACCGTCCAAACCAAACTCGATCCTATTCAAGATTTAATTCACGAACTTGAAACTATATGTAATTCGTTTGAAGACATGGCAAAAAAATTATCGAGTTGTTTTGATATATTCTTCCTAGTTCCAGGAGAACTAGGGATTGGATACTTTTCAGATATTGATCTTAAGAAAAATAGAAGCCGTAAGAAAACAATTGACCTTGCTATTACTACTGATCGTATTGTGATGCTTCAAAATAAACGTTATAAAGTGTTTAGTAATAAAGCAATTATTTTTGATGAATTTCCTCCTGAAGATTTAATTGATGTGCAAAAATCGAATTCAGGATTCTTTAAACGAGATGAATTGTCAATAACGACAATCCAGCAGGATTACATACTTCGGGCTGAGTCTACTATCTTATTACGTATCTTTGATTCACTTCAAGTAAGTTATTATGGACGACCAAGTGAGTTATATATATATGAACCTTTTCGGGACTGGTCTTCAGAAAATTATCAAGAAAAAATATTAAATGCTTTAAATTTTCAGATAGATTCCAGTAGAGATGCAAAAATTCATTCTGAAACACCAAACCAACATGATAAAGATCCAGAATTCGTGATTGGTGTTTTGCAAGATAGACTTCGTGATCTAAGAATTCGAAAACTAGCAAATGAAAAAGCTTTGCAGGAGTTGAAAGAAGGAAGAAAAAAAGTCCATAGTCGCGAATATTTCGATCTCGTAAGACAATTTGAGCTGGAATTAGCAAAATTGAATGAGGAGATTACAGAATTACTAATCAGAACAGGAAAAACAAATATTTTATAGACTTTATAGATTGGTTAATTCCCGTCTGAAATTTGATAACCAACGGGACGCCTGTAATTCAAGTTTTTTAAGCTCATCAGTCTTTAATAATTGACCTGGTTTTTGGCGATCCATCCAACCAATCCATTGACTTATATCTTGAGTTACCCAATGATCTTTTCCATATATTTTAAGATTAGTTAATATAGATGCTAATTCATCTAAATATGGTAATATTCGATCTACTGTTGCAATTGCCTCTAAATGTAGTAAATCTAGGAGTTCGATTGTATTGGCCACAAAATCAGCAGCAATTGCTGGCAATCTTTTTATTTGGCTATAATCGATTTGATTCAACGGATTATCAGCATCACCTTCAGTTCTTCGTACTTTTTCTAAACCGAAAGGAAATTTGGACTCCATTGCCTCTTTTTTGATGAAATCATCCAAATTGAAATGGTATTGGTCTAGTGCTGCCCGAGTTTCAACAATACTGGATAAAAGGTTTTTGAATTGCTTATGATAGATATTTGGATCAATTTCACCTTTCTCAAATGTTCGTGAAAGAAGATCAAGTGTACCAATATCAGCATAAAGTCTAGCTTCTAGTTCCCATCGTTTCTTTAAATTCGGTGGAAAGGTCATTTGTGTCATCTTATCCTATATAATCAAGTTCTTTTCGGATTAAGTATAAGTCTTTGGAATATTTTTTATACAGACGGGAATATTCAAAAATTGATATTTCTCCAGCTGCATAACGATCCTCAAGAGAGGCTAATAATTCAGAAATTGCTATACGTTCTGATTCTAAATCGTCCTTGGTTGATCTTTGGGGTCGTTTTTCCTCGCCTAAACTTTCAGTTTGAACCATCTGTCGTGCGCGCAATCTCGCTAGCTCTTCTTCTTTTTCCTGTAGAGTTTGGTTTAAATTGATGAGTTCTTTGCGTAACGAATCGGTCTCTGCATTAACTGTAGGTTCGATATAACGAGGAGGTGACTCTGTGATTTTGATTACAGTATCCCGTACGGATCTAGCAGTTTCACCACGTGGAGCAGGTGGAACACGGGACATTAGATTTTTCAATGCTATTATAACTTGATATAAATGAAATTCCGCCCGCCAATTTTCTAAGATTCGTAATTGAACAAATCCATCCTCATCGATATTTGGATGATCCATCCAACCCACTGCTGTGACAACA
Source organism: Candidatus Hodarchaeum mangrovi (assembly GCA_016839515.1). GTDB lineage: Archaea > Asgardarchaeota > Heimdallarchaeia > Hodarchaeales > Hodarchaeaceae > Hodarchaeum > Hodarchaeum mangrovi. The sequence continues at coordinate 16,804 of JAEOUE010000209.1, forward strand.
GGAGGAACATTAGGAAAATATTCAGGTAGAAATATCTCAAAGGTGAACATATTTCGACCACGACTCGTTGTATATGTCAAAGTGCCTTGCCATTTGGCAAGAGAATCCTCAACAGGATTGAAACCTGATGCAGCAGTGTTGGAATAAACTAATTGTGCTTCACGCGCGAGTATAAAGTCTCTATCCATTTTTTTAACTCCTAACCTCGGTTTTATTTACAATACCAATCTGAGGAGGTTTTTTTCGAGTATTTTAAACGATTCAGATCATGTATATTTAATTTAATGAACCTTAAAAAAGACTCACAATAAGGAATGGGAATATTCCTAATTATCCTTTGTTAAGGATTTATTACCTCACAGGTTTCTTAATACATGAAATATTTAATTTTTTTTCTTCAATGAATATTTAATTTAATTTTTCTTTTTTAAAGGATTTGCTAGGAAATTTAATAATTCTTGTCCTAAAAGTTCAAATGCATATTCGATATTTAACCCTGTCTTTGCACTTGTTGGGAGATAATAGATTTTAAATCCTCGATATTGCTTTGAAATTTGTGATAAACGACCAACAAAAATTCTTGCTTTTTCTTCAGAGACACAATGAATTGTACCATCGCAAAGATCAGTTTTATTTCCAAGAATCACAAGTGGGACAGGACCACGTCCATTACTCTTCCAGAGCTCATTCATCCATAAAACAATATTCTGAAAACTATCAGGTCTGGTAACATCAAATACGGCAAGTGCTCCAATTGCTGTAGTATAATAAGCCATACGAACTCCATCAAACCGTGGTTGCCCTGCTAAATCCCAGATTACGTATTTAATTCTTTTCCCACCAGCATAAATCAAAGATGATTTTTTTACTGCCAAATCGGCCCCAATAGTCATTTGATAATCATGTCGAAAGCCTTCTCCAAGATAATGTCTACGAATGGATGTTTTCCCAACAGCACCATCACCAATTAATATTATTTTTAGAGTGTGCTCTTCTTGGACAAAATTGGCTTTTGCAGACTCTATTAACTGCTCTAATGCTCTACTTAATTCCTTATTAATTGAAGGTATTTGCTCTGGATAAAGCTTCAAGACTTCAACAATCTGGAAAGCTAAAGGAGCTGCTTTATCACGTGGTACAAATTTAGAGGTTATGATTGAAATAATAAAATCTTGAATGATGAAGAAATGTATCGTTTGATTTTCAAGGGAAAGTTCCTCAAGCATTTTACCTAATTTGTGATGAACATAATTATTAATTGCATTTAAGATAAAACCAGTAGTTTCTTTATAATCGTTGCTAACCTCAGAGGGAAATTCAAATAAACATTTGCCATTCTGTTTGTAGCAGGAAATGAAATGAATTTCTTCTACTTTTTCTGGTTTTTCTAACCCAAATTTGCGAAATTCCTCTATTTCTTTTTTACTAGCCATTTCCCCCTCTGAATAAACAGTTTGCAATAAATTTAAATAATCGCTACGTCCTGACAATGCTTCTTCCAAATCAACTTGAATTTTTAACTGAAACTCTTCCATTTCACTGGCAATTGATTCGTCTAAAACTCGGTCTTCTAGAGATTGTTTCTTTTTTCTTTGTAAAGTATTAAAGGACGAGAGTTTTTCTTTCATTGACCGAATTCTCCGGAGTTTTTTCAAGCGAATTCTATTTTTAATTTAAGAAATGCACTTAAGCTCTTTAAGCGTTTGTTAATCAAGAATTCACTTCTCTCTTAAAATCTTACAGTTCAATTAATCAATATTGATATGACCAAGATTTATTCCACAATATATTCCAAATTAAGTGTTAAACTTTATTTACCTTTTAAAAAAACTGACTCAATTTTTGTAAACAACCAAGGGATAATTAGAGCTAAAGTAAAAGCTAAAATGAAATAAGAGCAATAGTCTACTAAAGTACTCACCCAAGGTACTATACTTTGAGAATTTTCAAATAATCCAGAAACCTTATCCGTAAAAAAGTAAAGTAATACAACTGAAGTGAATCCTATAATTATTCGTATGAGTAAACTTACTGGTTGCCTTCCATAGATTTTAAAATTAATATATTGGTCTTCAAAAACCTTTCCAACTATAATTCCACCAAAGATACCAGGGTACACTCCTAAATCACTGTTGTTCCAAAGATCTGTAACGAGTGCACTTCCAAATAGAAAAGTAGTTAAATAAACAACTCCAAATCCTAGAATAACTAAGATTATACTACTTAAAAAGCCCAAAAATATCTTTACTTTGTCTGATTTTTGTGTATAATAACTTCCATATCGCTTATCAATTTGAACATACAATAAAGCTACCAGAATACCAACGACAACTCCAATAATTATATCACTAGGCCAATGTACACCTAAATAGCTTCTACTGAGAGGTATGGATATTAATAATACTAATCCTAAAACTAGAATTGAAAAATTCCTATATTTCTGGAAAACAAATCCCCATAAGGTTCCTTGAGTTTGAGAATGTCCAGAAGGAAATGAATATCCACTAGCACTCCACGTAGTTTCTCGTAATATTTGTGTAGTAACCTTAAATTTCTCATCATATATATAAGGACGAGGATTATGAAAAAATATCTTCAATATTGAGTTTAAACAAGCTGATAACGTAATTAGATAAATTATTTTTAACATATATTCCTTATTATAAGTATAATAGAGTAGTACCATTACTATAAGAATTGGTAGTGTATTTCCAAATGTGGTTACAACTCCAAAGTAAAAATCTATAATATCATTAGAAAAGCTTTGAATAAATTCGAGTATTTGTTCACCAAATAAACCAAGGATTAGATCAGACAATTTATCACAGCCTTTTATTGCTTTGACACTGAAAATTCTTTCAAAACGCTCAATTACCATTTTTTTAAGCTTTTTCTTAGATAAAGTTGGGGTATCTTTTGGTTAATTTCCTAAAAGCTTGAACTTGATAATTTTAATTTTATCCTGTTTTTTTCAATTTCACACAGCTTTTAAATAACACAGTTCTTAACAAATGTAATATTGATCTTATATTTTTAACTCAAAAATTATTGCTATTAACCATTCAAATGCTGTCTAAGATTTATTTACAGGTGAAGATTTCCCAATGTCAGAATCTGAATCATTAGTTTGCCCTAATTGTAGTGAACGAAGTCCTGCAGGATATATTCTTTGTCCTTATTGTGGATTCGATTTGACTAAGATTGTTAAAGCCGCCCAACGAGTCCGAATAACTTTTAAAGAAAGCTTTTCTCGTATTTGGAGAGGATTTTTTGACCCTCGTCAAAGTAAAGGACTATTCAATGAGGTTGGGGCTAATCCTGACAGAAGAGGGGCAATTTTAACTTTAATACTGGTATCAATGGCTTATGCGAGTCGAATTGGAGTTTATGCTATTAAAGTCTCAAGCACCACCTGGCATGATTTTCATTTCTGGTATGCTTTATTTTTTCCATTTGTTGTCTGGCCTGCCTTCTTTTTATTAGCTCTTTTTGCTTGGTTTATCCTTAGTACTGCTATATGGCTTCTGGCAAAAACTTTAGGGGGAAAAGCAGGATATCGGGAAACAATGAGCGTTGTTGGCTACTCAGTAAGTCCACTTATTTCTGGATCACTCATCATCAGTCTTATTATTGTTCTTATCGGACCACCAATCAGTAGTATAACCTCAATAACTTCAGATCAATTCATACTTTTCGAATTTTTATATCTCCCATTCATTGCTTTGGCTGCTTACCATTGTGGAAACGGATTAAGGGCATCCCATCTTCTAAGCGAGCCATATTCCTACTCAATTAGTGGTTTAATGGCATTATTATTTATTATCTTCTATCTACTCCCCTTGATACTGTAAAACATTCGTCGACTTAGAATTTGAAAGTGAATATTCAATCAATTGATGAAATAATTAATTCAGATATATTTTAAATTTTAATGGCATTGGGATTGAAGGATCAATCACCCGAAATATTTCTCCGTTATGAAATTCAGTTCCCATTAGTGCATCTGTTATAACCATATGTTGGGTTTCGTACAGGATTTTTATTTCAAGCCCAAGATTAAAAGAATATCTTAATTGTTCAATAAAATCAGAAAATCTTTGATCTTTAGAAGAATAAACTGGTATAATGTCTAAATGATAGGTATCGGAGCATACAAAACATGTTTTTCTCCTTTTGAGTGGTACAGATGTGAATTGACCAGATTCTCCGTCCCAAAATAAGAAATTATTCATTGTTGGGATGCCATTGATAATTTTTAAGGCCTCTTGTGCCATTAATCCTCCAATGACTAACGAGACACTGGATACAGATGGGATAAATTTTTTTTCTTCAACCACCTCCCGAATTTCCTTTCTTCCCTCACCAAAAGGTGTACAAGCTTTTTGTAGCTCCTGTTCTGGGATTAAAGATTGACATTCTAAACACGGGGTATGATAAGGAATGACAACTTGGATATTACCGAGGAATCCATACATTCCTCCAGATATCAAAGGAATTTTTGCTTTCACTGTGAACGCATTTAACCATCTACGAACTTTAAATGTATCTAATCCTTCAACTATAACATTAGATGTTGTTAAAAGATCATGAGGTACTTTTTCAATTGCATTTTTTATTACTTCAATCTCAATAGAAGGATTTATGGCTCTCAGTGCTTTAGCGGCAACATTTACCTTCGGTTTTCCAACATCATCCTCATAATAGAAAAGTTGCCGATTAAGGTTACTTACTTCAATTGTGTCAAAATCTATCAAAATTAATTTTCCTACTCCAGCCATTGCAAGTGAAGCAGCAACAACTGTTCCTAGAGCTCCAAGACCAACAATAGTAACTGTACTTTCTTTTATTCTTGTTTGGTCCCAATTTTCAATCAATAATTGACGTGCATAGCGATCAGTCATATATTAGGCCCGCGGATGCACGTCTTTCTCTGAATCTTAAATTTCTACCTTTTCCCACCAGTGGTTCGTGTAATCATGTACAGCTTATCATGTTCTTGAATCCCAGCTGTCTTTAAAGTTTCGCTCTCATCAAGTTGTTTTCCTTGAAAGACTAGAATAACGGTTCCTGGAGGGATTCTATTTTCACTAGCAACTCTTCTTTTAATTGCTGCTATAGAATCAGTCATTTCACATTCAAGAGGTATTTCTCTACCGCCAATTGCCTGAACAATAGTGATTTGCATGTTCTTCACTCAAATATTCGCATTGTAAAAGATTTGTGAGTTACACTTCATCTCTGCCTTTTAAAATATATGGAATGGGGTACACAAATTATATACTAAATAACTCTATCGAATTTTTTCTAATCGAAAGGATAGATTTAATCATCTTCTGGTTCAATAAAACTGATTCCATCATTTGTAATTTCATAGCGTAGAGTTTTAGTCGTGTGATTAGTACCACGCATCTTAGTGATTCGAAGGATTCGCATCATTTCCCCACGAACAGAAAGCATATCAAGATGAAAAATAGAATCGGCAATATACTCTTCTCCAAACAAGGTATGATCAGAGGTACTTGATAATTCTGATATTGCTATTGTAGTAACGTTTAAGGCAGCAATATTTGCCAAAAATCCAGTTGCTAATTTTCTTAAAAAACCATAGTCATTTCCATAATCATAAAATCTAAATGCAGCTAGGGGATCTATTACTATTCGTTCAATTTTCTTTTCCTCTACTTTTTGGGATATTAAATAAAAAATTTTATGTAAGAAAGTAGGTAATGATGTCTCATCATAGGGAACCCCTTCTACATCCAACATCAATTCAGTATCCTCACTATACGAAAGACTATCAGGATCCCATAATTCCCATCCAGATGGCGTAAAGTCAAGCATGATTACTTTTTCAGGTTCTGCAAAATAATTGTGATCGAAAAAAGAAAAAGAACTTGCATCTCGTCGTATAGCCCATGGTGGTTCTTGCATTGCTACTAATAATCCATTTTCATTTCGACGAGCTCCATCAAAGAGAAAATGTAATCCAAAAATTGTCTTACCTGCTCCTGCAGGTCCTATTAGCAAATTAGTAGTTCCTTTGATAAAACCACCTTGAGTATAAGCATCAATAAATGGTATTCCTGTTGTTACGCGCACACGTTCAAACAATGAATCTCACTCTCAAAAATCAGAATATTTTATCTCTAAGTGAAACCTACGGTGAAATATTATTCATTACCCATTCAGAATATTAATCTCATATAAAAGGTAATTTGTATGGTATTATAATCTTCTATCTATTTTTTTAATTATTATCATATACTATAGAAATCAAAATCACTTTTGATAGTTAATATTCTGCTTACTAGCTTCTAGCTGTTCAATAAAGTACCGAAATGCTGATTCCAAATTTTCACCACTTCTTATTCCACCAGGATCAGCTGCTACTGTTCCAAAAATAAAGTAGTTTCTCTTTTGAAGTTTTTGAAGTAAAAAATGCCTTTTAAAAAAGTCTGGATATAGAGCATTTGGTAAATCTTGCTTATTAGCTATAATAAGAATCGGTATATTTTCAGAAATAAGTTCCAACGCATCTTGTAGCCATTGTTCATCATATTTAAAATCACGACGGGAACTGTCAATAACAAAGACCAATCCATCTGCGTTTTTGACAAATCTTTCATGATAACGCATATCTAGGAATTTCCTCTGACCCCCAACATCAATTAAACTGATAACTGATCCATCTAAAACAACATGACTAATTCCGAAAGCAATTGTAGGCCTGATGTTGCTAGGTGGAGGATAACCATGCTCAAGATAAAATGCGATGGAAGATTTACCTACACCACTAGTTCCTAATAAAACAACTGAATAAATTGTTTTAGATGGTAATTCCATATATATATTATCCTGTCTGTTGCCTTTTTCAAGAAAGAAGCAAAAAAATCTAGATTTTAGAGACGAAACATTAAGTCAAAGATTTATACGTTTTAATCAGGTTTTTAAGTTTAAAAAACTGACTAAATATTTTTGTACCGATAAATCACAAAAAAAGCTTTTTTAGGTATACTTCTAACTTCATTTCACAAGATTTATGAGTTTGTATTAGAAAAAATAATATGTGAATTTTAATGCCTGATGATACTCGAGAAATCGAGATTGAATCTCTGAAAACTCCAAAAGGTGATGTTCCAACAATAAAAGGATTGGAAACAGCGTTGAATGCAACTTATAATGATTTCAACAGTATAAATACTTCGTTATCACAAATTAATAAATCTATTACAAGTATTTTTGAAAAATTGGAATTCTATAATACTCAAATGAAAGAATTAAGTGAATCAATTACAAAATTAGTTGTTTATTTAGCAAAATTGGAAGCATCTATTGATAATACCCAAGATCTAACTCAAAAGCACTTATTCATAGAAAAAACTGATTTAATAGCTTTAAAAAATGATTTAGCTGGAATACTAGAACAATTACAACATGAGGTGTTCAGAAAATCCATTCAAGAAAAATAATTATAAAAAAACGCACAATTGAAAAAGCACCTTCAAAAAAAACTATTTTTTTACCAAAATCAGGATTTTTAAATTCTTTAAATAATGATATAAAATTAAAATCTAGGACTATTGGAGACTGGAATCCCTTTTCTCAACCTCAACAATGTATGATTTGTTGGAAGCCTGTTGAAGTTGAAGGAAAAGATATACGGAATCATATGCAATGTAGGCATTGCCATCGAATAGCTCACAGAGATCATCTCCTTCAATGGCTTGAAAAAAAAGATTATTGTCCTGTCTGCAAAGGAAAATTGTGAGAATGAACGTTAATCTACCTGGACTTATTAAAGAAATCATTTCAGATATTGAAAATCTCTTGAATAAAATGAATTTTGATCGAGGCCTAGTAAAACCAGTTAAAATTAGAAGATCACATAATAATATTATTGTAACATGGAATATATTCCCTTCTTCAACTCATATTGGCATATATACAAATCTTCAAGAAATAATTTCAAAAAATTTGTTTAATATCAATGGAGAAATTTTATCATACAATATTACGGAGGGTTTAATTACTGATCATACTCATCATACCTTTAATGAATTTTTGATCCATCAAGGATCTAATTGGGATATCTATCTCTATGATCCTGAAATTTTTATATATATACGGTTGATTATTGAGTCGAATATAAAAACGGTGGATAAAAAATGGATTTCGCTTGATATTGACGTCATTGAGAAATCAGCTTGGTTTTTAGAATAATTTTTTCTGAATTATATGATCTTCCATCTTAGTGAATGAGATTCATATTCAACTAAACCTTCATTTTCTAACTCTCTGAGAAAAGCTGTGGCAGTTGTTTCTTCAACCCCTAATTCATCAAAAGGTGTGTTCCAGTCAATACCGAGAATCTTACAAAATTCCTCCGCTATATAACGAATTTTTGCCTCCCCAACACTTAACAAGACATCATAAATAGTATCTTTTGTGTGTTTATGCTCAAAAGTCAGATTATGGACGTATAAGTCAAATGGTTTTGGTACAGGACTTTGGTGAGTTGGACAAATATTCTCTGTTTTGATTTTACTCAATAGGTCCAAGACTTTGGCTCGTTTCATAGAGCTTCCTGTATTATCGATGAAAAAAGCAGAGTAATTTTCTGGATAAATGTTTCCTTCATCTCCGATGAATGTACATTCTCCCCTGTAAGCTTGAATAATTATGGAATCGGCAGAATGTCCACCAGTATGTTGTAATATTAATTCCTCCCCACCAAGATCAAGGGTTTCACTTTTATTAAAAGTATATACTAATTCCTCCTTTACTTTACCAATTTTGGATAAGAGAGAAGACTTCATTGCTAAATTAAATTTTGAAACAAAAGGAAATTGCTTCTCTAAAATGAACTTTTGGCCCTCTTTCAAAGCTTCTAATCCTAATTCATGAACCCAAACTTGTGGTTTTATTTCAGCAAAAGCATTCATACCAGCCCAATGATCAGGATGAGTATGAGTTAAAATTAGATATGAAATTTCTCCCGGATCCCGACCTGCTTTCTTAATGTACTTGATGATCTCCTTTCCAATCGAATGTGAAGGAATATCGATAACTGCGATCTTTTCATCACCTAATATTAAATAACTAGAGAATAATTCGCCTTTTTTTCCTTTGTCACCAATTACTTGATATATTCCTGATACCCATTCAATAAATTCTACCATTGAATCTCACCACAGATTTTATTTATTTAGATCCATTCAATAAATTTGATTATTAAGTTTTTGCGATTGGGGAGAAAAAATGTCGAATAAATGATAGATTTTACAATTATTTCTTCTAAACGTTTCTTGAAGGTCAAAAAAAATGATTTAAAGTCTCTATTATCATAGACAATTTTAAAATAGTATAAAATCAAATATCTGAATAAAATTTTTTATTTAAAAATAAATAAAATAAAAGTTTAGATTTAATTATAGCTTGAAATTGATTATTTCAAGAACATTCATAAAATTCTCTCGTTTTCTGAAGAACCTACTCATCTTTTTCCTTTAAATTCTTTTTAATCCATAAAAGTAACTACATAAAGAATTTAAAATAGGAATCTTTTAATAAAACATCTTACTATTTAGCTTTTTAGGACGCTTCAATTCAAATCATTACCTATTTCTAATTATATGATTATATAAAGATTTAATTACCTAAAAAAAATTAATTCAAAGGATGAGTAAGGATTATGAATATTGATGAAATAGTTGATAAGAAATATATACCAGTTATTGATCCTACTGCTCCTGATTCCCCAGCAGAGAAGGGAGCTAATGCATTTCTTGCTGAGTATGGAGGAATTGTTGAGGAAGTCGCTCTAGTCTGTAAAAAGGAGGATGGATTAGTCACATATCGCTCAGGTGCTGCACCAAGTGATCGTCATTATGAAAATTTCTTTACAGACTTCACAGAACTAGCAAATGATCTTGGAATGCGAACACATGCAATTTCCTATGCTTTTGGAGATTCTTATCTAGGACAAGATCCAAATTATTCAATAGGAAAATCAGATGGAACACGAATACATGATTATATCGATCCTGCAGTAGAAGGTTATTGGAAACACATGATTTATATCGCACGAGAAGTAGCTCGTCAACCTATCCAAAGTTTAATTTTCCAAGAGTTCCTATATCCAAGACAAGAATATTCATTTACTCGAAGATCCATTCGTAAATTTTCAGAAATCTCAGGAGTATCGCTTGATACAACTTACATTGATATCCAAAGAGATCCACAAATACAAAGAATGTTTGAGGAATGGAGATCAGAATTAATTACAACTGCTTTTCGTGAAACTCTTGAAATGGCACGTTCAGAACGTCCAGAACTTGATGTTGGCATGATTATTCCTGTAGATCCAGAAACAGATTGGAGTGAGGGATTCTACAGGCATTTTGGGATCAATCTTGATAAGATAATTGAAATTAGTGGGTATATAATCTATCATTTAATGCCTTATTCGCCAATGTATCCTGAACCCAATACCCCAGGATGGGATTCTTTAATTCGTGCCATTAGAAGCTCGAGATTGTACGAGGAAAGCGGATATAAAAAAGCTTTATTCATATGGGGTTTGTCAAATGAAGAAGATGTTGAATGGATTGATAATCTTAAACGTGAAGTGAGGGCAGAAAGAATTTTTGCCCGTCTAGAGCATCCACCGAAATACACTGTTAAACGAGAAATTCACCGCGGGGTATAAAAGCATAAAATACCAGAAATTCTAATGCTCTTGGCTCCAATGAGCATATTGTTTTACATACTCAACAGCTTGTTTTTTAAAACTAATTGGATCTCTTTTCCACATTCTTGCAGCGGCACCGTTCAAGGGATCATCTGGATTTGGGGCATTTAATAGAAAGCGTATTGTTTCTATTACTTGAACTAGACTATATGCAGGACTCCATTCTTTCCCAAGGATACCAACACAAACTTTCTCTTTGAATATATTTACGTGCCATATGGGTGTTTTAAAACGAATATGGGGTGGTTCATATGGATAACGGCGTGGTATCTTAATTTCGATTAAAAAAACTCCTCCTTCATATAGTCCAGATCCTAAGATTTCTCCACGCCAATGGGTTAAATCATTATTCACTGTTCGGAAGGTAGGTTGTTCTCTTGTTAGTTCTTGGGCCTCAATAGCTAAACGGTCAAGCCATTCTTCTTCAGTAAGCATTTTTAAAATCGTCATCCTGCATCTATGACTGTTAAGACTATAGTAAATAGCCTATTTTGCCTCAAAAGCTTATTTAATACACTCATTATGGTATTATATACACATTTCTAATTGAATTTTAAAAATGGCTTTTAAAGCAAATTCTGATATTTACTTCTGATTAAAAGAAATCCTTTTCAATATATCTTTAGGCAAAGATTTCATATTTGTATAGGTTATTTCAATTAAAATGAGGAATAAAGAAAATGTCTGAGGCATATATAGATATAGTTGAACGATTTATTCAATTGCAGGAAATTATGAAAGAAGATGATAAACGGTTCAAAAAAGATCTGAAAAGAACCGCCCGAATAGCATCTCTTCTAGCCTATGCAAGCATATATTCAAGATTTGATCTTGAAAAACAATATAAAGTATATAAAGCAATGATTCAAACCATGTCAGAAAAAATGGAAGACTTTAAGACCCTTGGAGATCTAGTATTAGATATTGCTGCTACTTTGATCCTTGCATCTGAAGGAAACAAATACATTCGGGAAAAATAATAGCTGTATTTGGAGATTGAAATGGTTTTTGTATTTTAATTAACTCAAGGGTATAAAAAATAAAGAAAGAAAAAAGTCACTATTATTAAATGTCTTCCTTTCTTCTTAATGCCAATTCCATAAGTCTTTTGGATCAATCTTAGGTTCAATTCCATACTTTTGTTCTAATGGGTGAATTTGATCCATTTTTTTTATATCCACTTTTCCTGATGAAGAAATATCAGGTTTACCCTGTACTCCTTTAGGAGTTTGTATTCTACCAGCCATTCTTCTTACCTTTTCTCCATAAAAGTGCAATCCACTAGTTGGATTACGAAATAAATAATGGTTTAATTAATTGATAAAGGCATTTCATACCTCTGTATTGCGCTTATTACTTTTTTAATTGATTTAGTAAAAATTTTTCAAAGAAAATTCATAGCTTAAATGAAAGAAATCTCCCTTTAAAATAGGGTGTATTAAATTCTTATACGAATAAAGAATATAAAATAGCCTTAAAATAGAGTATAAAATTTATGAGTCCAGTTCTACATATTGCAGATGAAATAAATAAGAATTACTGTGAGAAATTTGTTCCAAATATTGAAAAAAAAGATTTTCATATTTTTATTGAAAAAGATATTTCTCTCTCAACCACTGTTAAAGCTGGATTCTGAGCAAGAACTTTTGTTCGAACATATCTTTCAAAATAATCTAAGTCAGGAAAATATTCCTAGTCTTATAACTGAAATTCCATTTCCCAAATTTAAATTTCTTTATTTCATCCTAAAAACGAAAAAAGTGTTATTACATGGATCAAACCAAAAAAATTTGAAAATTCTCATACCTCAAAAGCAAACAGATTACAAAGGAGATGCTGTAAATGCTGTTTTTGCATCAGGAGACGCCATATGGCCTATATTTTTTGCGATTTTAGATCAAAAGATATATAAAGGCGGTATTCGCAATGCATGTATAAAAATTCAGCACAATCAGCAAAAAGAGAGTCATTACTACTTTTTTTCATTAGAGAAAGCTGGTCTTCTACAAAAACCTTGGACTGATGGGATGATATATGTAGTTTCGAAAGAATCTTTTAACCCAACGAGTACAGGTATCGTTAGGTTTGATGAATGGATGAGTAATGATCCAATTAAAATTTTAATGGCTCTCCATGTTCAACCAAATGATTTCCCTTTTTTAAATAATATTTCTGGACATCAAAAAGGAGAATCAATGATAAAGTCTTGGTTATTTTATAAATGGAGATTAAGTAAGCTCAAAAATAACAAAGAAAAATAAACTCACCATTTTATCTTAAATAAAATCTCTCGTTCTTCTGGCGTTTTAGCAAATATACCAATATTTCCAAGTCGAAGATTAATCAATCCTTCCCCCTTCATGACGAAATAGCTTTTCAACATCTCTTTAAAGTTAGGAGAACGATGTTTATTTAGTTGATAACTAGGAAAGAAAGCTAACAAGGTTGTAGGGATTTTAGGGTCTATTTCACTAATTAGTTTGGCAATCTGTTTGTGTTGATCAGATTCTACAATATCGGGTATATAAAGTGTTAAAACCTCAACAATGAATTCTAAATCCTTCATAAGATCGAGAGAGCCTAAAACAGTTGTATTAGAAGGAACTCCACAAAGTTTCTGATAAGCTTGTTTGTTAAAAGCTTTAATATCCAGCCAAAACGCATCGATACCTCCTTCCTTAAGAACAAGAAGATTTTTACGAGTTAAAGCATAACCATTTGTTTCTAATAATACCCAAAGGCGATTCTGTGAAGATTGTTTAATTTTCGTTGCAGTTTGAGCATAGAAAGCAGGATGACAAGAGATATCTCCTCCAGTAAACGCAATAATATTTCTAGCAGGACCAAATCCTTGAGGTGAAAGAGCTATCTGTGATTTTCTCAGTTTCTGGGGACAATACTTTGATCTAACTCCAAATAAAACACATGACCCACAATGATGGCATAGATCTTCAGCATGATACATAGTTGCGCGATCGAAAGGTTCAAAGACTGTTACTTCCTGTAAATATTGAACACTTATTTTTGCTAACATATCGGAGCTATACCATATGCCATTGACATGTTTAGTAAAATCGGAGCTATGGCATTTCAAACAATTATGATTACACCCACTTTGATATATCGAAAAATAATCTTCAGGACGGGAAAGATGCATAGATTTAATTAAACGGGAATAAAGTCCTTTAGAAGAATCTTTTGATCTTTTCAAAGTTACTTGACATGCTGGTAGATATTTTCCCAAGGGAGTACAGGTCAAGCATGCTCCCTGTGATACATTTTGAGATTCTAGTAGACAGTTTATAGACACAATACTACTAAAACAACATTTGATATTTAAATATTTAAGTAAAATGAAAATAAAAGCAAATAAAAATTATGCTTTGTAGGAAATTATTTTTTTCTCTTGCTTTTATTTAATATCTTCATCAATCCAGCCGGAAACAATGGAGTTTCAGGGTTGGTAAAAAAGAATGAAATGGATTTCCAGACTATCTTAAAATTTCCCCACCCATCATTTTTTTCAAATCCAGTTATTTCATTTTTAGTATAAATATGAATATTGTGAAATTTTCCATCAAATGCAAAATCAATCTCATGTCCTTTCACTCCATGGTACCTAAAGATGTTTTCTAGGATTCCCAAATGTTTGATTTAATAAATAGGTTCATAAATTTCTTCAAGTATCTCTCTTTTTAAAGCTGCTTCCGCAGATTCACCAAATTTTATTTCCCCTCCCAGAGGACGATAGAAAATAAGGTTTCTAATATCATCTTTAACTTCAGCGACGAGAATTTGTCTATTATGTTAGGAAATATAAATTACATTAGGATAAATAGATTGTTTAATCATGGTTGTTTTAGAAAAAATTTCTCTTTGAAAAAATATTTTATGTTGTTGCTTTAGGTAAAAGTTTACATAGCTGAAGAACTTATTTTTAATAAGAATGAAGAAGTAGATAATATGTTAGGAGGGGGGAGGGAGGGAATCCTGCAGTTTTAGAAAAGAATTTCCTGTTCTGCAGAATTCCATATTTTTTATTTCTTTTTTCGCCCTCTCGGCGCATTATGATGTCTTGTACAAATACTTGACATCATTTTAAGCTTATCATTCTTGTCTTAATATAGTTTTTTGCTTTTCAATTCGAAAAAGTCGTTTTGTTTTTCCTTTTCTAATTTTTTTTTTGGTATCTTCTACTTCTTCTGTGGCTTTTCTCATCTATCTTCATTATTTTTTCATAATCTGGTTCCTCTTTACCAATCTTTTTCGAAATTTTTTTATATGTTCAATTTACGAGTGTTTTTTGAGGCGAATTTCAGTGTGGGATTACCAAATGCTTCCTTTATGAATATCCCTCCTTATTACCACGATCTATTGTACTGCGATCTCGCCTGTCATTGGTGTCTTTAGCTTTGTTTACTTTTATTTCTAATTATAATCTTTTATTGTGTTTAAGGTGGTTAACCTCAATAATCTGTCATAATACCATAGGATGTGACAAAATTGGAAAGCTTTTATGGAAAGAAATTTGTAGTATGTTCTGCTTGGCCATATGTTAATGCAGTTCCTCATCTTGGGACAGTTCTTCATTTATTGGGTGCTGATATCTATGTTCGGTACCTTACTCTTCGTGGTGCAGATGTAATATCTGCAACAGGATCTGATTGTCATGGAACCCCTATTTCTGTTGCTGCACTAAATGAAGGAGTTTCACCTCAAGAATTAGTAGAGAAAAATCATGAAAAAATTGTATCACTACTGGAGAAATGGAATATTAATCTTAATTATAGCAAGACTGCTAACCCTTTTCATTATAAGTGGGTACAAGATTTTTATCACCGAAGTTATGAGAATGGTTATATTTTTTCAGAGGAAATTGAACAGCTTTATTGTGAGTATGACGAACAATTTCTTCCAGATCGTTTTGTTGAGGGAAAATGTCCTTATTGTGGAACTGCGGGAGCAAGAGGGGATCAATGTGACGCACCAAACTGTGGTAAGCCTCTAAATCCCATTGAGCTACTTGATCCACTGTGTAAAATTTGTGGAAAATCTCCAAAAGTTAAACCTACTACTCAATGGTATTATGATTTCTCTCAATTTCAAGAGATTCTAGAAAAGTACATTCGTCAAAATCATCAACTTCCTGAAAATGCTAGACGATTCTCAGAAAATATTCTTGAGGAAGGAATAAAACCACGAACTTTAACTCGTGATCTATCTTGGGGAATTCCTGCAGATAAAGCTATTCCTGGAGCTGAAGGAAAGTCTATTTATGTTTGGTTAGAAGCTGTTCTAGGGTATGTTTCAGCTTCAGCTGAATTAGGAGTTAATAAATATAATGATCCAGATTTTTGGAAGAAATACTGGTTAGATCAATCAACACGAACTATATTTTTTATTGGAAAGGACAATATTTTCTTTCATACACTTCTATTTCCTGCCTTACTTTTAGGCGTAAAAGATAGTTATGGAGCTCCCTTTGTTCTTCCTTATAATGTTAGTACAACTGAATTCTTACTTTTCGATGAACAAAAATTTAGTAAATCATTAGGAATTGGCATCTGGATTGATGATGCTGCTGAATTATTACCTACTGATTATTGGCGTTATTATTTAGCTGCTACACGACCAGAAATACGCGATTCGACCTTTTTATGGGAGGATTTTGAACAAAGGATAAATAGTGATCTAAATGATGTTCTGGGAAACTATATTCATCGTGTACTTGTATTACTACACAAGTACTTTGAAGGGAAAATTCCAGAGTGTCATCGATTAGATAAGGATGATCGTGATTTTGTTGAAGTAATTAACGCGATTCCTGATACTGTTGCAGAATATTTTGACCAATTTGAATTCAGAAAAGCTGTTAATGCTATTATTGAGTTTACAAGAGCAGCTAATGGGTATCTTAGTTTGAAAGAACCTTGGAAAACTATTGAAACTGATAAAACCTCTGTTGAAACGACTCTTTCACTCTGTACCCAATCACTTCGATCTTTGGCGATTCTATTGGCTCCTATTCTTCCAAGTATTTGTACAACTTTATGGTCTATTCTGAATCAAGAAGGAGAAGTTCACAATCAACTATTAGAGAACGCAGGGAAATTAATTCTTCAACCTGGTACAACAGTAAAAGAATCCGAACCTCTATTTTTTAAAATAGAAATACTAGAACTTCAAAATAAACTTAAAAAGCTTAGAGAGGAGAAATTAAAAATGAAATCTAATAAAACAATTAAATCTACAACCAAAAAATCAGACTTAATCCCTTTAGAGGATTTTCAAAAAATAGATATTCGAATCGGAACAATCATAGCTGTTGAAAAAATTCCTAAAGCAGATAAACTGTTAAAACTCCAAATTAATCTCGGTTCGGAGGTTGGAAATCGTCAAATAGTGGCTGGTATCGCTACGTTCCGAGAGCCTAAGAAATTAATTGGACAACGAATTGTAGTGATTATTAATTTGGAACCTGCAACAATTAGAGGGGTTCAATCTGAAGGTATGTTACTTGCTGCGGTTGATGGAAAAAAACTAGGGCTTCTTGTTCCAGACATTGAAGTTTCCAATGGAACTCGAATTAGCTAAATTTTTTAACTGCCCAAACCTCCATTTTTCCACTCACTTTCAAAATGCTGGATTGATTGTATGATAGATTGGGATTTAAGAATTTTTGATTCATCAACAAAATCCAATATTGTTAATCAATTTCAATTAACAGAGCAAGTTATGGAGATCGCAGGACAACATGGACATGCAACAATACTAAAAGATATGTATGGAGGAGAATGGTTACTAAAAATTTTTTCGAACATAATTGATTTCGAATTAAAAGAAATTCAAGATCTTGAAGTTGATATTGAAGAATCTCCTAAAGTTAATCAAGAGAGAATGCATCTTTGGCGTATTTTAAATGAATTAACTGCATCGCGTCTAGCTCAACAACTTCGTCTTAATGTTCCTAAAGTTATCATCATTACCTCTCAGGTGATATCAGACTTTAATCTTTCCCCTCAAACTTCTCTCCCTTTAGAAGATGTGGTTATTTTTGATGATGAAGGAGCTCCTGAAACTGCAGACGAGTATTATCAATATTCAGAACGTGATCCTTATTCACTTGAAACTTCTTCGCGATTTGAGCAAATTTTAAGCGAAAAATCTAACGATAAGGTTTCTTCAAGCCCACTAGCACTTCTTATCGAAAAAATTCCAGAAAGCGTTAATTTAGACCAGTACATTGATTCCGTTGCAACAGGTATTGATGTAGCATTCGAAGAAATTCAAAGACTAAATGATGGGTATTATTTATTACCATTTGATATTTGGTTAAATGATCCAGATCGGAATGTAGGAAATTATCTTGTTAGAATTAATGATCAAAAGAAGGCAACACAAATATGGGGGATCGATTATGAAATGTGGGCCTTGGGATCTGATATTTGGATGGAAGAAGATGAAATTACAAAAGGAAGGAGTTATCTAACAGCAATTATTCACAATAATACTGATATTTTCGATCCACGCATAAACAAAACTATATTTAGGATTAGGAAACTTTCAGATGAAGAAATTCACTGGATGGCACGAGCACCTCAATTACTTTGTAAATATTTTGAATATCATATTTTTAAAAAGAATTTACTCCCTGACGAACGAATTCACCTGAAACAGGTTGAAATCAATTTAGAGGACTTTTTAATTGAATCACGACCTAGATCAGACAAATTAAGTAATATTTTAATCAAGCAAATCGGTTTACCCAGAGATTTTTCGTAATAATAACTAAAATTCTTCTTATTTTTAATTTTTAACAATCTCCTGCATTTTATTCCATAATAGCTCTAATAATTTATTGGAATTATGCCTAGTTCATACTTCACTTTGAAAAATTAACAATTAAGGGGCTAGATTGTTATCTAAATTCTTTTAATATTTCTTTTTATCCTCAGATGTACCTCTCACGATAGCTAAAGATGCTGATGCTCCGATTCTTGTAGCACCCGCTTTAATCATTTCTTCAGCATCTTTGCGTGTTCGTATTCCTCCTGCAGCTTTAACACCCATCTCGAATCCAACCGTTTTACGCATTAATACTATATCCTCAATTAAAGCACCAGCTGTACTAAACCCAGTAGAAGTTTTAATAAAATCTGCCCCAGCTGACTTGGCAAGTAAGCTACCCATTATAATCTGATCTTTGGTTAACAAAGCTGTTTCAAGGATCACTTTGACAATAACTTTACCTTTGGCTGCATTTACCACTGCTTCAATGTCTTTTTCAACGAGATAATCGTTACCTGATTTAAGGGCTCCAATATTTATTACCATATCTACCTCTTGTGCACCATTTGCAATTGCGTTTCGTGTCTCAAAAGCTTTTACTTTAGATGTGGTTGCTCCTAAGGGAAAACCTATTACAGTACAGACCTTAACTTCTGACCCTTTCAGAATTTCTGCGGCAAGTACAACGTTCGTAGGGTTTATACATACTGATGCAAACCCAAAATTCTTTGCTTCTTCACAGAGCTTCTTAATTTCTTCTTCTGTTGCATCTGCTTTTAAATTTGTATGATCAATATATTTTACTATCACTTTATCATCCATAGTTTTCAACCTTTTAATCATCAAATGTTTCTTAATCTGATTGCTTTAGTATTAGTTTGAATGATTTTGAATTAATATTGTAGGTTCTACTGAAAATTATTATTCTGGAGTTAGCTATGATTTTAAAGTGGCATATTTTTGAGGTTTTATCATTTTATGTAATTCAAATTTGTGTTGTAATATGCAAGATGTTAATGGAGAAATCACTATATGATCAGGGGATTCTCAAAATTAATTGGATATAATTGTCTTAATTGTCATTATAAGTGCTGTGCAAGTGAGTACGACTTACCATTATTTCAGGATGAGAAGAACAATATTTGCGAGAAATATTCATATCTTTTACCATATTTTCAAAGTAAAAATTCACAATTTTTCCTTAAACGTGGTGATGGATGTCCATTTCTGACACTAGAAGGTAAATGTATCCTTCACCATACATCTTATAAACCCCTCACTTGCCAAACCTATCCATTAATATTTTGCAGGATAGATCAAAAAAATCTTTTGGTCTGGATTAACCCATGTCGAGGTAATTCGTTTGATTGGGTGGCAGACCAAAAATACCACATTAAGAATAAAGATATTGAGGATTTAATTGCAAAGATCAGTAATAGATATAATAATTATTGGGGTGAAGAGATTGATTATAATAATCCTTTTCAAAAAATAAAGAGAGAGAGGATAGATCAAGAAATAGAATTTCAAAGACAAATGAAACCTCAAATCCTTATGAATTCACTCGAATTAACCTCAAAAACATTTAAGGATCGAAATATAGATTTTCTTATTGAAAATTTTAATTCAGAGTTGAACAACGAAAAAGAGGTTTATTCATATCAAATTCTAGAATCTGTTTTTGAATGGTTATGCTGGAGTCCAATTGGATTACAGCTTTCATTTTTAAATTCAAAATTTATTTTTTCTTTAGCTTCTCTCTATCTTTATTTGATAGGTTTTGTTGAATTAAATAAAAGTACAAATCTTTCTTATGATTCACGTTTAGCTCAAAATTATGGATCATTATTAGCTCGTTCGATTCTTCCAGAATTTTGGGGTCATTTTTATTCTCATTCAACAGATGAAAAACTTAAAAGATTATTTAAACTAATTTCGGCAATTCTTAGTGGAGATGCATCTCAAGAAAAGCTCAATCAAGGAAAACTTGAAAAATAGTTTATAAGACTAATTTTTTGAAAAATATTCTATCTATTTGGATAAAGAAAACTTTTGAACTTGTATTTAAATCGTACTATAGAAGTTTATTAATGTAAAGGAAGATTTTAAATGGCTGGAAGTCACGGTTCTCTTACCAAAGCGGGTAAAGTTCGAAATCAAACCCCTAAAGTCGAAGCTAGAACCCGTAAAGGGCTTATCCCAAGTCAACGGAATAAGAAAAATTATATCAAACGAATTGAAAGGGAAATACCTGTTGGGCAACCCGAATTTCGAAGAGATTCAGGTATGTAATTATTTTTTCCTTTTTTCATAAATCCCTTTTAACCCTTAATCCACAACGTTCGCAATAGCGGGACTCCATAACTAATCCATATCCACATTTAGAACAATATCGAATAGATGATTGTTTTTTCTTTTTTTCCTGGGTTTCAAATTCAGCCCATGCAGATTTATATGGATTAACTCCTTTTTTATCTGCGAATTCAAACCAGAATGATTTTTTACTAGATTTTTTACCTTCAGAAGGAGTTTTTGATCTCGCTAACTTTTGCACCTCACGGTTAATCTTTCGTGTATAATTTGAGTAACCTAACTTAAAAAAGATTATCATGGAAGAACTTGTATTTATTCATGAATATTATTAAATTTCATCCTCAAATAATCCAGGAATAATAAGAATGATTTTCATCACTATGAAAGATAATTTTTGAACTTAATCCTTGATGCTAAAGAATTGATATAAACAATTTATGTTAAAATTTAGATAGCGGCTGGAGGATTTGAACCGTCCGATCTCGGGGTCTCTCACGTTTTGATAGGCACGTTATGAGCCCCGCGGGATAACCTAGCTACCCTAAGCCGCTTTTTGATTAAAAATTGCATATTCAGCCAAGATAATCGCTAAGAGTCTAGTTGAACATAACACTTGTTTTCTTTTTTAAGGATTGATATAATGTAAATTTCAATCAAAGAAGAATGCTTTATATTCTGCATCCTGCTGTAACAATTCAGTGACTTGAAGTCCCAAAGGAGTTAATTGCCATCCTTTCTCACCTCTTTCGACTAATCCCATCTCTAAAAGGGATCTACTATATTTTCCTGTTCTAATATGACTTCTTACGGTGTCCAATCCAACACCAATAATTTTACTTAATCTCTTATAACCCACTGAATCACGGTATAGTTCAATTAATATTCGTTTCTTTGTTCGTCCTAATCGATCTTTTATCTGTTGTGGATCTTGTGATATTTCATCATCAAAATCCTCTGACTGATCTAAATCATTTTCATTTAAGTTTGAGGGTTTTTTCTCATTCATCTTCCAATCCCTAGATTGAATTCCTCTTACTTAAAGCTAACGTCTTATTAACTCGACACGTTTAGATCTGGGACGACTCCGTGACCATTTTTTCCCACATTCTCCACAAGTTAACCGAAGATCTACTTTCTTAGTTGTTTTTGTTGTCATATTTCTTGAGGCTATAGGTCTTCTAGAATAACGTCCATGATTACCTATTCTTGATGTCCATCGTTCTGCTCTTCGACTACCCTGATTCATTCCTCCTCCACGTTGTTTTGCTTTTTCTATTTTAACATTATGAGGGGTATGTTTGTTACAGTTTCGGCAAAAAGTACGCATTTTGGCTGGTATTTTCATTTAAGAAATACTCCTTAGGAAATATAGTAATTCTATCTTTATTTTTCCGATAGACGTCAATATGTTCAATTTTTACTTTATGTTAAAAGTTAAGTGATTACTTCATTAGGAAATTTCTTATTTATCTAATACGAATAGTATAACTGTCGATTGGAAAATAAGAATCTTCCATGTTACAGATAAAATTGTTCAGAAAAATCCTTCCATGTGATGATATTTGCCTATTAATCCGAAATACAAACGTTTAATCGAAATCGGTTCCCTCTTAGTTATAGCAGCAGCAATGGCCCTTGGAATCTCTATAGGTTTGAATATTTATCTTGCTGGATCTAGTAACCCACAAGTTGCAGTTACTACAGGGAGTATGTTGCCAGTTTATAATGGCTTTCAGAATGATGATTATAGCCCAATTATTCCATTTCGTGGTGATATTTTATTAATTAGAAAAGTTGATCCTGAAAATATTAATGTAGGAGATGTTATCGTCTTTCATCGATCTAATAATACAAATGATATCCCTGTTGTTCATAGAATTATTGATAAATGGGAAGTGAACGGAGAATATGTTTATAAAACGAATGGAGACAATAATATCAGATCCGATAGCTGGATTGTTTATGAATCTAATATAAAGGGTGTTGTGGTTTTCAGAATTCCTCACATTGGTTGGTTTTTAATTCTAATACAGTCAACTGCGGGTCGAATAATAATTCTTGCACTTGCTATTATTATACTTTTTACAGGAGACGACACAAGTAATGAAACCTCTCAAAAAATCAATAAAAACAGAAGTAAAAATGATTTATCTAGTATCTCCAAGATTAATCTACGAGTTTTGTTTCAGCGTAAATATATTTACATCGTTACTGTTATAATAATTCTTTTTTCCTTTTTGAGCTCAAATTTTATATCTGCAATTATTTCAAAACCCTCAGTTAGTCTATACAGTACTAGTGATACCTCAAGATTAAATAATCTTTTATATTCCACTCAAGAAAGTCCTATTACAATATCTACTAATGATTATTGGACGCAATGGGATAATACTACTGTATATTTTTTTCCAATACAAATTAAAGTAACTTCTCATGGATTTTTGAATAATATACACTATTTTCACATAAAAATCCAAGATATACCTGGTTATTATCAATGGACAATTGTTTATGATTTTATTGGGACCAAAGTATTAGAGGGAGGAATTGTTGGATATTTTAACACTACAGGATCTCAACAAGTGTCAGTTATTCTAACAATAAAATCACGAGGGATTTTGGCTTCTTCCATACAATTTTTCTCATTTCCTTTAATCCTGTCAATTTAGTGATTAATAAATGGTAAATATTTGTTATTTAGTTGGAACAGCTGGATCAGGAAAAACTACTCTTACTTCATCATTGATGAGGTTCTTGATTACAAAAGGTGCAACTGTTACTTCAGTAAATCTTGACCCTGCAGTTCAGCATATACCTTATCAAGCAGATATTGACATTCGAGAATATATTGATTATGAGCGTCTTGTAGATGAATATCAATTAGGCCCAAATGGAGCAATGATTGCAGCTGCTGATCTGGTTGTAGATTATATTACTGAAATAAAAGAGGACATTATCGATTTAGGAGAAAGCTCTGATCTCGTTCTTGTAGATACACCAGGTCAAATGGAGCTTTTTGCATATCGTCTTTCAGGTGTAAAATTAACACAAAGTTTTCCCACAGATTCCACGCTTCTAGCCTTTCTTTTTGATTCTGCACTTGTCTCAAATATCTCAGGATTTCTTTCTATTAATCTTTTGGCAACTTCTGTTCAATTAAGACTGAATATCCCAATTATTCATATTATGACAAAATGTGACTTATTAAAAGAATCAGAAATTGAAAGAATTTTAAACTGGCGAGAAGATCCTTTTGAGGATATAGAAGAGCTCTATGGATTGACACGTGAATTTGCACTTCGAACAGGTCAAATGATTGAAGATATGGGGGAAATCCCTCTTCTTCCAGTAAGCGCATTGACTGGTGATGGTCTTGAATTACTTGCTGCTCAATTGAGTCGAAATTTTGTTTCAGGAGAAGATTGGTTAACCTAAGTTATGGTCAGCCACCAATAATCATCCAAATTAATGAGCAAAGCACAATAAATAATATAACATATGTAAAAGTACCAGAAAATAATAACCTTTTAAGATCAATATCTTCCTGTGATATCTTGAGATAAAACCTAACGAATCCTAAGCACGCAGCAAGTCCCGAGATTAAGAATACAATCCATAAGTCTGGTGGAATACTAAATATTACGAATCCTAATCCTGTAAGAGACCCAGATGCAATCCCGAATACTACTTTAGAATAATATAATTTAGTATTTGGAGTAAGGATCTTTTCAATTCGGTTGCTTAATTGAGAGGATTCTTCAATTTCAGTATCAACCTGATCTCTTTTTATTCGTCGTATTTTCCTCTGGCTAATATCTCTTCTTTCCTTGCTCATCTTTTATTCACAACGATTTTTAGTACGGTATTCAAAAATTCTTCCCATTAATCAAATTTTTAAGTTTTAATAATAACCCTTTTGCGGAATTCATCAAGGCGATAATATAAAAATTATTTATCTGCAATATAAAATATCAATCAGATATAAAGAGAAATTAATTAGAGACGCTTTAGAATAAAAAATTGAGCTGATTTAATGAGTTATTCTGGAGAGTATTTAGTAAAGCTTGCAAGAATAGCAATAGAGACCATTTTAAAAAGTAACAAAGAAACCGTCATTCCAGTTCCAACTGACGCTCCTGAAGATCTCTTTGATCAATCAGGTGTATTTGTTACTCTTCATAAAATTAAAAATTCCATGCAACATGATCTTCGTGGTTGCATTGGAAGGATAGAGAGCCCAAACAGCACTCTTATTCAATCCACTATTAAAAGCGCAATTGATGCAGCTATTAACGATCCTCGATTTCCTGTTGTAACTATGGATGAAATGGGTCAAATAACTATTGAGGTAACAATTCTTACAGTCCCCGAACTAATCAAAGTTACCAATTCAGATGAATACAAAAATCACATTATAATTGGTAAGCATGGTTTAATTGCCCAGAGGTCATTATACCAACGCGGTTTATTATTACCACAAGTACCTGTAGAACAAAAATGGGATCTTCTACAATATTTAAATCATGTTTGTTTAAAAGCGGGACTTCCATCTCATTCTTGGAGGGACATGAAGACCAAAATATATCGGTTTCAAGGATTTATATTTGGTGAAATGTCTCCTAATGGTCCTATTATCATGAAATAATTGGAGTTTAACCATTATTGCTCTAGATAGGAATTGATGTTTATTTCGTACGGTTTATCGTTCGATTTTATTATCTCGATCTTATTCTTGTAGGTACAACAAGGTAAAGCATCAATTTCTTGAAATAGAGATTTATCTCCAAAATAATGCATTTGAATTGGTCGAATCACGGAAACCTCAAGATTTTTCTCTAAAAAAGTTAGTGCCTTAAGATTCATTATTTCATTCTTACAATTAAAGCATGTTGGAGATATAATTGTCATAAGGTTTTCTCTGTGCGCAATTTTTTCAGCATATTTTTCGCAAAAAAATTGACATAGTAAGCAAAGTTCAAATTCTGATTGATTTTCACTTAAGAACTTGGAAATATCTATAAGATATGGATTAGGAAAATATTCTTTCATAATTAAATGCATATAATCTATATAATTCTCTTTATCAGTTTTGAAGAATAATGGAATGACTTCAACTCCTCGTTTCTTCATCAACCAAGCGGCAAAAAGTGAACTCGTGTTTGGTCTAATAATTGCCAAAGATTTACCTTGAGATTTGGTAGGAATTCCATCAATTCCTATAATTCGCTTTGTATAATATAATACAAAATCACCACGAATATCCAAATAAATTTTATAATCAGGATTAGCTAGATCTACTTTAAGGTTAGGGATGTTCGTTTTAATCAATGCTCCTAATTTAGAAGCAATTTCGAGTGAATTATATGGATGGTTACCTTCCCTATTTACACGTACTGCAAAACTCCCTTCTGCATCAATAATCTCTTTAGAAAATGTTAACCCAAAGTTTAGGAGGTCCTTTTCATTTGAAGATCCTACAAAAGCGATACTTAAAGAAGAAATTCCGCTGATAGTTTTACTGATCGACTCCGCATATTCATTGATGTAGGAATCATCATCTAATTCCAATATCAATCGATCTCGATATTCAAAAATCTTAAATCCTTGATTGATACTACTATATTCTTTCAGGGTCTTTTTAAGGTTTGAAATCATTCGTTTGCGCGTTCGACGACTTTTTATCCCTAATTCTCCCCCTGGACGTATTAAAATTACTTGTTTACTCACTAGAGAAGCTAGACCATTCATAGCAAGTGTCATTCCTGAATTCTTTTCTTGATTTATAATTAAATAATTATTAGTTAATATTGGATTTAAGCGATTTTGACATCTAGTATCTTATATTCATTATTTTACTTGGTTAGCTTGTAGGGATAAATAATATTTATTTCACAAATTTAGAACAAATCTTAGTAGCTTTTGAATGTCTTGAGAAGCTTTGTGAATAGTAATCATTCAAGTCTTACTTACAAGTATTCAATATCAACCGATTTACTGTTTAAATTGAAAGTAATTGTCCGATTCACTACTGAAACTACTAATCAGGTAAATTTAAGGATGGAAGCTATAAATTTTTAACAATAAGAGATGAAAATAACGAGCGTGTCAGAGTAACTATAATAATTCATTGAAGAACTCATCCTTGTCAGGTTTCATCATAACGCCCGTTATACTATTACTACTAAAAAATTCATTATATCTTTTAGGAATCTTCTTCTTCCTCTAATTCCTTTGATGTTTGAATTATTTTTGCAACATCAAACCGCTGTTCAAATTTTCTCCAAATTGCATCATGTAATTCTTCATTAATGTTCTTTAAAACCTTCTCAACAACTTTTTTAGCTTTTTCACGATCAATAGGAAGTTCAGTGAACCCCCACATTGATGCTGGTGCTGCATCAGGATTTTTTTCAATTAGGTAAACAATTCCTTCTTGCTGTTGGAATGAAATGTATTTTGGTTGAACAAGAGGACAATCAGTTAATGTATGAACACCAGTAACTGTAAATAAATGATTGCATCTAATTTTGTTTCCACTGGAGGAGGATTTAAATGCACAATGACCTTTATCTAAATAATTCCAAGAAGTGGTTAGATTTGAATCTTTCATGGTTTTCATCTCTTTTTTCCTATATTCAAGACTAATAAGCCGCTGGGGGGACTTGAACCCCCGACCAACAGATCTCAAGGATATAAGAGAATATTAATATCTTACAAGTCTGTCGCTCTACCAACTAAGCCACAGCGGCAATAAATCTTATATATCTCAACTGAAAACTTTTATAAATTTATTTCGACCTCTGAATATGTACAAAGAACCTTTTACATGATTTTAATTTGTCCTTTAGACTCAAAATAATAGAACATTGGTCTATTAGACAAAAAAGCATGTTTTGCTTCTAATATTCCCGATTTTAGATGAATTTAAATTTGTTTCATTCAATTTGATTAATTATTTATCATCCTTAAAGATGGGAATTATTCGATTTTGATTCAATATCATTATCTATTACTCAACGAAGCTCTAATATGCGTTTATTTCGGATATAAAGGGTTTTAATCTGTTTATTTCTAGCCATCTTCTTCAAACGATTATCATTAGTGGCAATAATCCCATTTTCTTTTTCAGAATTGAATAATAAAATGAAATCAACGTTTCGATGCTTGAAAGGAGATGAACGTATTATACAATACTTTTCTACAAAATCCAAGGCTAATTTTGCTTCAATTTTTGTTTTTGGATTCCCAGTTTCGTAAAGCTTCTGAATTTCTTGAAAAATTGGCTCTAATACTATTAATTGTCTTGATCTAGGAATAACTCTATCTAATTCAGATGATATATTAAAATTTGTAAACTGTCCTAATGCCATTAAGAAATTAGTATCAAGAAATATAGGAAGGAAATTTTCTCCATTTGAGGAATTTATTAATTCATCCGTAATTCCTTGCCTCCATTAATTAATCCCCAACCGATTAATCGCCATCGTCTATCTATCATTCGACTTATGGCAATTCTTGTGCCTAAATCCGAGCAAACTGGTATACGCAGTTCGATATGTACACCTTTTTTAGATGACTTTATGACTTTCCCAACCGTTTTTGCCGTTCCTACACTTAACATTAAATTTTCATTAGGTTCTATGTTTTGAACTATGGACTGTGTCTCGCTTCCTACTACACGCTCCATTAATGTTGCATTAAATTCGAGTGTATCCCATATTGGAGGAAGCTGATCTGGATATCCTACCACTTGTCCAACCAAGGTATCACTCTTAGTTAGAGCTGGATCTAAAAGTGTTCCAAGTCCAATTAATCCTCCAGGTAGTGCTGTTTCTAATTCTCCAAATCCACTCCTTAAGCTGGTAATTTTCGTTTTAATTAATTGCCATTTGTTTCCCCTTCGATACCCAGGACGAATCTCAACCTCATCATTAACAGAAAATTTACCTTGGATTATACTTCCTCCGACAACACCACCTTTCAATCCACTTGGAGCTTGACCAGGTTTATTTATATCAAAAGAGCGTGCTACAAGCATCTGAGGTGCTAATGATCCATCTCGCTTAGGAGTAGGAATTTTCTCTTGGATGTTTTGAATTAGTAGATCAATATTTGATTTATGGATCGCACTAATCGGAATGATTGGACTTTCTTTGGCAGAGGTATTTGAAATAAATGTCTTAAGATCTTTATAATTTATTAGAGCATCTTTTTCAGAAACAAGTTCAATCTTGTTCTGACAGACTATTACATTTTCCATTCCAATGATGTCCATTGCAGCTAGATGTTCTCGGGTTTGAGGCATTGGAACCCTTTCATTTGCAGCAACTACAAGAAGAGCCCCATCCATGATGCTTGCTCCCGATAACATGGTTGCCATTAGAACTTCATGGCCTGGTGCATCAACAAAAGCTACTCTTCGTAATAAAATTGTTTCTTTGCCACATACTGGACAAATCTTTGCTGTTGAATACTTTTGCGGACTTTCACAATTTGGACATTCTCGAAATTCACACTCAGCGTAACCAAGGCGAATTGAAATTCCACGACGAATTTCTTCACTGTGAGTATCGGGGAACTTTCCTGTTAAAGCTTGAGTCAGTGTTGATTTTCCATGATCAACATGTCCTATCATACCTATAGAAACTTCTGCTTGATTAACAACAAGTTTTTCCGAATCTTTTTCAGCTTTATCAGCACTAATGGATTCAGTTGTAGCTGTTTTCTTCTTAGCTGTTGATCGCTTTTTTCTAGCTGGCATAAGAAACCTCAAATATAAGTTAAAGCAACTCTTCAATAGCTTTTGCTTTACTTGTCTTTTCTTCTATTTTTAGGTTGATTTGATAGATATCTTCTGAAATCAGGCTACCACGAACTCGTTTTCGTCTTCTTCTTCCTTTACGTTTGGGTTTATATCCAACTGCTCTATGGCCTATCAAAATTCGTTTCGGGGATCCACCTTCCACCCCCGAAGCCATTGGAAATCCAGATTGATCGGAACCTCCTGTAATTTTCAGTTTATAGCCGTCAAATCCAATTAAACTTCCATCAATTTCATCACCGATCTTTTTACCAATTAGGTGACGAGTCATACTATCTGCATCAATTTCTTTCTTATAGCTTTGTTTGCTATCGGCTAAATTCAATTGAAAACGAACCATTTTTTCATCACTTGTAGATTGAACAGATTAATAAGCGTAAATAAACCTAGTTATTTATTTCACATTTGTTAATAAGTTCTAAACGTTATAGAGGAATTTAAGTTAACGATTCTTAATAGTTATTATACTTTTGATTAGGGCTTCTCCTTATCTACAAAAATGTTAGATTTGTTCTACTATGTGATTTATGATGGAATCTGTAAGTATAATATTTGTGAAAAATATTACTAGACAGCCCAATATTTATTAACGGTACGTTTCTTTATTTCGATTAATTCAGTCAAAGCATCCATTTCAGTCCCTGAAATCATTTTTTCTGCAATCATTCTTCTCACATCAGGTTCAGGAACATCAACCCAAAGTTCATCCCCTTCTTTTATTTGACGTCCAGCAGTAGGCCCTTTTATACTCATTGCAACTTGATCGCCTACTTTAGCTTCTTGTATATTTATTCCTTTGTCTTGTATCTGTAGTATAAGTCCAATTCTCTTGTTCTCCCTATTTATTAGGTACATTTGTGGTGTAAGTAATCCTGAAGCGATTTCCACTCCTATAATGCAAGGATTAGATTGATGAAACACATATGGAAGAACTTTTATCTTAGCAGGGCGTTTAAGATCTTTCAACGCTTCTTTTTGTAACCGTTCTTGAATAGATAATCTGAAATTATCATATTCTTCTCCTAAACGATAAATAATATCATCTTGAATTACAGGAATATGGATTCGTTTTGCTTCTTCACTTGCATCTTGTAAAAGTTTGATACGAAATCCAAGAATAATTCCATAAGCCTCATTTTTTTCTTTTGATAATGAAGCCTGATAAACATCTTTTTTGCTAATGTCACCTACTGAAGCAAATCTAATTTGGATATTAGAATCTTTTAAAAAATTGACAAGAGCTTCTAGTGATCCTAAGGTATCAGCTTTTACAATAACACCTGCTTTATCGGTTTCTATCAATATGCTAGCTAGTTCATCTTTGATATGCTGAATCGCTTCCTCTTCAGTATTTTCATCTACAACATAAAGAGATGACCCTGCAATTGCTTCATCTATATTAGGTGCGACAATTTTGACACCAATAGCAGCTACTGCTTGATCAACATGAGTAAATCTATTTCTTGGGTCTCGAATTTCATCTAACTCTTTAGGAAGAAGAATGGCTCTAATATAGGTGGAAATGGGGCCATTTGCTCCAGCAATCACAATTTTAGAGTTTTGATGAATTATGCCATCAAAAAGTATTACATCTAAAGTTGTTCCAAGACCTATTTCTTTCTTAACCTCTAAAACAACTCCTTTTCCTTTTGTAAGATGTAATTGAAGTTGTTGTTTTAAATATTGTTCAGTTAGAGTAGAAAGTACTAAAAAAAGTTCAGGAATGCCTTCACCAGTTATTGCTGATGTAGGAATCACTGCTATATGTTTTGCAAATGATTTTATCTTGTCGAATCTCTCAGCTTGGAGTTTAAAATGACTCAATTCCCCCATAATATCATATATCACATTTTGTAATGCTTCTTGGGCCATTGATGATTGTTTAGAGATAGATCGCGAAAGAAGTTCATTAGGATAACTTTTCCAGCCAGATAAGCGGTCAATTTTATTTGCAGCTATTACAAAAGGGACTTTTTGCTTTACGAGGATACGGAGTGACTCTACTGTTTGAGGTTGTATTCCTCTTCTTACATCAATAACTAAAATAGCAAAATTAGCTACACTTGCTCCTCTTTGCCTTAAATTCATAAATGAAGAATGACCAGGAGTATCAATTATCAAAATTCCAGGGATTTGTAATTTCTTTTGACTCTTACTTATAAGGGTACTACATAATGAATATACAGTTTCAATTGGAAAAAAACTAGCTCCTATATGTTGTGTTATTCCTCCTGACTCTCGTGATTGAACAGCTGTTCCTCGAACTTTATCAAGTAAACTAGTTTTTCCTGAATCTACATGACCTAATATGACAGTTATTGGACTCCTCATATGAACATTCTTTACCTCTTCATCTGTCATTAATTTCACCAGCCTATCAAAATATATTATTCTTGATTTTCTTTTAATTTAATACAATTAAAAGTTATTAACAAACTAAGTACCAAAATCCATGAAAAACATGACATTTATAATTTAGAAATGAGTAATCTTTCCAGATTAATCTGTTATAAGTAATTTATCCCTAATTTTATGGAAATTAGATTTTATTGAATTACCTTCCTCTTTATTCAATGAAAGAGAAAAAAAAAATATATCATCCATAAATGATATTTTTAAAGGAAAATTATCAATACTTTAAGGCATAAAAGGAGATTCATTTTTTATTGAGACGTGATAATTCTCATTACTTTGTTTATCCCGAATATTTTGACCAATCTCTCACTCGTAAAGAAGGAAGACGTCTTCCGCTTTCATTGGCAATCGAAAATCCTACTCTTATTGAAATAAAACTCGCTGCAGAAAAGATGGATTATAAATATGAATTAAAAAAAGATTCAGCTTATCCAAGACAATGGTGGAATCCTAAGGGCTTAATTTTGATCGAAAATAAGGAACCAAAACAACAACTCCTTATTAACATAGGAAAGACAGTTAAAAATATCATCCGACCTGCTTTAGAGAAACAGAAAAAGGAAATTATAAAAGAAGCGAAAAAACCAAAAATTAGACCTCATGTAATAACAAAACCCAAATCAGGTCACGAATCTACGGAATTTAGGCCAAAACGACGCCGGTAATCCTATTAATTATACTCAAATAGAGTGAGACAGAACGTGAGAAAAAAAAGGGATATTTTCACAAAGAAAGCGAAAAAAGAGGGATATCGAAGTCGTGCAGTCTATAAACTCCAGGCATTGGATACAAAATTTAAAATATTTTCTAAGAATCAGATAATTATCGATTTATGTGGAGCTCCTGGAGGATTTTCTCAAGTTGCTCGTGATAGAACCAATGGTTGCGCATCTATTTTTCTTGTTGATCTAGCTCGTGTAAAACCTTTTCCTGGAATTACGGGAATTATAAAAGGTGACATTACTAAATTCTCCACAATTCAAGAATTACAATCTCAAGTATCTAATTTTAATCCAGAAATAAAGGAGATTGTTGTCCTAGCTGATTGTTCACCCGATGTTTCAGGGAGCTGGGAAATTGATCATGCACGTCAAATTTGGTTAACAGAGGTAGCTTTAGGTATATCGAATTATTTCTGTGCAAAGAAATTTGTTACAAAAATTTTCCAAGGAGAATTGTCAAAGAGTCTTTTAGACAAAATTAAATTATTTTTTGAAAATGTTTCAATCTATAAACCACCAACTTCCCGTAAACAAAGTGCAGAAACATACATTGTAGCTGTACGAGGTAAGAAAATACTTAAGGAACTATACCAGATTGAATTTCTTGTCAAAGAATAAACTCTTAAATTGGGAAATCAAATGGAACTTATTCACATTGAAGAGGGGAGAAGAGAATATTTAGTTCCAGTCTCATCGATAAAAGGTAATGCTCCAAACAAGTCAGATGAAGTATTTTTTAATTCTTATCAGGAAATAAATCGCGATATATCTATTTTAATGCTTCGTGCATACCAAATTATTCACGCTGTTGATTCTATAAAAATTTGTGAACCTTTATGTGGAATAGGAGTTCGTAGTTGTCGATACAATCAAGAAATCCTAAACTCAAATCTATTTAGTAATGATTTAAATCCCAAAGCACTGGCTATATTTCAGCAAAATATCTCCCTATTACCTCAAAAATCCCGAAAATCAATTCAGTTATTTAATATGGAGGCAAATCAATTCCTTCAGCACTTAAATCAAGAAAGAGAGATTTTTGATTATATAGACATTGACCCATATGGAAGTCCTATTCCTTTTGTTCAAAATGCTATTAAAATATTAAATTTCAAGGGTTTAATTGCTTTAACTGCAACTGATCTAGCTAATTTAGCTGGAGTTTATCCTAAAGCACTATATGCAAAATATGGATTAAGTCATTTTGACATCCGAATAGGAAATATTCACGAAATTGCTGCCAGAGCTCTCATTGCAGGAATTCAACGTATAGCATTAATTCACAATCAAACATTAATACCAATCTTAACCTTCTACCATAGACATTTTATTCGTGTCTTTTTTGTTCGATATAGAGGAGTTAAAAAGATTATATCGGAAACTGGATTTATTATACAATGCAAAAAATGTCACACAATCTATTCTTCAACCATCGGAAAAATCAATACCTGTTCAAGTTGTAACTCCACAGATAGTTATAGTATAGGCCCAATTTATCTTGGATTACTCCACGATGCAAATTATATTACTAAAATTTTAAATGATCCACATCTATCAAACTTAGGAACTAATTATCTCTTAAAAAAACTGATTAAACGAATTGAAGAAGAAATTCAAATTCCAGTTCCTTGGTCATTCCATATACCTAATATTGCGGATCAAATTAATTCACGATTGCCACCTATTACTCAAATAATGAATTTATTAAAAAATAAAGGTTTTAGATGTAGTAGAACTCATTTTTCTGGATCTTCAATTAAAACTACAGCACCTTTATCGGAGATTATCACTATATTAAAGGACTATAATTACAAATAAATACTAAAAATATTTTAAAGTAAAATTTAATATAGGGATGGCGGGATTTGAACCCACGATCGCCTGATCCCAAATCAGGAATCATTTAGTCCTTGAACTTTACAAAAATTCAAGTAAAACCAAGCTAGACTACATCCCTTATGTTTGATGGTGTTATTATTTACAAAAAAATGTTTCTATTTTGTTAAATAACCTTTTTTAATGAATACATTTCTCTGTAAACTTCAAGTTAAGTTTTTTGTAGTTCCATCAACAATTCATTAGTGAGAACCTTTGGATCGGGTATATTTATTCGATTCACAAATAATTCTTGTTGATTCATAGTTTCCCCTAGATATTCTTGAGTTTGGATTTGAACCCGTCCTTGAATTAAAACTGTTTTTCCTTCTACTTCTTTCTGGACAGCTTCAAAGATTTGATCTTCCGATGATCCTTTTTCTAATAATACTTTAAGACTTTTATTTGACATTCCTGTAATTATCTCAGCAGATATTCCAAAAAATGTGACCCGAATTGTCCCAGTACCATCGTCAAGTATTCCTGTTAGCCTCATACGTAATTGTGTTTCAGTCTTTCCATGTTGAGGGCAGTACCAACCATCGGATTTGTTTTCAGCTTTCTTCCAACATTCCCCACATGAGTAATAATACGGAGTAGTTTGAAAAACACGTACCATTTTCCCTATAACTTCTATTAAAGTTCCATCCTCTGATTCAGATAGTTCTGATAATTGCTTTTTAATATAATTAAATTCTCCTATAACCGATTTTTTAATTTCAGAGTCTTTATCTCCTTGATTACCGAGTTCTATGTTACGAAGTGAAACAGGTATTCTTGAAGAAGATCGAATATGACTGAGGTGTGTTAAATGTAATTCAATTCCCTCATTTTGTTCTCTTACTCTTCCAAAGAAAATTTTAA
Source organism: Candidatus Hodarchaeum mangrovi (assembly GCA_016839515.1). Lineage (GTDB taxonomy): Archaea > Asgardarchaeota > Heimdallarchaeia > Hodarchaeales > Hodarchaeaceae > Hodarchaeum > Hodarchaeum mangrovi. Next base: position 52,352 of record JAEOUE010000209.1, read on the forward strand.
CATATTTCAAATCTTTTTCTCTAATATTTTCTAATTTTTCTACATTTTCATCCCACGCAACAATACGAAGCTCATCACTAGTATCTTGAATCGTCATTGATGCTACTTTACCTGTGGATCCATCAGTACGATTGAATTCCCTTATCTCACTTATTTCTAAAACAACTCCTTGAACAGCTACTAGATTAAATTGGGATGTTAAATCTTGAATATCTATAAGAGGAGGTTCATCACCTATTGTGGAAGTATCTAATTGATTAAATTCAGTAAAATTAGTTGTATGGACTTCTAGGTTCTGATATCGGGAAATAATGACCTTTAAACCTTTAATTTCAATTGGACCATCATCAAGCGAATCAAAAGATACAATCTTATCTCCCCAAATCACTAAAGGGATTATTCCTGTTTCATCAAATATTAAAGCTCTTTTTAATGTGCCTTGGGTTCCATCTGCTCGTTTAAATTCCTTTTCTTCTTCAACTGGCCCTTTTCGAGAAACTAATGTAACTAATTCATCTCTATCACTTAATTCTTTTATTTTTTTTATCACAGGAGTTTGATAACTAAGATCTTCTTGTATTATTCTTTTCTCTTCAATTTCAGGTAAAACTTCATGTCCTTCTTTAGTTATAGATGTTGTTCTAGTAGCATGAAGCTCAGGATTACCATCTCTATTGATACTTACTCTTGCTCCTTGAATAAGTACCTTATCTCCCCTTAAAAAATCAAATGGTGTTTCTGATCGACTATCCCAGAAAGCCATTCTTATGAGCTTTGCTTTTCCTTTCAAAGTTACATTTGTCACTGATCCTTGAGTATTATCTTTTCTATTAAAAACTCTTCGTGTTCCAATTTTAACAACTATTCCTCGTGTATCTATTTCCTCCATTTCATTATCTAATTTATCTAGTTCTACAATTTCATCCTCTGGGTCTGGAAATTTTGAGTTGTCAATTTCTGTATCAATTTCGAGTAATCCACGATCCCCTAAATGCACCTCTAACTGTCCATTCCTTCCCATTCTTGTATAAGCTTGTTTAATAGTAATAATAGTTCCACGTTCTACTCTTTTATCTGTAATGTAACGAGACATATTCCCCCACAACAGAACTTTAATTCTATCAGTCCCATCATGTAACATGATTGGTGTAAATATTCCTTTATTTCCCTCACGTTGAAATTCAAATGGATTATAAACCCGAAATACTACCCCTGTTATATTAATTCCAGTTAGACCTGCATCCATACTCTTTAATTTTTTTATTGTTAAGGATGGGGCTTTTTTTAGTTCAGGTTTTTTTAAGGGTACACCCAAATCTTTAGCTAAGATATGAATTGCTGCTATATCATTTACAAAGAGTAATTCCTTCTTTTTCTCCTCAATCATTTTTATAATATCTGCACGAGACAAATTTGTTTGCTGAATTACCCTTTGAATTAAGTCCTCAACATTACTCATTTTCAACACCATGTGATCTAAACATAATCGATATTTTGCTTTTTCAAAGTTTCTGGATTATAATTCATTTTAAGAAATTATTAGAATATTGTCCATTTACTTTATATAATCATAATTTTAATTTTATCACTATAACTAAAAAATTTTTAGTCCCATTGTTGGTATTTCTTCCCTAAAATATCTATAACACTTTTTTTAATGTCTTTCTTTAACAAGGAACACCCTTGTTTTGTTTTCAAAGAAATTTCATACAACCTCGTTTCTGGAAGATGATATTTTTCCATAATGATTAAATTTTCATTTTGTTGTTGTTCAGAAACTTTGTCAGCCTTATTAAAAACAATAAAAGGAGAAGTTCTTGTCACTTCAGCTAAAAAAGTAATCATTTCAATATCGATTGGGATTATTCCCTTCTTTTCTAGACTTTCAACCATCTTATAAAATGTAGAGCTATCGATAATATGAACTGGAAAAAGTATTTTCCCTGGAGGTTTTTCTAAAAATAGAATAATGTCATCTTTTATTTGATTTTCCTCTTTCTTAGATCTTTTCATTATTCTACCAAAACCAGGGAAATCTACTAAGTGAAGATTCCTTACCAATGGAATAGGAGAAATTCTGACCGTAGTTCCTGCATATTTCCCAATAGATTGCTTTGAATGACTTAAATAATTGATTAATGAGCTTTTACCCGAATTAGGCCTGCCTGTTATTGTAATAAAGTAATTATTTTTCATAATCATACAGCAAAACACAATGTAAGCAAGAAACCTGTTACAAGGGGTACAGTTACATTATCATTAAGAATACCTTTAGAGATTAGCTCAGTTAAAGCAGCAATAATAGAGACTCCTAAAATAATTACAATCACTTGAAAATCATGAATATTTTCTTTAATCCTAAAGATCTTAAACCAAGGATACGGATCTGGATTAAAAGAAACTAAAAAGAAAACTAGGACTCCACTAAGAAAAGCGAATACAATAAAGGTAAGAAAGCCTTCAAAACTTCTATTATTTAATCTTGTGAATCGATGTCGACCATATCGTGATCCTATTACATTTGCTAAACCGTCACCAAATGCCATCATTGCAAAAACTGTTGCTGCAACACGAAGATCAAGAAAAATAAAAGAAATTAATGCCATTATAACATAGAGTAATGGGCCTTTTAGAAAACCTGCTTTTTTTTCATCCTCTCTGGATGCCATGGAGTCAAATGCGACTTTCCACACTTTGGGACGAGCTAAAATCAAGACGAAAAATAGGGCAGCTAATATCACCAGGATAGCAAGTACTCTAGGAAATACTACCATAGCAATTGTCCAAAATCCCATTGAAATATGTACAATTTTTCTTTTAGTCTCTTGATCCATTATTTTTACCCAATTAATTTCGGAATCTTTTAGATGACTAATTATTGCCCTCAGCTGCTTCAAGAAGCTCGTCCAACCAATCTCCGAACACATCGACTTTTTCTTCTATAGGACGAATCGGGCGTGTAGCTTGAGCACTACATTTGCCGCATTGAATTACCGCAATCCGAATTTTACGATCTATATCGATATGTATCGAGTTCGCCCCCCCACATATTGGGCAATCAAATACTGTAGGTAATGTTGGGATTGGTCTTGTTCTTACAATTCTTTTTCTTTTTCTTCCCACAATGCATTCCTTCTATTTCTTTCCTCTTGGACTCTTTCTTTGCATCTGTTGGAATCTTCTTTTCCGTTTGGAAACTTTTTCTGCTCCTGTTAATTCCGGAGATTCTTTTTCTTCAATTATGGGAGTTTTTGATAATACTTGTTCAACTTTTATAATTTTCGTTTTTCTTCCAGAACCTATAGTATAAAAAATAGATCCAAAGGCTGTTAAAAGAATGGCTGCCCCAAATAATACCACAATTGCTAATATTACTTGTTCTGTTAAGATCAAAGGTAGTTCTGCTTCAACAGTGACTTCAGCTAGCCATGAAAAAATATTTTTCCAAAGTAAGGAGTTATCAGCTGACTGATACCATGTTTTTTCAAGTGAAGTGTCATTTAAATCACTAAACATAATACTGGATCCACCAAGTAGTATATGTGCTCCATAATCTGACTCACCTGAAGTACCAAAAATAACTATATTTGAAGCGTATGAATGAATTTCATCAAATACTGTCTTAGCATAGGCTTGGGAAGGAGCTCTAATGATATTTTCTCTTGAATTTCTTAAAGAACATGTATAAGTTATTATAGAAGATATATTATTGTTATTTTCATATAATATCTCATGATCAGAGCTATTTATACTTATAACAAGAAAATTACGCTTACCAGCGTTAACAAATTCATTTTCTACTACATCAGGTCTTTTAAACGAAGTTAAATCTTCAGTTCGTGTCCAGAATCGACTCACTGTTTCTAACTCTGGATCACTTAGGACATCGTTAAATAAATCTCCACGACCATTGAGAGTGGAATTTTCTTCAACTAAGGGATTAGAGAGAAATAGGAGGGATTTCCCTCGTTTTAAAAATTCACTTATGTAATATCGTTCTGTAGACGTGAAAGACAATCCAGGATTTGTTGAGACAAATATGTCCACTCCATCAAATGTTGTTTTATTTATCCTCTGTGAGTTAAATATTACGTGTACATCTGATGAATTAATATCACTAATAGCAGTTCTATAATAACTCCGATTAAAAAACTGTTTATGAGCTTCATCAAATAATACTATTATTTCGCGTTCTTCAATCGAGTTATTAGCTGATACATTAATTATTGCACTGCCAATAAACATAAGAAATAAGAAGATATAAAAAACAATATATTTAATTTTAGTAGACATTGAGCGATCCTCGATTTTTCTAACTAGTGATTTAGTCGAGTTAATTAATTAAATTACTGAATTTTCAAAAAAGAGGGAAACAATGATAATCTTTTTTGTCTTTTCTTCTTAGAAATTCTCTCTCTAATTAACCAATAATAACTAAAAATCAGAATAAAATCGTTAGCATAAGAGTTATAACGATTCAAAGATTAAATTAAAACCTTTAAAATCTTTATAATCTGATATAAAATTAGTGGAGAATTAATAATGGTTACTGCACAAATGGTTCCTAGTAAGCTCCTTATTGAGGCTATTTCAGAGGAAATTAAAGAAAAAAATGAAATTTTTACCCCTCCTAAATGGGCAGACTATGTTAAATTAAGTGTTACTAAAGATAATGCCCCAGAACAACGAAAAGATTGGTGGTATGTTCGTGTAGCTTCAATACTTAGAAAAATCTACATGAAAGGGCCTATAGGGATCATTCATCTAAGAAAGATGTATGGTGGTCGTAAAAACCGTGGAAGCAAACCTGAGAAGACGTTTGGTGGTTCAGGTGCTATTATACGACACGCTATCCATCAGCTAGAGAAAGCAGGATATGTTACACTTGTAGCGGGAGAAGGAAGAATTGTGACTCCAGAAGGAAGAAGTTTTGTAGATGCAATTGCATTTAAAATAAAAGAAGATTTTCCTGAACTTGCAATATACTAGGTGATTTTTATTTCCTAGTTTTCTATAGGAATTGAAAAATGAGCAAAAACCTTTTTATTATAAAAACCAAAAATCAAATGATTGTAGATTTAAACTTATAAGATTTTATAATCCTAAAGTTTTAGGAAGTATAATGGGATATCATTTATGGAGAGTTTATCCAATTGGCTGAAGAAGACCCAGAACTTGCTGAACTCAGAAAAAAAAGAGCTGCACAACTCCAAGGAGATCAAATTGCTCAAGCGCAGCAAGAAGAACAACAACGCCAGATCGAACAACAACGTCAACTTATATTAAAAGGTATATTGACAAATGAAGCCCGAGAAAGGCTTGCGAATATTAAATTGGCAAAACCCGAATATGCAACAACATTAGAAAATCAATTGATTCAATTGGCCTCAACTAGAAGAATTTCAGAAAAAATCACTGATGCTCAATTGAAGAATCTGTTAAAACAGCTTATACAAACACAGCGAGAAAGTACTATCACATTTAAACGACGTTAAATTTGGTGAATAGCGTGAATACCACTGTTCAATTTTCTTGGATTCGTTTGGAAGGATTAGGTTTAATAATTGCATCTCTAGGAATTTCTTTCTTTATCCAAATACCACTTGTATATTTTTCATTAGTTAATCTTAATTATGATCCAGTTACCAATTTTTTTGCGCTTACGGGTACAGTTATTGGTGTGAGTATAATCCTAACATCATTAGCCTGTTCTATTGCTGAAGATTGGGATACAAATGTTATACCTTCATATAAAAGAGTTACAACTACTTCAATAATTCTTACAATACTTTATTTCATTGGCTATTTTGTCTTTTTTATGCTTCAACCTTTTTTTCCATTAGAATTTCAAGGACTTGATCCTCAACAACAATTTCTAACTGCAACGACTTTAGGTCTTTCGCTTATTGCACTCTTTACTCTTGTTATTTATAAAGGAAAGAACTTCTTCAGATAGGATTAATATTGATTTAGGGGAAAAAGATGGATGAACCCATCAATAAGTTCCGTATAAATTCTTCTTTATGCCCCTATGTTTTTAAATTTGATGTTGTTAGTTCAACAAATTTAATTGCAAAAGCATTTTTAAATTATGAAAAACCAGGGTTTATTATTTTAGCTAATACTCAAACAACTGGTTTAGGTCAATATGGTAGACGCTGGGAATCGCCTCGTAATGGATTATGGTTTACTTCAGTATTTCAACCTACTATTAATCATGAATTTATTGGGATTTTTCCAATTTTGACTTCTATAGCTGTTGAAAATACATTGAAATCTCTTGGTTTAGATTTATTTTTAAAATGGCCAAATGATATATTGATTAACAAGACTTTTAAAAAAATTGGGGGGATTCTTGTTGAAAGTAGCCTTACACAGAATATAATTAATTATATCTTGCTTGGAATTGGTATTAATGCTAATAATCATATAGATCAGTTTTCATCTGCCTTGAGAGATGGTATTTCATCAATCTTAGAGGAATTGAAGCGAGAAGTTAATGTTCTTGATTTATTAAGAGAAATTATGTACAAAATTGAATTTTATATTGATCTATTACAAGTTAAAGGGGTTGATCCAATCCTTGAGAACTGGAAAAAATCAAACAATATTCTTGGAAAACAAGTTTCTGCTCATATAGCTAATCAAGAAATAATAGGCGAGGCATTGGATATTACAAGACATGGAGAATTAGTACTTAAGACCTCAAATTCAAAGAAAGTAAAAATCTCAACTGGAAGCATCTCTATTATTTCCTTATAATTAAATTATACTTAAATAAAGGATTATATATATTTTAGTGATTAAGTTGTGGACTTATAACATTGAAAAAGGTTCAAATACCAAGCTACGAGGATTAATTTCAGAGGAATTCGTCCGTTATACCCTTCTGACAAATTTTCCTATTCTTGTTATCAGACCAACCAAAGCCATAAAAATCCTAGATGATAATGCAATTTCAGGGGAATTCGTCCAATTTTTAAAGGATTATGAACAAACAATGGACTTTTTTGGTATTGGACCTATTCCTAAAGAAAATCAGACCTATATTTCTTTAAATGAGATTATTATCAACTATTTTCATAAATTAAGAGGATTAAATCGGTTTTTTCACCATGCGAAATGGATCGAGGAACTAGATGGCTTTATTATCGAAGTGAAGTCTAGAACATCAGCTAATGCTTTGTCACCATTCAACTACTCTCTATCAGATAAACAAAAACAGATGGTAAATTATGGTAAAAAATTGGGATTAAAAGTAATTTTGGGAGGAGTAACTTTTGAACGGAACTGGAAACTCTCTTTAATGTTTACGAATGAAATTGGAAAGATAATTGGAAATGATTATTTTTTAAAAGTCAATAGTGATAGTTCGTGAATTAGTTACTACTTCTGGCCCTTTAGATGTTATTATAACATCATTTTCCAAACGGAACCCTCCAACATCCTGTTCATATATTCCTGGTTCGATTGTGAGAACCATCCCTTTTTCGATATATATTTCTTTCCAGCTTGCTAATAATGCTTCATGTACAGGCTTTTTACGTATTCCTGGTGAATCATGAACAGTTAAACCAATTCCATGACCTAATGCATGAGGCATTGAAAAACCAGCTTGTTCAATGATATTATCAGCAATGTCAGCTACTTCATGAAGATATGTTAATTCTTTTAATGCGTCAATTGCGCTATAATGTGCTTCTTCAACAGCTTCACTAATTATTTTCATTTTATCTGTTTTCGTACCCATAATAAAAGGTATAGTTACATCGGATCTTAACCAATCTCCTTCTACTCCAAAATCGATAAGAGCAAGGCCCTTCCGGTATAGGGGGAGTTCAGGATGGGCACGAGGATAAGTATGAATTTGCCATGACCTAGCACTACTAGCAACAAGGGTTTCAAAGCCCACTCCCATTGCTCCTAATTCTCTCATACGACTTTCGACAAAAACTGCTAAGTCAATTTCCCTAAATGAACTTCTATCCCATTTGATCATCAAATTATTTTCTATCTCATCAACTAATTGATTACTTATATGAAAGGATTTTTGAAACTTAGAGATTTCATCAGGAGATTTTGTAGCTCTTAATTCATCGAGTTTATTATCAATATTCATAGGATCATAAATTATCTCTGATTCAGTTATTTGATCAACAATCGTTTTTAGAAAATAGTAAGGGATTGATCTAAGAACTCCAATCTTTGCCTTAGAGCTAACAATGCTTTTAATGATCTCAGCAGAAGCTGCAATCACACTACCGTTATATTCTGATACATCAACAATCTGATCAACCTCTGCATATTTTTGAGCAAGTTGGAAGTCCCATGGTACCAAAATTGTTTGACGATTTTTGATATCGACAAATAAACTGGCATCTTCTGGATGTCCAGTTAAATATCTCATATTTACTTCACGATGATCTTCTGAATCAGTTATAACCAGAACATCTATTCCAAGTGCTTCCATAGCATCGTAAAGAGTATCTATTTTATCGTTAGTAACAAACCTAGGCAATTTTAATAGACTCTCCAATAAAATAAATTTAAACCTCAAACATCCAACTTTGGTTTAAATGGTTTCTAGAAGAGTAGCAATTTCATCCATTATAAAATCACTAATTTTCTGAGAGGTTTCTTTTGAACTAGGTAAGACATAAAACCGTCTTAAATCAAGTGGTGGTCCAAATTTAGCTATTAAAGTTATACGCTTAGGCCCTCCTCCAAACGTGAATGATTTTCCTACTGGCATGGCTATATTTGTATTTTTAAGTGCACAAGGAATAACCAAGGCTTTAGTTGCGTGAGCTATCCATCCAGCACCAAGTTTTCCTTTTTGAAGTCTTCCATTTTTTGATCTAGCTCCTTCAGGAAAATAAGAAATTGATCCACCATTTTTTATAATTAATATATGATATTTTATAACATCATGGCTCTTGGATCCTTTGAAGATTGGAATTGTATTCATACCTGCTAATATTGGTTTAAAAAAGGGTAATTTCCAGAGTTTAGCATCAGCAGGATAGAAAAAAGGTTTGTAAAAACGTGGAAAAGCTGCTAACCCAACAAAAAAAGCATCAATGTGGGATAGGTGATTGGTCATGATTATTAGACCATTATTATTTCTACCTTTTGCTGGAACATTCTCTCTCCCAATAATTCTAATTTTATAGAATACATAAAAGAAGAATAATAAGATTGGTACTGCATAAATGTGCAAAAAATACTTTGTTTTTATTTTAGCAGTCATCACTACTCAACCCTATTATTCTTGAATGTCCATATCTTAAAAAATTGAGATATTTCTTCATTAAATTCCCACACGAATAATGTTATTATCAATTAGTCGATTTTTATTTTATGCCACTCCTTTTGAGCTTTCTTAGATGAAGGTTGAGTAGATTGAGCATTAGAAATCCTTTGATCAATTTGGTCTAGTTTTTTCAGATTTCTTGCGGTCATTTGAGATATTTTTTGATTTATTAACATCAATTCGGTCGAATTTGGTCTATATTTTTTTAGAATGTTCTGAATTTCTTTTAGAATTATATTTACTTTATCCTTATCAGCTGGCATTGGGCTTTCCAACGTGCTGAGCAATTTAAAAGCCACTTGATATTTATTTTGTCACTTGAATTCAACTCAAGGAAAGGTTGATAATTTCTCTATTAAACGCCCTGTCATAGTAGTACAATGATATGGGTGTTCATGGAACAGAGATACCATCCGATGATAGATAAAAAATAAACGAGAATAAACATTAAACCATGATAATAGGATGATACTTCTAAATTTTATTCTATATTTAAGGTGTTAAGAATGCACAAATTTACTATTGAAGAAGCTTCAAAACTCTTGTACAATCAAGATTTCGTTCGAAATCTTGGGGTTATCGCCCACATTGACCATGGTAAAAGTACTCTTACTGATTCATTACTTGCTGCATCTGGCTTGCTAGCAGAAAAAATTGCTGGTGAAGCTCGTGCAACAGATACTCGTGAAGATGAACAAGAACGGGGTATTACTATTAAAACTACAGGAATTTCCCTTGTTCATGACTTCAATAATCAAACTTATCTCATTAATTTACAGGATACACCTGGTCATGTTGATTTCTCTGGTGAGGTGACTTCAGCGTTACGTGTAGTTGATGGAGCACTTGTAGTTGTTGATGCAGTTGAAGGTGTAATGGTTCAAACAGAGGTAGTAACACAGCAAGCACTAGCTGAGCGTGTTCGACCAGTTTTAATAATTAACAAAGTTGATCGTTTAATAACTGAAATGAGAATGAACCCTGAAGATGCCTATGAACAATTCAAGAAAATAATAAATGAATTTAATATACTAATAGACACTTATGCTCCTCCTGAATTTAAGAAAGAATGGCGTGTCGACCCCCGTCAAGGTACTGTAGCTTTTGGGTCTGCAATCCATCGATTTGGGTTAACAATCCCAGCTCTAGCAGAAATCTGGCATGAGAAGACTGGACAACCTATAGATAAGCTTATAGCAAATCTTTGGGCTAAAAATAATTTTGTAAATGGGGTTTTGAAACCAACTTATGAGATTTATGAAAAAGCGGAAACAGGTGACATTGAATCGCTTAAGAAGGTCGCTGCACAACTTGATTTACGATTAGATGACACTGTCTGGCTTGAACCTCCCAAACGTGTGGCAAAATCTCTTTTGGAAAAATGGCTACCTGTAGAAAAAGCAGTTCTTGATATGGTTATTCAATTTTGCCCTTCTCCGAAAAAAGCTCAACTTTATCGATTTAAAAGTTTCTGGAATGGAGACAAAGAATCAAAAGTAGGAAAATCCTTAAACGAATGTGATAAGGATGGTCCTGTTATGATTTCCCTTTCAAAGATGATCCCAGGGAAAGCTAAACGAATCATTGCAATGGGCAGAATTTTTTCAGGGACAATAACAGCAGGACAGAAAATTGTTGTATTACTTCCGGGGTATCATCCTGGTGCAAAAGAAAGAATGTTTATTACAAATGTTCAACAAGTTTCAATGCTTATGGGAGCTAAGACGGAAAAAGTTGAAGCTATCCCAGCAGGAAACATTGTAGCTCTACAAGGACTTCGTGGAGCTACTGCAAGTACTACTGTTGCAGCTGATGAAAACACAATTCCCTTTAAAGCCCTATCATATGCTGTTGAACCTGTTGTTACGGTAGCAATTGAGGTTAAAAATCCAAGCGAACTTCCAAAGCTTGCTGAAGGACTTCAACTTATGGAATTAGTAGATCCTTCTCTTAAAACGAAAATTAATGAGGAAACAGGTGAATTTCTTCTATCAGGAACAGGTGAACTTCATTTAGAAATTGCTGTCAAAGATTTACAAGATTTACAACATATAGAAGTTTCGCAAAGTGATCCAATCGTTGTATTTAGAGAATCCGTCAATTCTGTATCCTACCAACAAGCATTAGCCAAGTCACCCAATAAGCATAACCGACTTTGGGTCCGGGCAGCTCCTCTTGAACCTGTTATAATAAAATTAATTGATAAAGGACAAATTGATCAATATACTGATCGAAAAGAAATGGGCCAGATTCTTAGAGAACAAGCAGGTTGGGATTCAAAAGAAGGAAGAAAGATTTGGGGAATGGGACCTGAAGAGGATTCTCCTAATATTTATTTGGATGCAACTAAGGGTATCCAATATTTAAGAGAAGTTCAAGATTACATTCTACAGGGATTCCGATGGGCAGCTAAGGAAGGTCCTTTATGTGGAGAACCCTTCCACGGAATAAAATTTATGATAGAAGATGTAAAATTACACGAGGATCCTGTTCATCGAGGTGCAGGTCAAGTTATGCCGGTATCCCGTCGAGCCTGTTTTGGTGCGATGCTAATGGCTGAACCTATTTTACTCGAGCCAATTTATAAAGTACAAGTTCAAGTTCCAGAATCTTATCTTGGAAATGTCTATAAAGTATTAACCAAACGACGAGGACGAGTTATTGACACCACAAGACGAGAAGGAACCCCATTAAACATTATTTTCGCAGAGGTCCCAGTTACGGAATCCTTCGGTATTACCACTGAACTTAGATCAGAAACATCAGGATTTGCATTCTCTCAAATGGTCTTTTCACATTGGGAAAAAGTTCCTGGCGATCCAATGAAACCTGAGGAACAAGGTGGTAGTCTTGCGAGAAAATATGTTTTAGAGACAAGGAAACGAAAAGGTTTCCATAATCCAGTTCCACCTGAGGCTGAAGAATATTATGACAAGCTTTAATTCAAAAAACTGACCCCTATATGGGGTAATCATCTTTTTTCTTTAAAATTCTCTAAAAAACTGGTATTTCTTTTTTAAACAATTTAGGTTGAAAAAGGCATACGGATCCGGGGGGATTTGAACCCACGACATCCTGCTCCGAAGGCAGGCGCTCTTTCCATGCTGAGCTACGGATCCATGTAGATTATGATAATTTTTTAATACTAAATATAGATTAACAGGCATTTTTATTAATTAAATTTTATTATTTAGAGTTTATTACTAAATAATTCGCTTTATGGAATGATCTCACAACTATTGTTAAATTGTGGATAATTAAATGAATCGATAGAAATAATATTTCTTCTACTTAACTCTTCTATTTTTGGTTTAATTCTATTTAATTCTGTTATTAAGTGTTGAACAGTTTTACATACTAATTTAAAACTTTCTCCCCAAAGATTATGACGATTTGCAAACAAACATCTTCCACCACATATTTTCAGAATCTCACATTCCAAGCAAGGTGAAATCACTGGAAGGCTATTATAGATTCCATCTGGTTCATCAGCTAGAATATTACCTACCTTAAACTCTTCAAATTCAGGACAAACTGGACACGCAAAAATTTCTCCATTTGTTTGGATCGCAAAAGCATCTATTCCAGCACCACATCTTAATTTCGAAGGAGTATCTATTAATAGAGTCTTCATGATACCTAAAAAAGGAATAATACCTTGAACAGATCTATTTCTAGTCATTTCCTCAACCCATTCGTTGATTAATTTTGTAATTCCTGGATTATAGCTTTCATTAATCCATTTCTCAAAGTCACCCCATTGATTTTCATCATTCCAAATTACATCTAGCTGCCAATGAATATGATCAAAACTTGGATTTTTTATTGATATTAGATCATGGACATCACGATAAATATCGCTCTTAGAAGAAATTGTCATTCTAGCTATTAAATCCCCATCAAACCCTTTTTGACGTATGATGCTCATATTTCGAGTGATTTTCTGAAATGTACCTTGTCCTCTATAGTAATCCGTGATATTTTGGTTACCATCTATGCTAACAAGGATCGAATGAATTCTGGTTAAAATAGTAGATTTGACCTTATGTAAATTCGTACCATTTGTTTGAACCACAAAACATGCATCAGGGATTTTATCCATAATTTCTTCCATTAATGACAAATTTAGAAGTGGTTCTCCTCCATAAAACGCTATTATTGGATTGGAATCTTTAGCTAAGAAGGAAATAAGCTCATCAATGGAGTAATTAACTTCATTCGACATACTCGTAATCGGATGAGTAGTCTCTCCACAGTAACGACATGTTAAATTACATTTATGGTTAAGAAAAACAAAAAATAGCATTTTACTTGCCAGAATATTTTTTTATGAAACTCTTGAATGAATTCTTAAAATAAAGAATATTAGGAGAAATGAAGCATGGAAAATACTATTAAGTATTTTTACGCTCATCCGCTGATCGGATTTTTACTTGATGACGATGAATAGCACAAGATACACAAAAATATCGAACATATGGAACTCTCTCAATTTGTGTTCCTTGTTGTCTTAATTCTTTTCCAATGGCATAATCGACCAATGTTTTGTAACTAGTTTTCCGCTTTGCTTTATCTCGTGGAATCATTCGATTACAAGATGAACATTGAACCTGAGCTACCCCACCTTTTTTTCCTTTACTTCTTCCACCTGATTTTCGTTTTTTTCCCATCAAAACAGCATCCTTTTTGAAATAATGATTTTAATGGATCATTTCTTAATTTTGATACTGATTAATCGTTTTTTAATTCCTTTTATGTTTATTATTATTTAGAACGAAAAGTCAATAGATCCAGCTGGTAGGTTCTATGACGAAATTTAGTATTATTCTGGTAACCCTGTTTTTCTTTTAGTAAGAAAAACTGCTAGATTCTCTAAATTAAATTTATAAGTTTTTTCTGGATCAAAAAAATGAACTATTTGAGGTAATTTTATCTTAAGATGGTTAAAAATCGACTCGCGCACTTTTTCTAGCTGTTCTTTATAATTTTCAGAATATTTATCCTTTGTTGTTATTAATTTTGTTGTTATCTCAATATATTCATAGTCATTTTCTTTTTCATTTAGGTTTTGGAAAATTAATTCGTAAATTTTGTGATATTCATTGGATTTTAAACTAAGAAGAATCATTCCAGGAGTAGGAATCAAAACTAAGAAAAAAATCGGGGTATATGCTCCAAAATACGATTCTAATAGCCTAAAACTTGATTCAGGAATCAATAAACCACCTATAATTGAGTTTAGAACCGCTAGCACTGTACCTTGAAATAAACCTTTTGTAAAAAAATATAATTTCCCAACCTGATAACTTAAAGGATCTTCAGAAGAAAATTGATACCAGTCTTTGAGAAGAATTGCATAACTGAAAAGTGTTAAAGGGATTAATATCCACATTAATAAAACACCATTTATGGATCCAAGGATAATTATAATTGAAAGATCTAAAATAAAAAGAAAGAAAATTAGAGAAATCAAAAAAAAACCTTCTGGCTTTTCAAATCATTAACTAAGGAGATCTTTAAGTTCACTTACAAGGCTAGAAATATCTTTTTCCTCTTCTTTAAAGATCTCAGGTATTTTTCGACTGTATCTTCTGAGAACTCGTATGGCTAATCCTAATGAATGGGCTTCATTCGATGCTCCTATTAATATAAAATCTTCAGCTGAACTGAGTACTGTATATCCTTTTTCTCCACGAACTAAAACTTCCCAAAGCTGTCCGTGATCCATTCGGTCAACTACCATTCCTCCAGTTGATAAAACTGCTGCTGATAATGCAGAAAACAAATCGGGATCTGCATCCTTCTCAGAGAAAAAAGCAACTGACATCCCAGTTCGTGTGACTAATGCAAGGGCTTCTAAATCCGCATATCGTACAATTTCCTGTAATAATTTTATTAACTTCTTTTTTTGTTCAACTGTAAGTGCAAAAGCCATTTTTTCACCTTCAACGAAACCCGTGACGTGAATCACAATTCTTGCTATTGAAAATTACTGTCTCAATGATTAATAAGGTTTTTTAGTCAACTATAGCGATTTTTTAAATTTAAATAAATAACCATTGGCAATGATTTAAAGCTTACTAAACTTAGGATTTATCTAGCAGGAAATTTTTACAAGAGCAAAATTCTTGATCTTTATCAAATATTTTCTGAAATTACTTTAAAAATGAGATACTCTTGAACATCTGATAGGTATAGTGTGAGATTTTTTTGATCATCCAAACTGATATTGTTAATCTTGGGTATATGGTACTTGATATCGTCTTTAAGGAACAAAGTAGTCAAAAAATCGATTTAAATTCCTTAAAAAGCCAAAAGACCTTCAAAATTGGTGGACCTCCCTCATTTTCAGGATTAATTCAGATTAAATTGTCTTTAAATTTTCCTTGGATCAATCCTACTCCACATGTTTTTGCCTATGCATGTCCTCAAGTAATAAACTTATTAAGAAAGGTTCCTAATCATCAACCTTTATTAATAAATCTTAGATTAAATAAGACATGCCCTAAATTTCATCTTATATACCCAGAAAACAATGGAGAACGTATCCTTTTTTTACAAGATCCTCCCAGTCCTTTTAATCCTCATGATTTTAACTGGAGAAATATTTCTCCAAAAGCAGTTATTGTTGGCTCCGTATATAATGAATTTAATGAAGTAAAAATATTTGATTTTTTACGAGAACAAACAGATTACATTGCTTTTGATCCACAAGGATGTTTTCGACATATCGGAGATCAGGGGGAAGTTAAACACAGTACTTGGTATGATTCTAAGCTTTTATCTAAATTATACTGTCTAAAATTATCATTAAATGAAGCTATTCTTTTAGGGAAGGGAAAAAAAGTCGATGATATTATTGAATCCTTATTAGAAGAGAATATTGAAACAATTTTAATAACCAATGGTAGAAAAGGGATTTATCTTGGATCTAAGAACGATCCAAGCAATGAAATCGTTTTTTTGCCTGCTTTTAGGACTGAAAAGGTTGTTGATGAAACAGGTGCAGGAGACATTTTTTTAACAACGTATGTCCATTATTATTTACACCATGGAAATAAAATCATGGCGTGTGCTTTTGCTTCTAGTATTGTTTCATTATTTGTTGAACAGCCAGGATTTGCATCAGATTTTTCAAAAATGGAAATAATAAATAGAATGAGACTAATAGCAGAGGATTCAAAGCTAATTTAATCAGTTATTTCAGTCTTAATTCCTACCTGATTTTTGCAGTTGTGATAGGTCTAATCCCGTGTTTATCATATTCTATCGGAAACGCCCGTGAATCTACTCCAGGAAGTTTTTTAATCCCTAAGACTCGCTCATACAATCGAGTTTCAGTATTTAAACGCATTACAAATTCTAAAACAACATCACTATAATGTGAGAAAAGGTTCTCTTGGTCCATTCCATGAACCCCCCGAACCATAATAAGAAAATGCCAACCAGAGGTACCTTTAATAATTGAAGAATACTCGCTAATAAATCTTAATACTTCTTTTGAAGATGATTGGATTAGCATATAGGTTAATGATGAAATACATGAGTTGAAACCATTTTTCCCATGTTCATTTTTGTATTCTTCAATCTTACGAAAGAGATTATGTGAAACCACGTTGATAGCATCCTGATCCCATTGAATCGTGCGAGTTTTTTTATTTTTGGCGTTAGGACTAAGATCAATAAAATACCAAGGTAATTTTGAGGTATTCCAGTCAAATGCGTCCAATTCCCTTCTAACTTCAAGCTCAGATCGATCCAATGAGGTATAAATCGTTGGAATCCCATTATTTCCTCGATGTACCAAAAGTTGATGTAAGAATGTATCAAATCCAGAACCTGGATCACCTATTATTAAAATCAAAGAATCACGAGGTAGCCCACTAATAAAATCATCTATCACAGGGATACCAATTGGAATCAATCCCTTGGACATTAGAAAACCTCTAACTTTCGTATCCTGCTTGTTATATAGTGGATTTATTATTCAAATTTAATAAATAGAATATTATACCCGCGTAAAAAAGCTTTTCCATATCGTTTGCTGATTTTCCCCTCTTCCATCTCAGAACAATCTTCAAGGATAAGATTCATGTATTGATCAGTTATTCGGAGTCGTCCTGTATAACTTTGATTACTTTTTAGTCTAACAGTAATTATTTTGCCAATCGCTTTTTCTAGCCTATTCAATGGTTGTGACATTGCCATATTTCCTCATAGAAATTTGTATCGCAGATTAAAAACTGATTAAGCCCCATTATTTCTAGCTTTTTATAATTTCCATTTTTGGAGATTATTTTTCTAAGGTAGAACATTCAAATATCACAAAGTTATTCTTCTTCATCTAAAGAATGAATAAACTCTTCAAATTCCTCGTAATATTGTGCAACATACTCTTGTTTAAATTCATCTAAAATTTTTTCTAAGTCTATCTCAGAACCAGAACTTACCATTTCTGAAACTGTTTTCTTAATAATTTCGAATCTTCTTTTTTTTCGTAATTCTTCCCGTAATTTTAATTCAATTTTTCTAATTTCTTCCTTTACACCTATATCGATCAGATATAACTCATCATAAACCCAAATTTTAAGCTTAGGGTTATTTTCATCTCTCTCTCGTTCGGAAAATTCCTCCAATGGTAAAATTAAAACAGGGATGGAATTGTCATTAAATTGATTTAATGCCTGATCTGAAAAATTAGGTGTTTCCTCTGGGATAATAATCCCTCTTATTCCATAATCAATAAGTTTTAATGCTGTTTGAGCTCCTCCTCCACTTGGATTCAATACTAAAACAATATCCCCTTCATTTAGTCCGTAATCTCTTACCGTGGTTCTTATTGAGTCGTCAGAGAAAGATTTAACCACTTTTAAAGGTATCTCTCTCCCTTGGACCCAAAAGTTTTTGATTTGCTTTAATTTTTCCATTTCTTTAAGATTTTCTCTAATTTGACAGCGAATCTCTTGATTTTCACTTTTTATTCTCCCAACTTCACGATCAACCCCATTATTAATTTTATTTTGAATATACTTTGCAGTTCGGACTTTTTCTCTCTCAAAGAATTCCTTCCATCTTTTTGTTTCTAACGCATTTCTTTTTGATTGTTTCTTCCAATAGGAAGCTTCACGATCTAAATTATCCATTTCTTCGTAAAAAAAATCAATTTTTGATTGTAATCGCCCAATTTCTTGGGTTAAAGAAATTTTTACCGCATTATAATCTGGTTTAGTCTCAAGCCCGTCTCTAGTAGCAAGCTGTTCTTTAACTATCTCTATAGCATTAGCAATATTGTTTCCTGCTAATACCATTCGTTGAACTTCAGGAATATAGGATTGTAATTCAGGATTTTCAAGCTCAATATTACGCTTAATCTTAATTAATTGATCTTTTAAGGAATTATATGCCCTTAATGCTCCATAAAGAGCATCTCGTTCATGACTATTAAGATGTCCATAATCCACTGTTAAATCACGATAATCCTGTAAATATTCTCTTTTCTGAGCCGCTGAAGTTAGTGTTGAAGGGGATAATAACTTTGCTCCTGTGATTTGTGCTATCTTTTCTACCATCGCAGGCGGAGGTACAACATCAGCAGCTACACAACAAATTTTCCCGAATTTAGATGCAATACGAATAATTTGAGATACCCCACATTCTCTTTTAGAATTAAGATAGAGCATCTGTCCCTTTAAACAATCTACGATGGCAATACCAGTTGTAGTACCTGGATCAATACCTAATATAATATTATGAAGTGTTTTACTAGCTGGGGCTACAGAAGGGTCAAGAGGTCTAAATTCAAGATTGGATTTACTAATTCGTTCGAAATCAACACGAACAAGCTCCGTATTCAACGATTTAGATTTATTCCGAATCTCCTGTATTTTTTTCTTTTCTAATTGAACTAGATAAACACGTCGGTTAGGATATTCATATTCCTCTGCATCTAAACCGAAATCTTTTAGTATATTTTCTACTGCACCAGCAGCTTGATCTACTGCAGTTCTACTTATTCTCTCATATCTTGGTGCTGACCAACCACCATGACCATGACTCTTTCTTTTAGAAATAACTATACGGATCTCTTCCTCAAATGCGATGATTTCATGACCAATTTTCTTCTTACAAAGATAAGCACATATCTCTGCGGTTTCAAGAGAATCTAATTTTGAGGAACCAAATGAAAAGCTTAATACTTTCTTCAAATAATGTTTTTGCACAAGAGTATGTATTTTTTCCATCCCAGTCCTTGGATTGCCAGTAACCTGAACTAAACTTGTTGTAGGAGGAATTATATTTAAAAATCGAATTATCCCTTTAGCATCTGGAGCTAATTCGAAAATATTGTCTATAGCAATAAAATCAGGATTCAGATCAAAAATTTTTTTAGCCAATGATCTCTTATTAAGCTTAGGATATTTATCCATATGACCATTAGCCAACACTACTAAAGAAAATACTAAAATACCTCTCTGGTTTCTATCTACCCTACTTAGTATATCTATTCCAAAAATAATTGGGTTAGAATTCATATTTTTGTCCCTAATTCTCTATAGGAGCGTTTAATAGTTCATTTACTATATCCATAACTTCAATTTTATATGCTAAATTGAATTTTCTAAAGAAAAATTTTAGAATATTTCCAATATCCCTCATCAATGCCTCCTTGGCGTGGGTTGCAGATGTTTCAATATATTGTGGCCAATCAAAAAGGACTGGATAATCTTTTTCATCTAAACGTATGTTGTATTCGCTTAGATCCCCATGAATAAAACCTGTGGCTGTAGCTTTCCTTATTTCCTGAAGAATATTTTCAAAGAGGTTAAGGATCTGTTCTTGAGATTCATATTCGTTTTTTTTAACTCGGTAGAGATCAGTACCTATAATTATTTCCATTGCTACAATATGGCGATTTTGAGCTATTGGCTTGGGAACACTGATACCTGCATTATATAGATTGGTCAAAGCTTCATATTCTCTCTGTGCTGATAATCGACTTTCATATAGTGGAGATAAATGTCTTTTTTCAGCTATGAAAGATCTTGCTTTACGAGTAGCGCGGAAATCAAGTTTTCCTAAACGATGAATCTTAATTAAGAATTGCATTCCTTCATTATTGATAGCTAAATGGATATTACTTTCTTTCCCCGCACCAATTTCAGGCCCAACTTGATCAATGATACCTTTTTCTACCAATGCTTTTGATCCTAAGGCATCATAACCCATAAAAGTCAATGCAACACCAAGATAATGCCTTTGAACAATAAAAATTAATTTTAATCTTTTTAATCTTCTAAGTTCTACTTCAGTTCTTTTTTCTGAATATTTCAAAATAGATGCTATCATTTCGACTGGAACAATTTCATAAGATGCCATATTCACCTCAATTAAAGATAATAATTGGAATTGAAATTTATTCAGATCCCGAAAAATGTCTAGTATCTTCAATGGCATATATATTACCCAAATTAGGTCGGTCAGCAAGTGCAACTGTCATCATTAGTCAAGAAAACAGAAAAAGCTGATTCAAGACCTCCGTAGACCGTCTTTTTCATCATAAGGGAAAAAATGTTTCATTTGACCCTTTCTTGTGTCATTAAACACTTAATAGAATCAGTTTATTAAATCTTATTTTTACTCTGAATCCTTAAACATGGAGTA
>JAEOUE010000210.1 GCA_016839515.1 Candidatus Hodarchaeum mangrovi
ATCTCCAGTTTCTTTATCAATTCGTACATCGACACCCTGACTACCAAAAGTCCATTCATATGGTTGGTATTTTCCTGATTCCAAATCAGGAAACGTGACATTTCGAACCACAGAAGAGCCTGTTGAGAAGACTGGATTTCCCACAGTATGACCATCAGGATATTGATAACCTAAAACTAATTTTTCTAATGGAATGCTTTGATTCCCATTTGAGACTTCAATTCCATTGTAAATTAAACCATCAGGATTACATTCAAGTACAAAACTTGCATTAATTTTGAACTGCATGATAGCTTTTTCTGCCGCGTTTATTATGGCATTACCAATCCGCATGGTACTCATAGAAGCTACAGTTTGCCATTCATAAGGAGATAATTGTGTATTAATTTCAGGATTAATTCTAATGTTCTGAACAGGGATTTGTAACTTCTCAGCAGCAATTTGAGCCAAGACTGTTCGATTTCCTTGACCCAATTCAATCCCTCCTATTGAAATATTCACAGTTAAATCCTCATTGAATTTAAGTATAACATTTGAGGAAGCGTTTGCAGCTTGAACAGGGGATTTTACCAAGGCTGATACACCTCGTCCATAAAAATATTTCGGATCTTCTTTAGGTAAAGGAGTAGCTTCAAGAGCTTGGGTCATTAAAGTAAAACACTCCCTTATATTACCATTATGCTCAGTAATGATTTGATCTAAAGAATTGGTCTGTCCAGGTTTCAAAAAATTTAGAAATCGTACTTTCTTAGAATCAATTTCTAATTTATGAGCTAATTTTTCCATTAATCGCTCAATCATAAACTGACCTTCGGGATGGCCATATCCACGATATGCACCAACTGGAGGAGTGTTTGTATAAATACCCATTGATGTTAAATTACAGTTTGGAAAATAATAAGGTCCTACACAGTTGTGTCCAGCTGCTAATACTATATTACAACTAGTATCTCCATAAGCTCCATCACTAAAATATAGTTGAGCTTCAATACCAACTAGTGTACCATCCTTCTTAGCACCTATCTTCATATGCCCTTTCATTCCCCTTCCTAACACAGTACCTTTGAAAACCTCCTCTCTTGTAAGAATCCATTTAACATAATTTCCTGGTACAGATTTGCCAATATACGCTAATAATGGTTCAATAGTATAATCAGATTTACTTCCAAATCCCCCTCCTAAGTAATTGGGAATGTGAATATGAATTTTATTCATTTCCAGATCAAAGAGATGAGCTAATACTTCTCGTAAAACAAAAGGTGCTTGAGAACTACTCCACAGATGAAGCTCACCTGTTAAATCCCATAAAGCAATTGCCCCATGTGGTTCAATGGCTGCATGATTCATTAATGGATACTCAAAATCATCTTCAACATATATGTCAGCATCTTCGAATACATTTGTAAAATTCCCTTTTTTCAAATTATATTTGTAGAAAATATTTGTGGAGGGGATGGGTTGAAATGTAGGTAAATGTGTGTAATTTCCATTATCTTTATGAATTAAGGGAGCATTTGGAACTATAGCGTCCAAAGGGTCAAAAATTGCCGGTAATTCCTCATAATCCACCGTAATTTTATTAACTGCTTCTTTTGCTTGTTTTTCAGTATGTGCAATGACAGCAGCTATTACTTCTCCTGCATGTCTTACTTTTTCTGAAGCTATGGGTGGTTGATCAAAAATACAGGTACCAATTAATTTGTAATTTTCAAAAATCTTCGATTTGCCAGTAATAACCTTTATAACACCGTTAGATCTTTCTGCTATTGAATAATCAATATTTTTTATTAAAGCATGGGGGACTCCAGCTCGTAAAACTTTAACATATAAAGTTCTAGGAAATCTAAGATCATCTATATATTGTGCAGTTCCGGTTACTTTTTCAAGTGCATCGACACGGGGAATTGGTTTACCTACATACTTATATTCCAATATATTACACCTATTGAGAGGGATTATAATATAACTTTACCTATATAAATTTCTAGAGGGAAGATTAAGGAAAAATAAATCTCAAACATTGAGGGAGAATTAGTTAAATAAAATTGAATACTAAAAATTTCATCAAGTTTTAGGGGTTTTATGTCCATGTATGATGTAATTTTAAATGAAGAGGAACTTAAAGTCAAATATCAAGCACGAGAGTTTGTTAAATCTGTTTTACCTAGTCTCCTACGCCAGATGGATCGTGAAGAAATACAATATCCAACTAAATATATTGAAGATCTAGGTAGTCAGGGGCTATTGGGTCTTCGATTCAAACATGAGTCAGGTGGAAGAGAACTTGGCTGGGTTGCTGAAACAAGTGTTATAGAGGAAATCGGGGTATTAGGTCCAGCATTAGGATGCCTATATTCCTTACCCAGTATCGTAGGAGAAGCACTCGAGCATTTTGGAACTCCTGATCAAAAAGAAAAATATCTTGAACCAATCCTACGAGGTAAACTTTTCTGTGCTGAGGCTTTGACCGAACCTCGAGGTGGGTCAGACTTCTTTGGTGCAACCTGTACCGCTGAAAAAGATGGGGATAGGTTCGTTCTTAACGGACAAAAACGTTTTGTCGTTGGAGCTGAAGGAGCCGATGTTTTTCTGGTGTATGCTAAAACTGGGTCTTCTACTTCAGATCCTAGACAAACGATTAGTACTTTCATGGTTGAAAAAAAGTTTGGAGTTCAAACTAAACATGTATATGGATTGATGGGTTCCAGAGGAGGTGGAACGGGAAGGTTATTATTTGAAAATGTCTTTGTGCCAGAAGAAAACCTTATTGGATCTCTGAATTCAGGAGGCGATATTTTTAACCAAATGATGATCCCGGAACGGATGACTTCAGCAGCAGGTGCAGTTGGAAGTGCTCGTGCAGGTATTGAAATCGCGGCAAAATATAGCACCCGAAGAAAGGCATTTGGAAGACCAATACAAAAATTCCAAGCAGTATCATTCAAAATAGCTGATAGCATTACTCTTCTTGATGCTGCCCGTAGTCTAATTTATTCTACTTCACGACATATTGACACTAATAAAGGATTAACTAATGGTCCGATCCGACGATTAGTTTCTGAATCAAAGAAATTTGCCACGGAAGCTGCATGGACAATAATTAATCATGCCATGCAAATAATGGGGGGTATTGGTTACACCAATGTTTATCCCATTGAAAGATTTCTTCGAGATATACGCTTAATGTCTATTTGGACAGGTACAAATGAAATTATGAATTTATTAATCCAACACGAATACTTCGACGAACTGGAAACTCAGGTAGTTGAAAAAAAGCCAAGAGACGTTGAGTTGGACGCTATAGGAGCGGAATTTACTGAAGAGAAGATATTTGAATAATTTCTACAGATTCTCTATCAATTACACTCTATGAGTTGAAATTAGTTTGAGTGTTATAAAAACTCACCTTATTAAACAGCATTATCGTGATTCTGTTCAGTTAATGCGTGCTGCTTCTCAAGCAAGTCGTAAAGAGGGAATCGAACTTGCTTCTGTTTTAATGGGTACTCCCAAGAATAAACCATTGCTTGAGGAGGTTAATTTATTAACAGAGGAAGCTAAAAAGGCAAGTCCGAATGATATCATTATTTCTGTCAAAGCAAAATCTGAAACTCATGCAGAGGATGCAATCAATTTTATTATTCAATTTCTAACTGAAGAAGTCGAATCAAGTCTTAATACAACATTTGAATATAGATCATTACGAAGTGTTCTAGTTTCAAATCCTGATATTAATTTAACAATAATATCAGTTCCAGGAGAATATGCAGTCCGAGAAACACGCCTTGCACTTGAAAAAAATATCAATGTGTTATTATTTTCAGATAATGTCTCTATTGAAGATGAAATTCGCCTTAAAAAAGAAGCACATAAACGGAATCTAATTTTAATGGGACCTGATTGTGGAACTGCAATGATTAACAATGTAGGACTAGCTTTTGCAAATGTTGTTCGACCAGGTCCAATTGGTATTGTGGCAGCATCTGGTACAGGAACTCAAGAAGTCATGGTGTTATGTCATCATCTTGGAGTGGGTATAAAGCATGCTCTGGGAACAGGATCGAATGATGTGAAAGACAAAGTCATGGGTATATCTATGATTGATGGGTTGCTGGCATTAGAAAAGGATCCTACTATTGAGCTGATTATTATCGTATCAAAACCTCCAGAAAATTTAACTTTTAATCGGGTTCTTGATTTTGTTAAAAAATGTAAAAAAAATATTATTATTAATTTTCTTGGGAAGCAACCTGGATTTTGTGAGTCTTCACACACAATTACCGTTCGGACCTTAGAAGAATCAGCTCTCTCTGCGCAATATTATTTCAAACAAAAGTCATTAAAAAGAGTCATTGGGAAATTTTCTAATCTATCTGAAATTTCTTTGCTCATCAATAAAAGTATAAAATCATTATCAGCTAAACAAAAATATATACGAGGACTGTATGTAGGAGGAACCTTTACATTTGAAGCTGCGATGATTATCTTAGATTATCTCCCTGAAGGAGAAAAATTATGGACTAATATTTCCCTAAAGAATACTGAATTACTTGATGACCCAATGAAAAGTAGAGAACATACTTTGATTGATCTAGGAGCAGATGAATTTACTGTAGGGAAACCTCACCCTATGATCGATCAAACTGAGAGAACTAGACGATTTCTACAGGAAGTTACTGACCCTCAAGTTGCTGTTATATTAATTGACTTCGTTCTTGGATTTGGATCGCATATAAATCCAGTAGAAGATATGATGGAAGCTTTAATAGCTTGGAAAAATCAAAATCATAAAATTTTTGTTGTTGCACATGTTTGTGGTACTGAACTTGACCCTCAAGACTATGAAGGAATAATCAAGACTTTAAAGAACCTTGGAGTATATATCATGCCATCAAATGCACAAGCTGCCCTTTTAGCCTCATATATTGCATTTAGAAAACAAATCAATTAGGAAGTGATAATCTGTCAGATCTGGATGAATTATTACAAAAAGGACCAGCAATTGTTAATATTGGATTAAAATCATTCGCAGATTCCTGTGAAACTCAAGGTGTTCAAATAATTCATCTCAGATGGACACCCCCCGCAGGAGGAGACCCAGAACTAATAGATTTACTTTCAAAGCTGTTATAATGAATATAGGACTTGATTGAATGGATATTAAGAAGAAAATAACAGATGCGAATACAGAAGCCTTATTCAGGATGGAGAAAATTAGACCTATTTTAGTTGATATTGAACTTGAGGCATATAATATTATTCCTAGAATGACAAAAAAAACCATATTGCATGCAGGACCACCAATTAAATGGGATAGTATGTCTGGTCCTCTAAAAGGAGCTATTGCTGGTATCTTAGTTTATGAGGGATTAGCACACGATTTGAAAGAAGGTTATACATTAGCAGCTTCAGGAGAGATAGAATTTGACAGTAATCATGACCATGACACTGTTGGTCCAATGACTGGAATAACAGCCCCACATCAACCAGTATTTGTATTAGAAGATCCAGAAACTAAGAAAAAAGCGTTCTGTACCATTAATGAAGGAAGGGGCAAAGTTCTGAGATTTGGAGGTTGGGGAAAAGATGTCCTAGATCGACTTATCTGGATGAAAGAGGTCTTAGCTCCGTCTCTTAAAAAAGCAATAAAACTTTCTGGAGGAATTGATATTAAAGCCATTATTGCCGAGTCATTACACATGGGAGATGAAGGACATAATAGAAATCGGTCAGGAACTTATCTGTTCCTGAGTGAAATTGTTCCATATCTCTATAATTCTGTTGAAAATGAAATAGCTAAAGATATTTTTACTTTTATTAAAGAGAATGCAGATATTTTTCATCTTAACCTGTCAATGCCTCATTCCAAATTGATCGCAGATGCAGCACGAGATATTGATTATTGCTCATTAGTAGTAGCTATGGCAAGAAATGGAACTGATATTGGTATTCAAGTTTCTGGTCTTGGAAGAAAATGGTTTACCTCACCAGCAACTATGGTTGAGGGATTATACTTTCCAGGGTATTCAGAAAAAGATGCCTGTCTTGATCTTGGGGATTCAACTATTTCTGAAGTTATTGGAATTGGAGGTTTTTCTATGGCATCATCACCAGCTATAGTTTCATTCGTTGGAGGATCAGCTAATGAAGCTGTTTCACGAACCAGAAGAATGTATGAAATAACTGCTGGGACAAGTGGAACATATACTATTCCTTTTCTTAACTTCAAAGGAGCTCCTTTAGGAATTGATATTAGAAAAGTGATCGAACTTAACGAAACTCCCCTAATTAATACTGGGATAGCTCATAAGGATGCAGGAATAGGACAAATTGGAGCTGGATTGACTGCAGCACCTGTTCAGATGTTTCAAGAAGCCTTGAGATCTTTTGGGAAAAAGTATCTCATATGAGGAATAGAAATGAACCAGAAACATTCTCATGATCCTATAGAACTGAGAAAAGAACTCCTTCAATTGTTAGATATTTCAAGTCATAGAATTGACTATTTAACAACAGCAGCGACCCCTTTAGCCTCAGTAGCTACTTCAGCAAGTATTTTAACATTTTTGTCTTTGCAATTGTTTCTCAACGGTATAAATACATTAACGCAGTTCTTAGCAGGAATTAACATCTTATTCTTGCTTTTAATGGTTTTTATTTCGTTAATGACACAAGTAATGATATACCGTGCTAAGTTGCGATTGTCTCGGGTCAACCATGATTTAAATATTTCCAAAATTCTAGATCAAGCTAGTATCTCTTTAGATGATCAAAAGAGATTACGAAATCTAAGTCATTTGGCGAGAAAAAGTATAAGTACAATAGATCGGATTCAATGGATGTATACGCATGGTCTATTTAGAATTCTGTATGCATCTATCACCATTACTGTTTCTCTATTAGTTTTCTTAATAATTATTGAAATTCCATTGCACTTATAGATGTAATAGAGGTTTAAGTCTTCATCCCTAAACCAAAATTTAAGCCTCAAAATTTTACTAGCAATCTTTAAAATTTTTGAAATAATAAAAAAGCGATTATAAGGAGGATTTTTAATGTTATTAGGAAGTAACAAACATCTAAAAACAATCCAACAAAAGACAAATGAGAATCAAGAATACCTTGATATGTGCAAAGGAGAAGGGAAAAAGTCTTTTACTTTTATTTTAGAGGCGGAACCAGAAAAAAGGGTAATTGATTCGATAACCATTGGTTATACTGAAGAAGATGGAGTAATACAAGAAATTTGGGAGGGATTAAGAGAGACTCAATTTGTTATTGCGGGACCATATGGAAATTGGGTTAGAATTTTGCGTCAGGAACTGGGGGCGACCAAAGCATTGACTATGAGAAAAATAAAATTGAAACAAGGATCATTAATTAAGCTGTTACGATCTTCTGATAGTACAGTTAAATGGATTCAAATTCTAGCTAGTATCCCCGTTCAATTTCATGGAGATTATGTATCTCAATCAACTGATAAAGGATAGATGAGTAATGAACCTTTTAAATCTGAAGAATAAAACTGTAATCATTACAGGTGGTGCCTCAGGAATTGGAAAAGCTGCTGCAATCCTTTTAGCATCTCAAGGTGCTAATATCGTTATTGCTGATCTTGATCAGGAGGGAGGTTCTCAATTAGAGCATCAATTACAGTCCTCTGGAACTAAAGCGATTTTTCATAAAACGGATGTTTCTAATTCGCATCAAGTTAATGAATTGGTAGAAATAACATTATCAACATTTGATACTATAGATATTCTAGTTAACTGCGCTGGAGTTAGTGGTTTATCAGCTTATAATGACTTAATTGAAGAAGAGTGGGACTGGACACTAGATACTAATCTAAAAGGAACACATTTATTATGTAACACAGTCTCAAAAGTCATGATAGAACGTGAGATCAAAGGAAGAATAGTAAATATTTCAAGTATTAACGATCAAATTCCTGTTGCAGGTATAACAGCTTATGCAACTAGTAAAGCTGCAATTTCTGGATTATCACGAAGTTTGGCTCTTGAGTTAGCACCTTATGGAATAAACGTGAATACAATTCGTCCTGGAGCTATAAATACTCCAATGATGAAAGAGATATTAGAGCTACCCTCTCTGGCTAAAGAACTTCTTAAACAGATTCCACGTGGAAGAATCGGGAGACCTGAGGATGTAGCAAAAGTTATTTTATTTTTAATATCTGATCTTGCTGAATGGGTTACTGGAGCAGAGATACCTGTTGCAGGAGGAATGCACCTTGTTGGCGAAACAAGTTATTTGTATTATTTTGAGAAAGAGATGCAGCATGAAGAGAAGCTTCCAGATATTCCTTTTACTCGACCATGGAAGAACTATAATATACTGGATTTTATAAATGGACATGATGAAGAATGAAATCCAAACAAATTCTTATTACTGGAGCATCTTCAGGATTAGGGTTGTCTCATGCTATTTATTTAACTTATAAAGGGCATGAAGTAATTGGTACATATAAAAATAGAAGAGATAATGAAATTCTTAAAGAAATTTTCTTAAGAGACCATACACGATATAAATATAGTAATAAAAAAGAATCAATGTTGAAAAAAGGAAAAATTTTCATTTCACAGGATATTCAAGAGAAACTAGATTTTTTATTAGACCAAATCACTTTTATTCCCCTTGATGTTACCAAAAGTCAAGAAATAAGTCATTTTATCACGAATATAGATGATACAGCTATTGATGTTCTCATAAACAACGCTGGAATCGGATACTTTGGCCCAGTGGAAGAATCCCCTATTGAAAACTGGATTCATCAATTCGAGGTAAATGTTCTTGGTTACGTCAGGATGATTCAAGCGATTCTTCCTCAAATGCGAGAACGAAGAAGTGGTTTAATAATTAATACTGCATCAATGGCAGGGATGGCGACTATCCCTTTTCAAGCAGGGTATTCAATTAGTAAAGCGGGAATTATCAGACTCACAGATAGTCTACGAACAGAATTGAAACCTTTTGGCATCCATGTCACAACAATTTCTCCTGGTGATATAAATACCTCGTTTGATGCTGCAACGATAACCTTACACAAAGCAGAAGCGAAATACAGATCTGATGAAATAGCTTCTATGATTCAGGAAATTCCACTGCAAAAAAGTTCTCCATATTATACCAGATCATTAATCGTATGGACAAATATTATTCAGAATCTGATTATTAGTCCTCCACCCATGAAAGTGTCGAAAAAGATTACTCAAGTTATCTCTACAAGAAATCCTAAAAGTTTTTACACCGCTGGTTCGCTACTTCAAACCACGCTTTTATTATTCCTACAACGTATAATTTCACGAGAGTTCTTCCTTTGGATTATAGCAAAATTCTATGGAGTTTAATATCATGAGCATTGATAAAAATGAAAAATTTATTGTAACTCTTGAAATAGTTGGTTCTATTGCTATTATTGGTTTTTGGATCGGTTGGTTTCTCGATATATTCAAATCTATCCCCTCTTCTGAGGAACTTTATCCAATTTATTTCGCATTTGAATCATCTTTTCCCCTCCCGGATTTATGGATTGTCCTCCTATTACTAATCTCTGCTTATTCAATATTTAGTAATAAACCCTATAAGTCTCAACTCGCGGCATCAGCGGGTGGAGGACTTGTTTTTCTAGGATTAATTGATATTAGCTTTAATATTCAACAAAATATTTATTCATATGACGTTTTTAATGTTGTTATCAATATATTTTCTCTCAGTTTAGGAATTATTCTTATTTATTGGGCAATTTTAGGCTCGAAATCAACATAGGTGGGAATACTTAATTAACTTTGAATTTACCTTAATTTCCATATTAAACTAAAAATAACATCAAAAAATTAACCTATTTACTTGGAGATTACCAATTCGTGCCATATATTTCAAATAACGGGTATAGAACATATTACTACTCTAAAGGACAAGGAAAACCTATTGTTTTTATCCACGGTTATCTAGGAAGTGCTAAGTCACATTGGGGAGACCAAATCTTTAATCCCTCTCTCCAATCACAGTTTCAATTAATTGCACCAGACCTTAGAGGATTTGGAAGATCAAACACTAAAATTGTGGAATCACATCCTACTTCAAAAATTATTCAGGATCTCAGAATTCTGTTAACTCAAGAGTTACAATTAATAGATAAGCCGATTTTAGTAGGATATAGTGTTGGAGCTGGACTAATTTTACAATATACTCTTCTATGGCCTGAAGATGTGAAAGGATTACTACTTTTAAGTCCACGTCCTTTTATCAGTGAAACTACCCGTGCATGGTCGCCCTTATCGAAAGAAAAACGTTCAGGAAAGAAGAAAAGTTCATTTAGTAGTAAAGTATGGACTATTGTGAAGATTTTACAAAACCAAATGACCTTTTTTGACACTAAGATCAAATTAAGACGGTCGAAAGATTTTTTAACTAAAATATCAGAAATTCAACAACCAATCTTATTACTTTATGGAAACAGAGATACAGTAAATCCTAGAATTTCATTTAATGTTCTTAGAGACTATTTACCTCCCCATGCTAAAATCGGGGTATTTCCTGCTGATCATGGAATCTCTCATGAACATCCACGTGCTTTTAATAAGGTTCTCACTGAATTTTGCCAGTCAATATTCTCTTAATTAGATTATTATTGACTTAGTATATTTTTGAAACTGATATAAGGAAGAAAACCCATCCTTCTTTGATAATTATTTCATGTACAATTAAAATTATAATTATTACATTCTAAAATATCAATATTATGAGTCAAACTCGTTCAAATAATTCCATTACAGCTTCAATTTTCTCAATTAATGCTATAATATAAGTCACTTTATCGTAACAATCACTTAGACAGACTATTTCTCCTGGTGTATGAGCATTTTTAATTGCTGTCAAAATAGGTATTGTGGGTACACCTTGCTCAACAGTTCGAATAGTTGTCGCATCTGTTGCTCCAATGTTCCATACTTCCGTTTGAAGAGCAATTGAATGAGATTCAGCTAATTCTAGTAGATAATCTCGTATTTGGGTTGGAAGAACAACAGCTTTATCTGAAAGTGTTATTACAGGACCCTTCCCAATTTCAACAGGATACATGTGATATGTAGCATCAAGAACAATAGCAATATCTGGCTTAATTGTTTGAGCAGCGGTCTTTGCCCCTCGTGCTCCAACTTCCTCCTCAACTGTCCCCACTAAATAAATATCGTGAGAAGGAGGGTGAGATACTAAATGATTTGCTAAAAGAAGTAGCTCGAAAACACCTATTCTATTATCTAATCTAGGTGAGCAGATAATATTCTCTGATGGATCCCCAAGTAAATAGGGATTATTAAGAAAA
Organism: Candidatus Hodarchaeum mangrovi; assembly: GCA_016839515.1. Taxonomy (GTDB): domain Archaea; phylum Asgardarchaeota; class Heimdallarchaeia; order Hodarchaeales; family Hodarchaeaceae; genus Hodarchaeum; species Hodarchaeum mangrovi. Next base: position 11,345 of record JAEOUE010000210.1, read on the forward strand.
TGGACAGGATCTCCTGGACTTATGAATTTTAATTCCGTTTGAGTTCCAGTGTCAATTTCAAATGAAGATTCTTCTCCGCTTTTTGACGCATACATAAGTCCAGTAATCATCTTTTTGGGGGTTTGAATCCCTACAAGTTGCAAATGACATGCGTTCACGTCGTTATAACCAAATGAAACTACTTTTACCATCCCATTAGATTGTACACTGTGCACAATAAATCCACAAGTATCCATGTGAGCGGAAATCATTATCTGTTTTTTTTGGGAGGAATTCTTCTTACCTGTAATATGACAGATCACACTACCCAATCTATCTAATTTTATTGCACTATAATCACGAAATTTTGAGCACAGATAGTTCCGTATTCGAGATTCATGACCGCTTTGGCCAGGAATAGCTATCAGATCGTTCAGTAACTCAGCTATCATTAGACAATCCCTTTTCATATCTTTTATTGGACAATTTTCTAAAAAACATTCTGATCATAAGGTTTATTCACAAAAATTATATCTGATTTTAATATAAGCCTTGAAAAATTGCATAAAGTGTTTCAATTAAGGAATAATTACATCATATCATAAAATTAAATAAAAGGGGGACCCTGAAACAGTCTTCAGATTCACTTTAAACCAATAAACTTAATTTTATTAAGGAGGTGGAGCAGTAGCAGTTACTGGTTCGGTCAATATTGCTTCTGGAGCCCAAGTGACCTCTTGATGCTTAAAGTAAGTATTATAGAGGTTGGCATATGTCCCTTCTTGGGCTAAAAGGGCCTCATGATTTCCCTCTTCGATAATTTTACCTTTTTCGAGCACAATAATACGATCTGCATTCTTAACGGTAGAAAGGCGGTGAGCAATCACAATGGAAGTTCTTCCCTTCATCAATTCTTCAAGGGATTCCTGAATGATTGACTCAGTATACGCGTCTACAGAGGATGTAGCTTCATCAAGAATTAAAATCTTAGGATCAGCGAGTAATGCTCTCGCGAAGCTAACTAGTTGTCTTTGTCCTGTACTTAACAAGCCGCCTCCTTCACCCACTTGTGTTTGCAGTCCGTCTTTTACATACTCTAATATCTCATTAACCCGAGAAATTTCTAACGTTCGTTGAAAATCTTCAGGAGACGCGTCTCGTCGTCCATACGTAATATTCTCCTCAATAGTTCCGTTAAAGAGGAAAGGAGTTTGAAGTACAATTCCAAGATGACTACGATAGGATTTAAGTTTAATATCCCGAATGTTTATTCCATCAACGAGAATTTTCCCATTTTGAAAATCGTAAAACCGAGAAAGAATTGAAATTATTGAGGTTTTACCTGCTCCAGTTTCTCCTACAATGGCGAGCTTCTCACCTGGATTGATAATCAAGGAGAAATTTCGTAAAACTGGAGTACCTTTAACATATTCAAAATCAATGTTTTGAAATTCGATTTTTCCTTGAATCTGATCGACCTCTAAATCCCCTAGATCTTGAACCTCAGGTTTGCTATCGATAACCTGAAGAATTCGCTCGTAGGCTGCAAAACCTGCTTGGATTTGGGCATAGAAGTTCACTAACTGAGTAACAGGGAAAAAGAACCGATCAAGATAAGAGATGAAAACATAAAGAGTTCCTGCGGAAATACTAAAACCCAAAATTGCATTATTTCCTCCAATGAATAAGATAACTACCATGCCTATTGCTGAAAGCAAACTAACAAAGGGAAAGAAACCCATCATAGAAATTCCCCTTCGAAAACCAGCAAGGAAGTGTTTTTGATTAATCTCTTTAAATTCAGCTAGAGTTTCAGCTTCTACACCAAATGATTTGCTGACGGTAATTCCATCAACCGATTCAGCCATAGCTGCGTTAACTGAGGCATGAGCACGACGAAAACTCATACTCGTTGTCCTTGCTATTTTTCGGAAGAGAAAACTTGCAACAAGAAGAATGGGAACAACTAACGCTGATAATACTGCTAAAGGAAGATTAATGATTGCAAGTACAATAAATACGGAAATTAAAGTTAAAAAATGACCAACTACAGTCATTACGATCGAAACTGCTCCTCCATAATCTGCTGCATCAGCTGAAACGCGGGAGTTCAAGCGTCCACTTCGATTTTGGTCAAAAAACTTCATATCTTGACGTTGAAATGCATCAAAGATATCTCCTCGGAGGGTAACCATAAAATCAGGAACTAAATTCGCGACTTGGATACTGATAATGTAGTCTCCCACCCAATTAAGGACAGAAAGTATAGTATAACCAATTCCCCCTATTAAAAGGAAAATAAAAATAGCATTAAATGGATCCCTAACTTTTAAGGCATCAATAATAACCCCAAAGATTAATGGGCCAGCTAATCCTGTAAATGTTAAAAGAATCATAGATAAAGTTGAGATAGCTATTGGACGTTTGTACGGAGCCAGTCTCTTCCATGAACGAATGATTAATTCCTTATCAGTATATTTTCTTTCCTGATCTTCTCTTTCTAAACCTTCAAAAATCCATCCCATTATTTTAAACCTCCTATGGCAGGTGTACTAGGACTAATTTCTTGAAGAGGAGGGAGATCGACATTCTTTCCAAATATTCGCCGATAATCAGGACTTGTGTGAATTAATCTCGAATGATGTCCACGGGCAACAATTTTTGATCCCTTGATTACAATTACACAGTCTGCAGAGCGAATGGTTGAAAATCGATGGGTTATAACAAACGTTGTTCTTCCTTGACTTACTGTATGAATTGCTTTGACGATTTCCTCTTCTGTTTTCGAATCTACTGATGAGGTACTATCGTCTAGGATTAGAATTCTAGGATTAGTTAGAAATGTTCTTGCCAAAGCAATTCGTTGTCGTTGACCTCCTGACAATTGGCTACCCCCTTCACCTACATTTGTCTCATATCCTTTTGGTAAATCATTAACTATAAAATTATGAGCCTGTGCCATCTGAGCAGCTTTTTCTATTTCAGCTTGAGAAGCATTTCGAGCTCCAAAAGCAATATTTTCCTTAACACTTCTTGGGAATAAGTATATATCTTGCTCGATCCTTCCTATGCTTTTGCGTAGAAATTCTAATGACATTTCTTTAATATCGATTCCATCAATCGTTATTCTCCCTTTATAATCATATAATCTTAATAATAGTTTTGTTAGTGATGATTTTCCCGATCCTGTAGGTCCGACAATAGCTATAGTTTGTCCTGGTGCAATGTGTAAAGATATATTCTCTAAAATCCATTTTTTACTTGTAGGATATTTAAATGAAACATTCTCAAATGCGATGTTTCCTTGAATTGTCTTTAGCTGTCCATTCTTTACTTCACCAATATCTTCTCCTGCTTCTTTCATTTCCATAGAAAAGATCCGTCGTGCACCTGCCAATCCTCCGTTGAATATCGTCACTGCAAACGATATAACATAAGTGGGTCCTAGTAGTGTAAAAAGAAGCCCATTAAATGCAACAATATTTCCTATAGTCAATTCATTGTTTGCCACAAATAATGAACCGATAAAAACTGAAAATCCTATAGCTGAAAATAATACAAGTGTTGGAAAATATCGTGCTTGGATTATTTGCCTTTTAAACCATGTTTCTCTAAAATCCAATACATATTGCATGAATTTATTTCGTTCATAGGTCTCTTCAGCAAAAGCTCTTACAACCTCTGCTCCAGTGATATTGTCTTGAACTGCAGTCGCAATTGCTCCCCATTTACGCATAAAAGTATAACTAATCGGAGCCATTTTTTTATTATAAGCAAAGACAGCCCAAACGTACACAATAAAAAATGGCGTAGCTAAAACGATTAATTGAGGAGCATTCATTACTCCAATCACTAAGAACAAAGAAATTATTATTGAGATAAATACATCCGACATCATACTAAACCCTGGACTAATCATGCCTCCAACCTGTCCAAGGTCATTCGTTGCTAGAGCCATTAATTCTCCTGTTCTAACGGAGTCATGAAACTTCAATGGTTTATTTTGCATTGAATTAAAAAATTCTTCTCGAATTCTTCGCTGAGCTGACCATGAAAGCCATTCATTTGAAATGGTTGTGGCTAATGAGATAATGAATTGAACTAAAGCTATAATAAAAATTGTTGTAACAAAGTTTTGAAGAATTTCAATCTGTTCTTGATTAGTATAGAGATCATTGAGGTCTATTATAGCAACATCCAAAGCTTGTCCTAATAGAATGGGAATAGCTGCACGGACAAAAATTGTTAATCCAGTTCCAAATACAACTATTCCTATTATTAACGGATTTGCTGCTAGATGACCTAAAAGCCATCTCCAAAATCCAGCTGGAGTTTCTTGTGAGGAATCAGGGACGAGTGACATAAAAAGATCATCCTATTCTAGGCTTTTAAGCTTAGGTTTTCTGGTAAATTTGTTAATTATATTTTTTATATAAATTGCTTGTTTCAAATTTTTGCTTATTAAAGGAATAGAAGTTCTGTTAAGAAAAATTATATCTCTTATTATTGGGAAATTAATATTTATTTTATAAAATTAAATTTTATGGAAAACTATATTACTAAAAGTGTTATTTATTTGATAACCAATATATTTACCAAACTTTCTTCAAGAAAAAAGAGAGAAAAAGGCCTTAATTACGTTTTTTTTCTAAAATGGGGAAGTGGAAATAAGATAAGAAAGGACACAAAAATTTTAAGCTTGGAATGATGTTAACTATAGATCCATCACTCACTTTAAAAATTTCCTCAACAATAGAAACTTAGTTACGATCATTAAGAAAAGTAATAATCCAAATATATTTTCTCTCATTTATTGATTTGTATTCCCCAATCCATGTCTCAGTTTCATTACCTTCTTAGAATACGTATTAAGGGTTAAATTGGTTTTCTCTTTTAATTCTAGGTACTTGCTGGTTTCTTTGATAACAAATTATTCTCTTTAAATCCTCAATTATTTGATTATTATTTTGAAATTGGTATGAGCTAGTTAATTAAACTGAGATAATCTCCTGAAAAAATATAGCAAAAGTGCTTTATTTTCCCATTTATTGTCAAAATAGACTTATATAGCTATTTACATACTGTTTAGGTGCTTTATTTATTAAAACATGCAATATTAATAAATTAATAAGATAATCTTGCCACCTCCTGAGGTTTTAAAAAGGTAACATAATATAATATTTTAAGGAAAAAATTACCACAAAAGGAATAATTTGCATTGACATCTTCTCCTAACGATTTTATTTACGTTCAAAATGCTCGAGTTCACAATTTAAAGAATTTAACTGTTAAAATTCCAAGAAACCAACTTGTAGTCATCACAGGCGTCAGTGGAAGCGGAAAATCAAGTCTTGCGTTCGATGTTATCTTTGCAGAAGGCCAACGAAGATATGTTGAATCCCTCAGTGCCTACGCACGACAATTCTTAGGACGAATGGAAAAACCTGATGTCGATTTAATCGAAGGATTATCACCAGCTGTTTCGATTGAACAAAAAACTACAAGCAGAAACCCACGGTCAACTGTAGGGACCCAAACTGAAATTTTTGACTACTTACGTTTATTATATGCAAATATCGGTATTCCCCATTGTACCTCATGTGGAAAAGAATTACGAGTTCAAACACCTCAAAGTATTGTGAAAACTCTCCTTACATGGGATGAAGGAACTCGAATTAAGGTTTTAGCTCCAATTATTCGAGGTAAAAAAGGAACTCATCATACTCAATGGGAAAATCTCCAAGAAATGGGTTTTGCTCGAGTCCGTGTTGATGGAACAGAATATGAGTTATCTGATCCACCTAAATTAGATCGATATAAGCTTCACACTATTGAAGTTGTTGTAGATCGGTTAATTATAAACTCAACTATTCGTAAGCGACTTATTGAAGCTATTGAACAGGCACTTGAGCTAGGAGAAGGAGTAGGAGTTATTACAAAACTTAATGAAGAAAGACCAGATAACGATGAGGATTTCTTCTTCTCTGAAAATTATGCATGTCCTGATTGTCAACTATCATTTGAAGAATTAAAACCACGAAATTTCAGTTTTAATTCTCCTTGGGGTCATTGTTCGAATTGTCAAGGGTTAGGTACTACACTGAAAATTGATCCAGATTTAATTATTACTAATTCTGACCTTTCATTTCGTGAGGGAGGCATAATGGAGAAACCTATGAAACCAGGAACTTGGAGATATGCTTATTATACTTCATTGGAAAAAGCATGGGCAGATTTTTCAGTTGACATTCCAATTAAAGATCTTCCTGAAAATGTTTTACAAAGATTACTCTATGGATCTAACCAAGCTATGAGTGTCGTTTTTGAGTCTGAAAGGAGCCGATGGGAGTCAAAAAATCATATCCACGAGGGAATTATAAACAATATTTGGCGAAGATATCAAGAAACTAATAGTGATGCAGCAAGAAGGTATTATGAATCGTATATGCGAAGAGACATATGTGATATATGTAATGGGAAAAGATTAAGGCCAGAATCTCTTGCAGTTACTATTCTTGACAAGAACATCATAGATATTTCAGAGATGACGGTTGAAAAGTGTCAGAATTGGATAAAAGAGCTGAAAACTAAACTTTCAAAAACTGAGAAAAAAATTGCGAAGAATATCCTTCGTGAAATAAAAGCACGACTCGAGTTTCTAATCTCTGTTGGTTTACCTTATCTGACTTTAGATAGAACATCTATGACATTAAGTGGAGGAGAATCTCAGAGAATTCGATTGGCAACTCAAATCGGATCAGCTCTTGTTGGTGTGACATATGTTTTAGACGAACCTAGTATTGGATTGCATTCAAGAGATCAAAATAAATTACTTCTCTCCCTCCAAAATTTAAAATCAATAGGAAATACGGTCATCTGCGTAGAGCATGATCACCAAACAATTCTAGCTGCTGACCATATCATTGATTTAGGACCAGGACCTGGAATCCATGGTGGAACTTTAGTTGCACAAGGTTCACCTGAAATGATAATGAATACCTCAGATTCTATTACTGGTTCATATTTATCTGGAAGGAAAAAAATCGAGATACCTAAATTCAGAATCATAGGAAATGGAAAAGCTATTCGCATATTTGGAGCAGCTCAGAATAACCTTAAGCATATTGATGCTGAATTTCCTTTAGGCCGTTTTATATGTATTACTGGAGTATCTGGATCGGGAAAATCAACTTTGATGAACGATACGCTTTATAAAGGATTAATGAAATATCTACATAAATCAAAAGTAAAGGTAGGCATTCATGATAAATTTGGTGGTCTTGATTTTGTCGATAAGGTAATCAATATAGATCAAAGTCCTATTGGGAGGACTCCACGAAGTAACCCAGCTACTTATACTGGTGTTTGGGATCCTATTCGTTCCTTATTTGCAAATGTAAAAGAAGCTAAAGTAAGAGGCTACAAACCAGGAAGATTCAGTTTCAATGTAAAAGGAGGCCGTTGTGAAACCTGTAGGGGAGGTGGCCAGATAAAAATTGAGCTTTCTTTCCTTCCTGATGTTTGGATTACATGTGATGATTGTAAGGGGAAAAGATACAATATAGAAACCTTAGAAATCCGTTATAAAGGTAAAAATATCTTTGATATACTAACTATGACTGTTGAAGAAGGATTAACCTTTTTTGAAAACATTCCTAATATTCAACAAAAGCTTCAGACAATTGTTGATGTTGGACTTGGATATATTCAAATTGGACAACCAGCTACTACACTTAGTGGAGGGGAGGCTCAAAGAGTCAAATTAGCAAAAGAATTATCAAAAAGATCAACTGGTCAAACGTTTTACATCTTGGATGAACCAACAACTGGATTATCAACTCACGACATTTCATATCTTCTTTCTGTTTTAAGACGGCTTGTCGAAGAAGGAAATACCGTCTGTGTTATCGAACACAATCTTGATGTCATTAAAACAAGTGATTGGATAATTGAATTAGGTCCCGAAGGGGGAGATGCTGGTGGATTGATACTTGCAACGGGAACTCCAGAAGAAATAGCTCAAGTCGATTGCCCTACTGGTCATTTCCTCAAAGAAGTTCTTAATAGCCAAAACCATAGTTCTACAAACTCAAATTCTACAGTAAAAACCACAAATTAACTTATGGTTCTTTTTACTTTCAGATTACAATTATTATGAATAAAGTTCCCAATCATTTTTATTATGCTATTCAATCAAATTTAATAAATCCCTTAATCTGAATGGATGTCCCAATGAAAGAAGTTATTCCATCTTTTTTGGATGAAACGCCAGATATTTTATCATTTGAGGATCTAAGAAAGTTAACCAAGTTAGTTTTTATCCCTTCAGGGTATATTATTCAGTTGAAAGATATTCATGGAAATATTTTATGGGAGGATGAACATACACTTAAACTCAAAGGTGATCGTGTAGGTCAAAAATGCTACAAGGTTAATTTCGGTCGTGATAGCCCATGTCCACATTGCACAGCAATTGACAGTTTACAAAATATGGTACCTCAGACAAAAGAAGACCGAAGTTTAATAGATGGAAAATGGTATAGGATTATCGCTATTCCAATTGTATTTCAAAGAGAAATAACCTCGCTAGAATTGATGAGGGATATAACTGAAGAGAAACATCGTGATCAACAGGTGGAATCTATAATATCAACCAGAACTCTTATAACAAATATCATTAGGCATGATGTCCCAAATTATTTAAATACTATTAATTTTGCATTAGAAGGTTTAAAATCTGAACTAAAGGATTCGTCAAATTCAAGATTTTTGGAAATAGCACAATCAAACACAGAACGTACAATATCACTCTTAAACCGACTTAGAGAGTTAAGTCTATTAGAGGATCCTCTAGAGGATCTATATCTAGTTAATATTGATGATATTGTTAGAAAAAGCGCCTCTGAAGTCCAAAAATCCTTTCCCGAAAAATCTATTGAAATTAACATTGAAAAATTATCTGAAAAAACATGGATTTTAGGTAATGAATTAATATCTGAGATTTATTTAAATATAATTCAAAATGCTATAAAATACACCCCTAGCGAGAAGGTTACAATTGATATTCTTATTAGCCATATTACAACCCAACAAGAATATGTAAATGTCAAAATTACAGATTATGGAAGAGGAATCCCCCCCAATCTTAAAGAAGTGATTTTTGATCGTCGTAATAGGATTAATAAAGGTTGGAAACCAACTAAAAACGCAACGGGATTAGGAATGACCATTATTAAATCTTTGATAGATACTTTTGGGGGCCATATTGAGATATTAAATCGTATCCCAGAAGATTGGACTCAAGGAACCGTTATTGTAACCAGATTTCCTCAATCTCAAGTTCAATAAGAATAAAATACTATTAATAATCCTAACTTAGACTCATTCATAAGTATCACGAAATTTGTTCATTTCAATATCAAAGTCATTTTTCCAAGTTGGATAGTTTTCTGGATCATTTGGATAGTTGGAAAATATTTTTTCAAATTTTTGGGTACTTTTCGATACTCTAGCAATTGTTAATAAAATATCATAACGGGGAAAGGCTTTGATCGCAATTTTAACCATTTCAAACAACCCCAATTTCTTTCCCGAGTGAATATTAATGAATTGATCTTTTGAAAGGATAGATCTACGTATTAAAAACTCCAGACCAGAAACCTTGATTTTTTTTAGTGCCTCGGAGAATAATTGAATTTTTGTATGACTTAACCCAAAATGGTTCATGATCTTATTATTATATTGCCATAAGAATTCTTCTGAATGATATTTATCTATTTCAATGGCCTTAGATGCAATTTCGCCTGCGTAATAACCAGCTATTAATGCTGGACCGTGACCTTCGGCAGTAAATGGATTTACATGAAGTGCTGCATCACCAGCGGTAAGAAAACCTGGAACAATGGCATTTGTAAGTGGGTATCTAGTTGGAATTTGTCCTCCTCCTTTATCTAGAACTTCATATGTACCCTCTGGATAATATTTATTCAAAACTTCCCGGAAGAGCTCCTTCATTCCTCTATCAGACTTTCTATCCATGTACCACCCGATTCCGACATTTAACTGTTTTTCTCCTTTACTAAAAATCCAGAAGTATCCAGGTTCGGGAATAGTTTCATCATAGATCAAGTAAAGCTCATTATGGTACGGATGATCTTGATTCTTTAATGATATAATTTCTCTATATGTTGCAGCGATGTCTCGTTTTTCCAAATGCTTTTCTAAGAATGGAAAAAGCCGCTCAGGTAGAGTTTTACGAATTATAAAATTTCTACCAGAACAATCAATGGTTATCTTTGCATGGATTTCAGACAATATTCCTTCACCTCCCTTTTCTACAACTACTGCACCCCTTACTGAAAAATCGTCATAGAGAGCACTAATGACCTTCGTATTATCCTTGATCTCTACTCCAAGCCCCTCAGCCATTTTTAATAATCGTTGTCCATAAGGATGTCGATTCAAAACATACCCATCTCCTGATAGAGGAAAAGAGACATTATGTGATTTGAAAATAGCCCGTTCAACAAAATCAGCGACTTCATTTCCCGTTGGATGTGGTATTCCTAAATTTCTTTCTAAGAACTTAATTGGTTCAAGATTCAGTGCATCTCCACAAACCTTATTCCCAATTTCTTGATAACTCTTTGAATCAACCAAAATCACTTCTCTTCCCTGTTTTGCTGCAGTTATGGCTGAAATTATCCCTGCAGGTCCACCACCTACTATTAAGATCTCTGTTTCGACCATTCCCTGATCTCCATTAAATATTTGATAAATAAACTAATAATTTTCAAAAATTATAATTTCTATATATTAATCTTCCTTTAAAAGCCAATTTATTCTTAAAATTAATCCGCTTAACGAAATGGACATGAGAAAGAGATGTTAGAAATAATTTTAAAAATCTTGAAGCTATCAAACTGATAGTAAACTATTTTTAAAATTCATAAATCTTTATTAAGTTCCTTGTATTTCAAATCGAATTGAGGTTACTATTTGAAAGCATATAACCGAAGGCTTTACCTTAATAATTGGGCAATCCTTGTGGATGAAAAAAGTCAAGAGGTAATGTGGTATTATGGAGATATAGCTGAACCAAAAATCACTCAAACCATAGATTTCATTCAAGCTCTCTCTAAACTTGGGACTGAAATTTATTCTGAAACTATTGGAATAATTCGTCTCAAATATCCCCGTCCACATCCAACAAAAGCGAAAGAAATAATGTTAGTAAATCTGTTAGATAGATATCATTTTGTTATCTCAGATCCTTTAGTTACAACCCGATTAATCCAAAAGGTTCAAGTTATTGAAAGTGATTCAATCCCTCACTTGGATGAGATAAGAAGTATCTTAGCTGGATCTGCATCAGTGATTTATTCTGAATTTTATACTCATGAAAAGCAACTAGATCCCAAAGTTGTTGATAGTTTATTTCAAGAAGCTCTTGAAGCAGTTACTCTTGATCAAGAAAAGGTCTCAGTGGGAAATGGTGAATGTTCATTTTCTGCTCTAACCTTAGAAGAGCTATTGTTTTTCCATGCTCTATTGAAGAAAATTTTTGAATCTTATGTCTATATATCCAGAGATGATCGACCTTGGGGGCTATTACATTCAATTTCAGGAGCTCAGATTTATTTAGAATATGACCCTGTGGTAGATTCTGCACTAATTAGTGCTTTCTCTTCAGTAATTGTAACTTATTGCAGATTACTTTTTGGAGGAGATCCAGAACGATTGGTATATGGGAGTCATTCCATCTCAGGAATGGATTTTATTACTACAACAGATAATATCTTTGTAACAAATAACCCAAGACGGTTACTTCATTTGGAAAAATTTATTAGACAATGGAAAAAAGTTCCTCCAACCGTAATCACTGATTTAGCACCCGCAATGAAAGATTATTTTGTGGACCTTGTGGTTACAGAACATCGCGAAAAATTAAAAAAATTGGAGTTACAACAGATTATAAATAGGCTTACAAAAATGGGAATTCGTCGTGCAAATGCTTATAAGCTACCTGTTAATGAGTAAAGATCAAAAAAAAGATTAAAAATAATTTTCTTCTTGTTTGATTAGTTTAGAACATATTGAACATTTATAAAGACGAACTCCATCATGTTCATGTTGACCAATTGTCTTATTTCGATCAAAAGAAGTACCCTCACCTATTGGTTTGAATTGATGACCAAAAATTAAACATTTTAGTTTCATTTTTATCACCAATTACAAAGGTATCGAAATATCTGCTATTAATGGGTGTGTACAATCTAGTAGCTCATCTAATGAAATTTTTAAATTCCGATTTGACTTTCCTCCTCCTCCAAAAAAAATATTTTTATTTAAAGCTATTTCATCGATGATAACAGGTATGGTTAAACTAATGGGAGGAATATCACCAATGTTATATCCAGTTATGTTTTCCACTTCTTCAGGGGAAGCGAGAGCTACATCTTTTATTCCTAAAATATCTTTAATTTTCTTGGTCTTTATTTTTCTATTTCCTTGTAATAAAATAAGATAGAAAGTTGATATTTTATACTTATCTTTACATAGAACAACGATTGATTTTATTATATCTTCAGGCTTACACTTTAATGCAGCTATAGCTTCAGATACGGTTTTAACGGACTTTTTATGCTCAATAATATCAGCTTTAAGATTTTTTGCTATAATATATTCATCTAGTAACATTTCTAATATAACCCTGATTTATAATACATATAAAAAAATTATTTAATTATGATCAATGGTAAAAATGTTTCTTTAAGGGGTCTTGAATTAGCAGATGTCCAAGAGCTTATGAAGCATTGGAATAAAAAAGAAGTAAAAAAATTTCTTCTAACAATAAGTCCTCACTCTTTGGAAGAAGAAGTTGAATGGATTAAATCAACGTGGGAAAGACGAAAAAAAGGAGAATCTTATATCTTTGCTATTGAACTTCTAAGTGAGCAACTGCATATTGGAAATATAGAACTTCGGATTGCAGACCAAATTAGTCGAAGAGGTGAAGTTGGGATTGTAATTTTCAATTCTGATTTTTGCTCTAAAGGTCATGGTACCGAAGCTTTAAGACTTCTTTTAGATTATGGATTTAAAGCGCTTAATCTTAATTCGATTGAACTTCAAGTTTTTGAAACAAATCTACGTGCAATTAGATGTTATAACAAGGTAGGTTTCAAGGAAGTTGGAAGAAGAAGAAAAGCGAGGTTTTCTGAAGGAAAATATATTGATCTGCTCATAATGGACATTTTACGACAGGAATTTCTCCCTTTGGAGTAATTATTCCAATAATAATGATTTTAAGACCTTAAACATTATAATATATTTAGTTTAAAGGAAAGAGAGAATAACAAAAAATCAAAAGAATCGAAAGGAGGAAAAAAACTCCCTCCCTCCAAATTTAAATCAGAACTAAAAACAAACTTGCTTTACCCAATGTATAAAATGAATATTTTACTTAGGAGGAAGCTAATTTCTATTTAAAGTTGTATTGGGGAGCTTATTTCTTTTTAGGGGTAGTTTTAGGAGCTTCTTTCTTAGGCTGAGCTTTTTTCTCTTCCATCTGATTCACCTTCTATAAACGTTTATAGTCAAAATGCTGACCCTTTGGGTTTTTGGGTCGTGTATACATTTTTTTCATTCAGAATTTAAACTTTACCTAGATAAACTACAATTCCTTCTACTAAAAGAAATTACTTCTCATTTAATCAATTCTTAGGAATTTATAAGCAAAATTATTGCAGCAAATTATCTTATTCTACAAAAAATCAGAAACTAAATCTGTTCATGATTTACATTTAAAAGTGACATTTGAAATTATTTCAGTCTAATAACCCAAAAAATTAATGTATAGCAAGAAATATGAAATTATGAACTATAACACAATCCTATCCAAGTTTTTTTACTTATTGAACCCTTAAAATTCCAATATCTATTTCAAATTACTTATTCAAAAAATTTTTTTTTGATTATAAATTCTTGAGTTTGTTGGTCTCATTTTCCTTCTTAAATAGTAAAGATCTATTTGTATTAGCTAATTGGTATATATTTTCAGCTCCACGAAAGGTTTTTTTGTTATTTATACAATCTAAGAAATGAAAAAGAAGGATCATAAGGTTGTTTGATAAATGGTAGTAGAAGGAATTTGGTTAAACTCATATCCAAAAGGAGTTCCTAAAACCTTAGAATACCCATTAAAAACTATTTCTGATACATTAGTAGAAAGTGCAACAGATTTTCCTGAAAAACCAGCAATTCTCCTCGCTGGAAAAAATTTTAAAACAACAAAGATAACATATAGAGAATTAAATCAAAAATCTACTAATTTTGCTAAGAATCTTTATAAAAGACTTAATATAAGAAAAGGTGATCGAATTGCCCTTTATCTCCCCAATTTCCCTGAATTTATTATCGCTTATTATGCTTGTCAAAAATTGGGAGCAATTGTTGTACCATTAAATATATTATTTTCAGTTAAAGAATTAGAATATCATATTCGTGATTCTGGAGCTCGTATCTTAATAACTACTGATGTAAAGACTTCATCTCCCAGTAATTTGGAAAAAACACGCATCGTCAAAGCTAACCTTGATCAATTAGAATATATCATCGTTGCTTCCGTTAAACCTTATCTATCCACAATTAAAAAACACATAGGATCTATAGTTGGTCGAATAGAAAAATTGAAAGCTTCAGAATTTTACTTTGATGATTTTTTAAAGGAAATGAACGATTTTGAATTACCAGTCCTAGAAATCGATCCAAAAGAAGATATTGCGATGATCCCCTATACAGGAGGAACAACTGGAACAGCAAAAGGAGTTATGCTCACACATTGGAATCTTACAACAAATTTTTATGCCGCATATCATTGGATAATCCCCTTATTTAATGGATTGCCTCCTAAAGGAGAATTGAAATTTCTAGCAGCTCTTCCATTATTCCATCTCTTCGGGAATGCGATATGCATGGTTTTTGCAATCTTTTTAGCTTCAGAAATTATCCTAGTTCCAAATCCACGTGAAAGAAATTTTACAGAGCTTCTAGAATTAATCGATAAATATAAGCCAAATTTCTTTCCCTTTGTCCCAACAGGATATATTGCTCTGCTTAATCATCCAAAGATTCATAATTATGATCTAAAATCTATTGATTTTTGTCTTTCAGCTGCTGCACCGTTATCAGTTGAAGTTATGAGAAAATTCGAAGAAATCAGTGGAACAACAATTCTTGAGGGGTGGGGCCTTACTGAAACAAGTCCTATCGCAAGTGCAAATACCCCAATTAAACGAAAAATTGGTTCTGTAGGAATCCCAATTCCTGATACTGAAGTAGCCATATTTGATCCAGAGGATAAAGAAAAACGTTTATCATTTGATCAGATCGGAGAATTAGGAATAAAAGGCCCACAAATAATGAAAGGTTATTGGAATAAAAAAGAAGAGACTGAAAATGTCATGAATTCTCAAGGTTTCTTTTTAACAGGAGATATCGGTCGTATTGATAAAGAAGGGTTTATCTATATTGAGGATCGTAAAAAAGATATGATTATTGCTTCTGGATACAAAATATTTCCTCGAGAGATTGAAGAATTCTTTTTTCAACATCCTAGTGTTGAAAATTGTGCAGTTATTGGTATTCCAGATGAATATAGAGGAGAAAAACCATCATGCTTTGTTGTTTTAAAAGAGAATTCTACTATCACAGAAGAAGAACTAATGGAATATGCAAAAAAAGGCTTAAGCAAATATAAAGTACCAAGCAAGATTGAAATTCGGAAAGCTCTCCCCACAAACATTGTTGGGAAAGTTCTTAAACGAAAGTTACGTGAAGAATAATCTCATTCTGAGTTTTTCTTTTTCAGTATTTGTTTCTGAATATTAGCAACGATATTATCTTCTTCTTTCTTCATAAAATAGACACACTTTGTTTTTAAAAAGCAGGTTGGGCATTTTGGTTTATTTTTTTGACAGACATTCTGTGAATGAACTACTATTAATGCATGAAGCTTTCCAAATTCTTTAAAATCTTGATTAAATGCACTACCTATGTATTTTTGCACAATTTCATAGTTTTTGGTTAAAAATTCAGCTTTTCCTAGGAATCTTGCCAGAAAACGTCTAGTATAGGTACCAACAATAGGTATAGATTGCCCATAACAAAATTCTAATATCGAATCAGCAGTTTCCTTACCAATTCCTTTTATTTTTAATAACGACTCTCTTGAGGGAGTTTTAGAGCCTTGAGAAATCAAAAATCTACTTAAATTAATTATATATTCTGATTTTTGTTTATAGAATCCTGCAAATCTTACCGCTTCCTCTAAATATCTTTGATCATTATCCACAATGGATTGGAAAGAAAAAAGCCCCATTTTTTCTAATTCAGATATTGCACGGCTTACATTCCCCCAGTTTGTATTTTGAACTAATATAGTCCCGATAACAACTTCATAAAATTCCTTTGGGGTCTTTTCTCGTTTTATCCAAAGCTCCCATGTTTCGTGATGAGGATTCATCTTTGTATAATTTTCTCGGAGTAATAAAAAGACCTTAGGTAACATGATTTTCGCCTTATTATTTATTTAATACTGATTCTTTCAAACTGATTAAAGAACGGAGCTGCATTTTTTATATAAGGCTTTTTATATGACGCATTGTCAAGATCTACTTTTAATATCATCTTGTTTGATATTCTTGTATGTCTTTTGACCAATCTAACAATATAGTTGAAGCATTAGCTTGGCAGATTATGATTGTTTCCCTTTTTCATGCATTAGTACGTCAAACCTTAAATCTTCTTTTTACTATGGTTGGAATCTCAAATCCTAAGGATTCAGACCAATATCTCAAATATATTTTTAATTTAGTTAGAAAAGGAATTATTTATGTCCCAGAGGCAAGATTGGAAGTTTTTCAGACAATAGCTGAATCTATTGATGCTTATCTTGTGAAAGATTATGATGAAACTATACGACATTTCATAAAACAATTAAATGACATAAAAATTGAACTAGAAGGAATTACGAAATTAAAGGAAATCCCAATTAACGCCTTAACCGATTTAAAGAATTTAGCAGAGGGAAAATATGTTGAATCTTTTCATTAATTCATATTCAAAAAATAAGAGTTAATAAAATCAATTATTTTTTTAAACCTCTTCTAATCCTCCCCTTATCATATTCCCAGAGTAAAATATATAGAAATAAGATTTTTTTTGTCAAAAAAAGAGAGGAGTCTTTTATATTGCCTAAAATTAGTGTAGAGGTTCCACAGCATATCCTGGATGATTTAAGTATTCATATTGGAGATGATAAAAAGTTTGTTTCATTAAGTGATGCTGTAAGAACTGCATTAAGAAAACTCTTAGACAATTTAGATGAAATCGATCGACGACATGGGCGTATCAATGGAAATGAAGTATAATAATAACAAACTAAACATTTGAGGAATAATTCAAAATGCTAGAAGGATTAATTATAACTTTTGTTGTATTTATTGTTTTAGGTGTAGTTTCTATAATTGGTGCATGGCATACCGCTAAATTTAATACAGCAAATAGTCTTATTGGTATTTACATTCTTTTTTTGACTTTAGCTCAGTTTTTTGCTGCTAAATCTCAATCAGTGTTTGATTTTGGACTTTTTTCTTTAGTTGCTCCAGCTGGTGTAATCGTTTTTCCTTTTACATTACAAGTAACTGATATGGTAAATGAGAAATTTGGAAGAAAAACAGTCTATCAAATGATATGGATTGCACTTGTTAGTCAAGTCATCATGGTGGTTTTGCTTTTAACATCTCAAATATTACCACTAGCTGAGAGTTGGGGAAACGATCCCGACCCATTAATGGCTTTTGCTGTTGTTCCTGCAATAACAATTGCTTCTTGGATAAGCTTTTTAATTAGTGAGCGATTTGACGCTTGGATTTATGATCAATTTAGAAAATGGATAAGATTAAAAAATCAAAATTCAGAAGAAAATTGGTACAAATACTTGTGGATTCGGAATGTTTTTAGTGATATCTTGAGTCTTAGTTTGGATTCAATAATTTTTGTACCGCTAGCATTTGGACTATTGCCAATGGTGTTGAATGGGATACTTCAATCATTGAGCTTAGTAACAGGACCAATTCTTCCTTTTAACGTTATAATTACACTTATTTTCGGGCAATTAATTACTAAATGGATATTAGGGGTGATTGATACACCATTCATGTATCTAACTCGGTGGATCTACAATAAATATGAATAATGCTTCTAAAATTCAAACAATGATAGCATTTCATCTATCTGTAGCTTCTTACCGTTTTTCACTATATTTGGGTAGTATTGGGTCATCCATTGTAGACCCAGTCCTATTTTTAAAATTTGTTGATCATTTTCTGAGATTTCTATACTATTACCATGCGTTAATGCCGTGAGACGAGTTAAATAATGATCTTCAATTTTTTGTAGCAATATATCCCACTCTATATGTCCATCTGCTCCTTCATTAAATTGGGACATTATTTTTCGGCAGATAAAAATAATATCAAACTCTAATCCTTTGGTTCCACGGATTTGTGTACTTGTTTTCATTTCAGAGAGTACAGGGTATGTATTCACAATATAGAATCTACTCTCGACTAAACTCTTAATTAATGATGCCCAAGCCTTCATTTGCTTATGATGAAAAGTAAAAATTAATAATCCCTCTTGTTTAAGGATCCTATTACATTCTAGGAATACGTCTCTCAAACGATTTTGATAGTCAACATCATCTTTTTCGAGTTTAATATTTTTAATCACTTCAGGAATTTTTGGAGTATAATCAGGTTTGAAAAAATCATAAGAACTGCTCAAACCTATTCGAAGCCACACAAAATAAAAATCTGATAATTCAGCATACATTACATTGTCAAAGTAAGGAGGATCAGTAACTATTAAGTCAATTGTATCTGTTAAAAGAGGTATATTATTTGAAGAACCACAATAAAGAAATACTTTAGATTCAGATGAATTCTCTAATAATTCGGAGTATGATTGAACATTTTTTGCAGCAATCGTTCTAATCATTTTAATTCGTGACGATTTTCCATTAATAACTTTAATTTCATATGGATTTTCACAATATTTCTTGATTTTAATCGTTTTTGACATGAAATTTCTAAAAGTCCCCGTACCATATTTTGTCCCCCAAACATTATTTTCAACTGGATTGAGTGTGGCTGGAAAAGCATGTTTACGAAAAAGATTGTAAATATAATGATTTTTACGATGATATTCACAAAGTAGATTATTGTATTCAAGGGCCGTTGAAAGTGTTAAGAGAAAGAATTCTTGCAAATTTTGATCGTTGATGGTCAAAATTTCTTTTAATAATAAGCCTAGACATAATAATTGTCTTTTTGTAAATAAATTTTTAAAATAATAATATTCATGGTTCAGTAATTCTTGAGTTTTTAGGCCACAAGGGATTTTTTGCTGAGGTATAGGCAGATCATCTTTCAAAATTTCATATTCTTTCTCACAATTATTATATAGTTTAAAATCAGATGAATCTGGAACTTTAAAGTCTCTATTCCTGCAATTAGGACAATAATATTCAATCGCATACATTCTTCGAGAAAATCTTTTTGTTTTCATTTCTTTAGATTTTGATATTTTCCCTTTAAACAAACATTTAGGACAAATATATCTACCTCGTTTAGCATTAAAGCTATTAGGTGTGTAAGATTTCCCACAACGAGAACAAAGGATTTGATTTTTTAAATCCCCTTTTACCAAACATCCACAATACTTACAAATTGTGATACTAGCTCTTGATTTACCCTTTTCATATGTAAGAATAAAACTTCTAAATAGAGGAATCTTTTCATTACAATAATCACAATCTATCTCCCTAATCCAGAAAAAATACATAGCTAGGGCATTATTTTCATTACATTGACCACAACGGGTCTGATAATACTTCAAAAGTCTCTTACTTATCTTTTGTTCCAACTTATTATATTCTTCTTCTAAAAGTATTGTATTAACATGATCTAATTCCTTTTTGACGGTAAACCAAGCCACAGGATTTAAATCCCCTCCTATCATCTTAAATCCTAGACGAATTCCTTCTACCAGTGTTGTTCCACCTCCCATAAATGGATCACAGACCATCATGTTTGAAAAATCGTGTTCTTGTAAAAATAAATTCCAAAATTCTGTTTCAGAGATATTTACACGTTTATTATCATGATCAATAGGAATAGCAGAAAAAATTAGAATAGATCTAAAAATTGTCCCTAATCTACGTGCAAACCATTTATGTAGTGTCAAGATTGGACGAAAAAAGCGTTTTGCATTTCCTTCTCTAAAAGCAAGCTCACTTATAATGCGAAAAGGAAATATTCTTTCAATTAATCGAATTTTTAAGACTTCTTTTGTCTGGTTATCTTGTATCTTCATTCTAATGATCCATCAGTTGTTTAGTATTAGATATGAACTTCCATTAAGCATTCACTAACTATTCAATTTTTTGGGGTATTTTTGATAAGCAAAGAGCTAATTTATTTTTTCTTACTTAATTGATAACATTGAGGAATTATATAACATCCTTACTGAGTTTTTTTGGATAGTTTGTAAAAATTTGCTGGAGAACCAGCTTAAGATCTATATTCGGTTCTATTATTAATGATTGCGAGATCAGAGGAAGCAGTTGGGAAAATTTTTCTTCCCATTCACTCTGAGATAATGGATTAATAAAATTAAAGTTTTTTTTCACTAATTCTATCAATAACACTTGATTTAAAGAGCTTAATTTATTTGAATCACCATTAAAATCTTTTTTTCTACAGAAAAGAAAAAAATCAACATCCTGACTTTTAATAGGTCTAGCTCCAAATTCACTATGTACTGAATAAACTGTACTAATATAGAAATTTCCATTATTAACAGATTTCAATATTAATTCCCAAGCAAGCTCACTTGAATGATGAAATGTAAATATGAAAGGAGCATCATCCTTTAAGACACGATTACATTCCTTAAAGACTTTTGTCAACTTTTCTAGAAACAAATCTGCATTTTTTTCGACTCCTACTTCCTGATCTGACATAATTATTTCTGATTTAAAATCAGAGTACTTGGGATAAAGAAATAATCGTAACCAGACATAAAAAAAATTGGATAATTCAGAATATTGTATATAATCATAATAGGGGGGATCAGTTACAATAAGATCGATTGAATTATCAGGCAATCCATATTGTTGTAGATCTTCTGATGTCCCACACAGCAATAAGGTATTCCTTTCATCATTGCCAATTAAATCATCAAATGAGGAGGAAGTATTAGCCAAAATAGATTCTTTAGGAATTTTATATTTGATAATCTTACCTTCTTTGAAGAAAATTTCAAAAGGGTGTTTACAATAATCTTTGGCTTTCCTGATCCGATCTAAATATGTAATAAATGTACCATTGCCCTTTTCAACACCCCAAACATTATTCTCAACAAAGATCGTTGGCACTAGAAAAGATTGATAATTAAAAATGTTTACAATTTGTTTCATTGTATAATTGTAGGGACATAGAGTTGTATGAAATTCTAGGCTGCTTGAAAAGGCAGCAATCAAATACTCACGAACATTTATATTCTCAATTTTTAAAATTTCATTTGCTAACAACCCCAAACTCAACAACTGTCTAGAGTTGAAAAGGTCGGTGAATTTTTGAAAGCCATAATTCTTCAAATTTTCAATATTATATCCATGAGTAGGTAAATTCTGTTTAGGAATCATTATTTCATCAGAAAGTTCTAAGAACCGATCATTTATTTTCTGATAATTTACAATATCCTCTTTTGTTATAGCCTTATACCCTCTGGTCTTACATTCTGAACAATAATATTCAATAGCGATCTGGCGTGTGCCCATAGATGTCTGGAAATCTTTAATTACCTCCAATAAGCGATATTCAGCGTGACAGGTCTTACAAATAAAGTTTTTATTTTGACAATTACCTTTTCGTGGGACAAAAGATTGATTACAAGACGGACATTTAATCATTATATCTAGCTTTTTATTTGTATAAAACAATTGCTCACATGAAGGACAAAT
>JAEOUE010000002.1 GCA_016839515.1 Candidatus Hodarchaeum mangrovi
ACACATTAACAGAGAATTAAGCCTTTGGAGAAAGTTAATGAAAAAAATTAAAAGCATCAGTTTGACAACTCTTTTAATTCTTACTTTTAGTTTTTTGTGTGGATTAGGAGTTAAACCTGCAAACGCTGAACTTACTATCCAGACTGGGGAGAGCCAGATAACCTTAAACAATTCAGATCAACTAAATCCCGACATCTACCAATACGGATTAAATCATTTTGCCATAGTATGGCAAGATAACAGAAACGGAAACTGGAACATATACATGTATTACCAAAACTATCTTGGGGATGGCAAATGGGATGTAAAATGGGATGTCCAGATAACATCGAATTCAGGCAACAACGAAAACCCGAAAATTTTCGAAAACACTATAGTTTACCAAAGCGATAGGAACGGAAACTGGGACATTTATATGTACAATTTAACCTCAAAGGTTGAAACTCAAATCACCAGTAATACTGCGATTCAATCTAACCCTGCGATTTATGGAAACTTAATAGTATGGCAAGATGCTAGGAACGCGGTGTGGAATAGTAATTACAATGACTATTATCCGTGGAACATCTACATGTATAACTTGATAACACACACTGAACAGCAAATCTCTCGACAGAATGAAGATACTTTTAGTCCTGAAATCAGTGGTAATTACCTAGCGTACATAAAGCAAGTATACGGGTATATTCCTGGTTCAGGCATTTATCCTGGCCGTTATGTCTATTCTCCTTACGTTTGTTCTTATAATTTATCAACTGGAATAGAAACCGTTGTTCATACTGTTTGTAGCTTACTGGTTCCAGTCTCCATACAGAATTATATTAATTCTCCCGCTATAGATGGAACTCGCATAGTTTGGACTATGAAGGAACCTTACGAATCAGGACGAAACGTTGAAATGAGAGACTTATCGACGGGTGCTAACTGGAAATCAGCTATGGGGAGCTATGAAAATCCAGATGTTAGCAAAAATTATATTGTCTTTCAAAGCTATGGGAATGGTAACTGGGACATATACTTGTATGATTTTGGCAGAAATTTGCAAAATATTTTAACCGTTAATTCTGCAAATCAGATAAATCCAATTATTACCACAGAATATGCAAACTTTATTGTTTATCAGGACAATAGAAATGGTAATTGGGACATTTACCTAACTACTTTCTGGTATGGTACTATGATGGGCGGTTCCTTGCCACACAAGCCAATTACTCCAAGTTATGTTATAGATCAGCTACAGAAAACCAAGAACAGAATTGCCGATACGCCGACAAGCGATTTTGCTGGAGCAAATGATAAAGTTAAAGAAAACAGAAGAAAAGCAATATTAAACAAACTTGAATCAGCAATTACAAACATTGAAGCAGCAGTCAACACTCAAAACATGAAGATCCGAACTAAATATTTCCAGAGCGCCATAGACCAATTGAATGGTTTAATAAACAAGTTAGACGGTTGGTCGTCAGAGAGAGGTGCAGATATGCCTGGATCAGGCTTTACCCCAGACTGGATAACAGCGCCATTATACCTTGACCAAGTAATAAGGTCCTGCCGAAACGATTTACAGACTATTCTTAACGGACTATAATGAGTTTCGCCAATAATGAAGCTTCACATTTTTTCCTTTTTGTATTAAATTTTAACCCTAAACCCAAACAATGAGAATTATAACATCTCATCTCAAGTTTATAATCTAATTTCAAAAATCGAAAGTCTTCAAAAAAATTGGATGCCATTACTCAATTACAACAAAATAATAAGATTAAAGATATATTTAGTAGAAACATAAAATATCACCTGTCATTTTTTTAGCAAAACCTCTTTTTTGGGATTTTTTCAATTTAAACCCAAGTCTTATATTATATGTAATACAATTCATGCCACCAATTTGTTCAATAAGGTGGAAAAAATGAATTCACTTAGAAAGATAGCAATAATTGTAGGATTATTATTTTTAATTGCCACAATAATTATCATAATAGGCGGTATTTTTTCTTTATCAATATACGAACCAGATTATCT
>JAEOUE010000211.1 GCA_016839515.1 Candidatus Hodarchaeum mangrovi
AATTAGTTGTATCATAGCAATGTCATTCGCTCGGATATACTATCGTAATGCAATTAATCAAGCATTACCACTTATAATTTCTCCGGATTGCTCAAAATATATCCGAGATAACGCTTCAAACCTTGCTAAAGAAATGATTTCAGTAGATATGAACGAAGGTAAAATTAAAATTAAAGATCAAGTTTTTTCATTCCCGAAACTCGATCATCAAGCTTTAAAAATTTTTAAAGCTGGAGGTTTAGTGAATTACACAAAAGAACGACTTAAAGAATAATTAAAAGCCTTTATAGTTCAAAATCATATTTTGGTAACTTTAGATAAAATGTTGATCCTTCATTTAGTTTACTTTCCACCCATACATCCCCACCACAAGTTTCTACGATTTTCTTAACATTAGCTAGGCCTATACCACTCCCTGTTATGTGTTCGGTTCTTGGATCTGAAATTCTTGTGAAAAGTCTGAATAATTTGGAGAAATCTTCTTCACGAATTCCAATTCCATTGTCAGCAACAAATAATGTGATATATTTCTCATTTTCTTCCTCTATACCAATTCTAATCTCTTTCTCGGGTTTCTCTGGATCCATAAATTTGATTGCATTATCAATTAAATTTTGAAAAACGAGAAGTAGTTGCTTTCTTACAGCATAGACTTTAGGAAGATTATCTTGAATATCTAATTTAATGTTATCTGCCTTTAAACGTGGTGTAAAGGTCTTTAGAACCTCTTCTATTATTTCTATTAAAGGATAATAGCTTTTTGATTCTACAATTCTTCCTATACGAGAGTATTCAAGAATTTCCTCGATAATCTTTTCCATCCTTGTTGTATTATGCCTTATTCGCTCAAAGAACTCATTTAATTCCTCATCCAATTCCTCTTGGATTTTAGTCCGAATTAAATAAGTAAATCCAGCAATTGATAGAAGAGGGGATTTTAGATCATGTGAAATCGTGTAAACAAATTCTTCCAGTTCCGATGATTTCTGAAGTAATTTTTCGTTTATTATCTTTAATTCCAGATTTGACTGCTCAAGATCGAGTGTCCTAGTTCTTACTCTGTGTTCTAATTCTTGTCTGTAATTATGAATTTCTGTATTATTAATAAAGGCACTAAAAACTACATCTTCATCTTCTAAACGAAAAAGATCCATATTCACTAATACTGGGATAATTTGACCATCATTTCTTTTTAGCATATACTCCTCATTTCTGATTTTGCCAGTTTTCTGAAGCTTATCTAAAATATTCTCTCGATCGGTAGGATTGATATAAAATTCTTTCACATTAACAGTTTTGACACTATTTGCATCTAATCCCATTATATCAAGCATTGATTTGTTATACTCTAGTAAACGACCATCATATGTTGCAATACCAATACCAATTGGTACTGAATTGAAAAGAGCCTGATATCTTTCTTCACTCGATTTTAAAGCTTTTTTTGTTGTTTTTAAATCAGTTAAATCAATTATGCTTACGATTATTCGTTTTAAGCTATTTTCAAATCCTGGAACAATTGCTGCTCTAAACAAAATTTGCAATTCTTTACCACTTAATGTATAATTAATTGCTTCGGCTTGAAAAACTTTTTTTCCGAAATAGAAAGCTAAAATTTCGTCTTTGAAGACATCATAAGTAGCCTCTCCCGTAATTGCTCCTAAGCTCCCTTTTAATTCATTTTTGGAAGGTGCTTCGAAAAGGTCAACAGCACCTCTATTTAGATCAATAATTTTTGCCATTTTAATAACATGTTCAATCTCCTCAGGATTTTCTTGAAAATATTTTTCAAATTCTTTACGTGTCTTTTTAACAGGTAATTTGTCAAGATATTTCTTAATCTCTGAATAATCCTCTATGAATTGGCAAATTGGCGACCCCTCAAACAATAAACGGTATTGGGCCTCAAGATCATTTGCTGACATCGAAAACCAACACAATAAATTTAAAATAGTTTAGTCTAAATTCTATAAATATTTCAGCTCCTATATACGAAATAAGATTCGAATCTAGACAATAATAATTTTATAATACCAGTGAAGTATATAATCATACTTATTTCAATAACGTATGAAATAAAATCAGAGAGAGCGAACATCTGTGCCAATTGACAAATCAAAATTGGATGACCTTTTAGAAGAAATTAAAAGGTTAGAAGAAGAAAAATCTGATATAATACCCAAAATATCCAATATCTCTATACAACATCGATCTATTGTCCCAAATTCCATGAAAAAAGAATACCTTCTTCGCACTGAAAAAAAGGCTTTTTTTATTATTAGTCATTATTATAAACTAACAATGTTCTCTCTTGAAGACCCAGGTGTGGCTTTAGAAATCTGGATAAAAGGAATTTTGCCCTATCTTCTGTTAAAAAATGGATTAGACAATGAAGAATGGGAACGACTTTGTATTATTGAAGAAGAGAACGTATCAATAGCACAAGAACTCAATGACGACTGGAAAAATTTTTTTCGTAACACTATTAAGAAAGGATTAGTTGATGAAAAAGTGTTAGAACTTATTAATGAGGGAAAAGTGAAGATTGAGCGAATAAGGAGTTCTTAATCCCATTTTGATTCGTAGATTCTATTGAGTAATATCAATTAATTCATATTCGCGAGATCCGATTCCCTGAGCAACAGCTGCGGCTAACTGAGTCTCCGTAATTATTGGTCGCGACTCAGGATCTACAAATCTACTAAAAAGTCCTAATTTTGGTTCATCGGGTTCCATTGCATCAAAAATAGGTTCAATACGACCAGAAGGCGAATCAATTCCTGTTTCTGCAGGCGACATGGGAACTCCACGCGCTTTTGTAACTTGATCAACACATGCTTGATCAATAGCTACTGGATCAGGGGAATAAAAAATTCCTTGATCAGGGACAAGAATAGACCCTCCTGCGGACATACAATCACAATGTGAAGTGATATCTATTGCAATATTAATGAAACGAATGCGATCAGGACTTATACCTTTCATAACTCCACCAGCATTATCCATCATGCGTTCTACTTGTTCAACATTAGGAATTCGTCTTTTAGCGGCAAATACTCTTTCTTTTTCAAGATTTTTCTCGTGATGACATTTACTAAAGCACATGGTACAAGCTATGCAATTAGTTGGATCAAAAACTATTCTATTGTTCTCATCTAATGATAGACACCCATAAGGGCATATTCGTAGACAATTTCCACAGCCTGTACAATTTTCAGGGTGTTTAACGTAAATATTTCGTCCACCACCCCAATGAGCTCCTCCTTTCCCTTCATTGCCAACACAACCTATTCCAAGCTGTTTTAATGCTCCTCCGAAT
The DNA here is from genome assembly GCA_016839515.1 of Candidatus Hodarchaeum mangrovi. Taxonomy (GTDB): domain Archaea; phylum Asgardarchaeota; class Heimdallarchaeia; order Hodarchaeales; family Hodarchaeaceae; genus Hodarchaeum; species Hodarchaeum mangrovi. The sequence goes on from JAEOUE010000211.1 coordinate 3,320, forward strand.
CCTGCACCATCGTGGCCTTTAAATCGTGATACAATTATCACCTTATCAGCTGTTCTTAATCCCATTGCCATGGCAACGTTCTTAATATACTTTCCTTTATCATTTTGAACATGAAAGACTTCAGTTCCGACAATTCCATCTCCCATAACCACTGGTGCATTCATTGTTCCTGTACTAAATCCATGACGGTTTGCTAAATTGATAAATCCAGGACCATTTGACATAGTTAATTCAGGATTTCCTGAATCCCATCCTAAACCAACTCCTTCAACAACCCATGGAATACCACCTGCTGAATGGACTAAATCGACTATTTTTCTAATATACATAGAACGAAGATGACGAGTTTGATTCCTTGACCCGAAATGAGTTTTAATTGCCACAATTTCTCCCTTCTTAATCCATTCTACTAATTTGACATCCGTATGATTCCATAATTTTTCAAGACGATCAATTAAAGAATCTCCCATTTTTAATTCGTTTGTATTTATCATATATACTTTTGATTTAGTCATAATAATCATCAAATCCAATAAACGTTGAATTATTTTATTTTAGATGTTAAATAAGGTAATGATGCATTTCTTATAAGTTTTAATTAAAATACCCCAAGATGCATCAATTACTATTGTTAATCATTGCTATAATAAAAGAAAATAAGTGTAAAGACTCATTATTCAATTTATCAAACTTATAAACTGCTTAATTGGTTGAAAATCTTTATAGAGTAATGATTAGTCTAATAAAATTTTTTTATTATAGATAAAAGTCTATTACTTTCTTAGAATGTAAACAAGAAGGTTTATTGATGAGGACTGATGACATCAATAACCTCTTGGATATCGAGGTTGAGTTCTTTCACTTTTTTTATCGATGGACATCCTTTGGTAGTCCAACCTCTACGATTATATACAGCATCTTGAAGTTTTGAATATTGTTCTTCACGAAATGATCGAAGAATCGCCATTTTTTCTTCAGTTGTCTTTCCTTCTGGATCTATTCCGACTAGATCTTTTAACTGATCATCATATCTCTCCAAACGACTTTCATACTCTTCCTTAGTAACAGGACCCATTGCACGATATGGAAGCTTTGAATCGTGTTCTTTTAATCCTTTCCCTTGACGAATGTTAAATATCCGTTGAAAATTATATACACGTTCAGACATCTTAACAAGATCCTCAGGAGTAGAGGCAAATCCAGTAACACCACTAAAGTATTCAGCATACCATTGAACATGTTTTGGAATTTTTGCCCGAGCATTGGGAAGAGTAAGTGGTTTCTGAGGATTTTCATTATTATCAGGAGGGATAACATCATTCCAAGGTAATTTACATAAACCATTCAAACTAAACCAAGTACGCCAAAAGGGAAACCAAGCTAAGGCTTCTGCCTTATCTTCAAAAGTAGGGAGGTTATTTCGAACCATATCTTCAAAAATTAACCATGCTTCATCATGTTGAGGCCCTTTCAATGTGAATCCATAACCTCCTTGTTGTGCTAATGATTCTTTGGTGACGTACTCACTGAATTCCAAACCTTTATGTTCCATACCAATATCTTGTAAAAACTGGGGATCAGCTCCATATTTTTGAGCAAAAGTTTTCTTCATGGAAACAATTCCTTGTCCAACAATCACACCAAAGCCCTTATTTTGTGCCATTTGATGTATTAAATTCATTGCTGCTTCTGCATTTCCAAATTTTAATTCTAATCCACCTGTAATATTTTCATTCAGAATACCTGCCTCGTAACATTCCATAACAAAAGCAATCCCTGTACCAACAGATATCGTGTCTAACCCATACGTATCACAATAGAAATTAACTTCTAATACCCACTTGGGATCCCAAACTCCCCAATTACTCCCACATCCTGCTATTGTTTCATATTCTGGTCCATCAACAATAACTTTTTGGCCTTTATAGGGACCAGTTAATACTGTATGTTGTTGTACAAAATGACTACAGGAAATTTGGCAGGCAATCCAGCATCCATCTACACCTTGCCCAACATCGGTATATATATTTCGCCATATTTCCCGTGTATAGGGAAATTTCTCTCCCTTTAATGTTTTGTGGGCTCCATATCTAAAATTTTCTGTTGGTAATAGATCAAAATCGTTCATTATTTCTGGTAGGTGTGCTGTTCCAACTACTCGCATTTCATTCTGTAACGGGTCATTTTTGATAATTTCTAGATTGTGATCCTTTCCTGCTTCTTTCCCTCGTTCAATATCTGCTGGATTATTTATTGTCTGATTGACCCGTGGACTTCTACATATAATTGCTTTTAATTTTTTGTCTTTAAATACCGTTCCGACACCTCCACGTCCTGCTTGTTTATAAGAAGCCCACTGGCGTTTTTTGTTATACCATGAAAAGTTCAATACACCCCATTTTGTGTATTTTGCAGCTTGGCCTGATGAAACCACAGAAACACGGAATTTTTCACGATCAGACTCATCTGTGGAATATTTTTTTGTTAGTTCTTGTGTTAATAGATGAGCTTGATCCGAAAATTCTTCAGCATCCTCTATGGTAATTTTTCCATCATCACTATTGATAAAAATAAGAACTTCTTTGGTAGCTTTCCCTTGAATTTCAAGTGCATCAAAACCTGAAAACTTTAGATAAGGCCCAAAATATCCACCTACATTTGAGTCAATAGGTTGATTGGTTAATGGAGAAATTGTTGTACATATCGATTTTCCAGATCCAGAATAATAGGTAGTCCCACCAAGGGGACCTGAGGCAATACAAATCTCATTTTCAGGTTCATTCCATTTAACTGACCTTTTGGGAAGCCCATTCCACATTAGCCATAAATCGAATCCTTTTCCTCCTGTGAATAGCTTTTTCATTTCCTCTGAAACAGGTTTAATCTTAATTTCATTAGTTGATAAATTTATATATAATGTTCTGTTCTGATAACCTCTCTCAACTGGTGTCAGATTATATTTTAACTCAGCAATAATAGTCATCCAATTTCCTCCATTAAAATTTGAATCTAATTTTTCGATACCCCTTCCAAAATTTAATTTATTTTCTTTTTCATTAAATCAAACAGAATTATTTTTATTTCAAGAAAGAATTTTTTACGAGGTTACTCATTTTGGGTAAAAAAGAACAATATTTTCTGGAATTACGTCCTTTATACAATAAATTCATTAGTACAGGGTCATCTCAAGAACTTTCATTGTATCTTGTAAAAAATAGCGCTCTTCCAGGACGACGTGCAAATTTAGAATTAGCAAGTGCGTTTAAAGATCTTATTGCAGAACTTTCAATCCTAAATCCTGAAAGAACTATCCATCTCCTCTTGGATTTAATATCAAATTCTTCTGAGATAGCTCCAACAAATAATCCTAAAGAATTTCTTCCTTTTTGTGGCATTTGGGCATTAGGATCAATTGGTACCTCTTGTACTCAGTATTTTTCCAAATGTGTGCAAGTTCTGCATGAATCTTGTTCAGATGTTCGATGGCGGATTCGTGAAGCTGCAGCTAAAGGGTTATCGATGCTTTATGATACGTTTCCTCTAAAAATATACCAATTATATCTTGCGTGGATCAAACCATTAAATGAATCTCAGAAATTCCTAGTTCAGAGGGCAATTGTGGCAAGTTTAGCTGAATCATCATATTTAAATCAAGAACTACAAAGTAATCAAGCGTTTGAACTTCATAAAATAATTATCACTTCCATTTATAACTTAGATGACGACCAAAGGAAATCAGAAGAATTTAAAACATTAAAAAAAGGATTATCTTATACTCTAAGCGTTATTGTGTACTTCAATCCCGATAAAGGATGGCCTTTTATCACAGAGACGATCAAAAAATCAGATAAAGATGTGTATTGGATCCTAAAACAGAATCTAACAAAAAATCGTTTGGTTAAAAATTTCCCAAAAGAAGTCCAAAACTGTCTGGCGATGCTAAAAGAATGAAAATCTTATCCACCTCCGACAGGGGGGACACAGGTAATAACATCGCCATCTTTAACTTCTGTTTTTAATCCATTCAATGCTTCAATATCTAAACCGTTTAATAAAATGTGAAAATGGCTTTTTAAATCACCTTTATCGGTAAGAAGATGTTCTAGAACAGATTTACCAATTTGGGTCTCAAGAGATGCCAATACTTCATAAACAGTATTTCCTTTTGTGATGAATGATTTTTTTCCAGCCCATGTTTCTAATGGACCATAAAAATTGATATTAACATTCATTAAGATACCCAGAGTCTTTTTAGATAAATAGAATTAGTTTAATCTGTAGTAAATTTTTGTGCAATATCCTTGGCAACATCAGTTGTGCTACTGGTCCCACCCATATCATATGTCTTAATCTTTCCTTCTTTGATATTTTGTGAGATCGCCATTTCTAATTTATCAGCTAATTCTGTTTCTCCTAACCATTCCCACATTAATCCCATGGATTTTAGTGCAGCGATTGGATTTACTTTATTCTGGCCAGCATATTTAGGAGCTGATCCATGATTGGGCTCAAAAACTCCAAAATCATTTGATGTTGAAGCTGAGGCAGCAAAGCCTAATCCACCTGTTAACATTGCTGCTTGATCAGTAATAATGTCTCCAAACATATTTGTAGAGACAATCACTGAATATTCCTCAGGTCTTTTCATTAGCCACATAGCTGTTGCATCAATATTTTCATCCCACCACTTTACTTCAGGGTACTCTTCTGCTACTTTTTTTGCTATCTCTAGAAACATTCCATCAGTTGCTCTAATAACATTAGCTTTATGGACTACAGTAACCTTATTTCTTTTTGTAATCTCTGCATATTCGAAAGCTTTCCGAATTATCCGTTCACATCCATTTCGAGTGAAAACACGACAACTTATTCTAATATCTGAATCTTCAGCACCAGTACGGTGTTGAAATTCTTTAAATTTTGGTAATACTTTTAATTCAGGAATTAAACTATCAAATTCAATCCCCGAATACAATCCTTCTGTATTTTCTCTGAAAGTTACGATGTCAATCATCGGTATAGATCCATCTATTTTTCGGAAATTTAAAGGGTTTCCTTCATAGCTTTTTGATGGACGCATATTTGAGTAGAGATCAAAAATTTGGCGAAGTCTTACTATTGGTGATCTGTAAATGGTCCCATATTTTCTTTCGATTCGTTGAACATCTGGATCTGTACGAGGTTTACTTGTTATCGCACCAAAGAATGCTGCATCACATTCTTTCAATCCCTCTATCGTACGTTCGGGAAGAGGTTCACCTTCCTTTTCAAATATTGTAAATCCAATGTCTAAAGGGATTATTTCAGCATTGAAATCTGATACATCTAGAACAACCTTTGCTGCTGCCAAAACATCAACACCGATTCCATCCCCAGGCATAAATGCAATTTTATACTTTCTGGTCATTAATTTCTTCCTCATGTTTAATTATTTAAGGCCTAAATGACTACGTAATGTACCATAATATATGAAATCAGCTCTATGAATGATTTGAGCTTCTTTACTCCTATAGAGTTCATCACCTTCGTGTGCATGAGCTAGAATAATATGACATATTTCATCAGGGAGTCCATGTTGTTTTGCTACCATTGCTCCATAAGCAGGATGACGAAATTGCCTAAATATTTCAGTGTCTCGAGTAAAAGAAGTCTCTTTTTCCTTTGATTCAGCAAGCTTGCCAACATCATGTAGTAATCCTCCAATAATAAGAAAATCATAATTAATAGGAATGTTCATAGCTTCTTCAAACATTTGTGCTACCGATAACGCAATTTTAGTAACCCAATAGGTGTGATGAGCTAATGTATATCGTGCATCGAATTGCATATTTAAAGTAAAAGGCATTTCCCAATTATCCCACCCCTTACCTCCATTTCCGTTTTCCATTAGATCTAAAATAATCAATTTTGCCTTTGATACTAATAACTGATCCTTTACTTGAGCTAATAATGTACCAAACTTTTCTTCAATATAAGATTCCTTTTTTTCCATATTGATCTTAACCCTATAGATGATATTCCATACTAATCATCCTTTGCATCTGAAAAACTCTAAATTTAGAAATGAAAATAAAATTTTTTCATAATCGATGTTCATTGATTTGTTGATAGATTTTTACAAAAGTTTATGTTATGTTCTCCTTTTTTATCAGTTAACTCAATGATCATGAAAGAGAGGTTTTTAATTATGCATATTAATGCTGTAGGTCGAAAAGTTCCTGGTATTCTTTTTGAGCGAGAATATAACCCTTATAAAGGAGCTTATGCAACTAATCCTATGGGATTCAAACAAGGAAGGAAATTTGCTTCTACAATTACCACTCCTATTAAGAAACGTATATTCGACGATCTAGAAGGTCTTATCCACGAAATTAAATTACAAGACGGAATGACAATAAGTTTTCATCATTGTCTTCGATATGGTGATCTTGTTATTAATCACATAATGGATACAATAGCAACAATGAGTCTTAAGAACCTTACATTAGCAGCTACGGCTTTATTTCCAAACCATGAACCTCTTATTGAACATATACATTCAGGTGTCATTGGTGCCATTAGTGGTTCGATGAATGGACCTATTGGTCAAGCTGTCTCAACAGGAGAAATAAATATTCCTACAAGTTTGAGGAGTCATGGAGGACGTGCACGAGCTGTTGAATATGGAGAATTACATTTAAATATTGCGTTCATTGCAGCCTCAGCGGTTGATATTATTACAGGAAATATGAATGGGGTTCAAGGTCCCTCTGCATTTGGTGCAAATGGTTTTGCGAATGATACAGATTCTGTGTATGCGGATTGTGTCGTTCTAGTTACAGATAACCTTACTGAAGAACCTGTATATCCTGTAAGTATTCAAGGTTCAAATGTTGATTATATATTGACAATAGATAAAATAGGTGATCCTAAAAAAATTATAGCTGGTAGCTTAGCTCAAAATGTAACAGAATCTCACTTGAAGATTGCAGAACAAGTCATTGATATAGCGAAAGCTGCTGGTTATGTGAAAAATGGATTTAGTTTCCAAGCAGGGGCAGGCGGAGTAAGTTTGGCGACAACACAATTTTTACGAGAGATAATGGCAGAAGAAAAAATAGAGGGTAGTTTTGTTCATGGGGGGACTACAAAAGCGGCGGTTGATTTACTCGAAGATGATCTTTTCCGTTGTATCTACGATGGACAAAGTTTCGACTTGGATGCCATAAAATCGCTAAGAGATAATCCAAGACACATTGAAAGTAGTGCACATAATAGCTATAATATTTGGGCGCCTGGAGGCCCTTTGGCAAACCATGTTGATGTAGTAGCACTTGGAGCAACCGAAGTGGATGTTGATTTCAACGTGAATGTCAATACTCATTCTGATGGCCTTCTCCTTCATGGAATAGGAGGACATACAGATGCAGCAGCTGCACGTTTAACCATTATTACTGTTCCATTAGCTCGTAAAAGTCCAATTATTCTTGATAAGGTAACCACGATTTCCACACCTTCAGAATTAATAGATGTAATTGTAACTGATAATGGTATTGCTGTTAATCCCCGAAGAAAGGATTTGATCAAGCAATTAGAAAAAGCTGGAATACCTGTAAGGTCGATTAACGATTTACGTGATGAGGCTTATAGTCTTGCGTCTCCTATGGAACCAGAATTTACTGATAAAATCGTGACAGCTGTTGAATATCGTGATGGAACTCTTCTTGATGTTGTTTATCAGGTTAATACGTAATTTTTCGAAAATTTTTATTCAGGACATCTATGAGCTTCGCTTAATTTTATCAGAAAATAATTCTAAGGCAATCACAAATAACCTGGTCTGTAATATATAAAGAATTAAAGAAATGAATCCAAGCACAGCTGAAATTTTTCCAATCTCTGAAAATGAAAAGCCCATAGAAGACAAATTTGGTATTAAAAATGCCCCTTGGAGCACAAAAAGATAAAAAAGTACTCAGATTATTGACAAAAATTCACCAATACCTATTAATAGAAAACCATTATGTCTAGTTTGCTGATATGAAAATATTGCAACTAAAAGAATAAGCAACCCTAATCCTAATGAAACAAAAAGATGAATATTTGTTGTTATAAAATCTAATAATGGAACTATTTATTTCCACCAGTATAATTATAAAATCCTCATTTAATTATTTTCAGTTTTTAGAATATATACAAATTGCTACCTGTCTTTAAAGCATGATTACTATTGAAAATTTGTATAATCTACCATTTTTTTACTTAAAATACTTCTATCACTGTTTTAGCATTAGACCATCAAGCAAATTTCAAAATCCCCAAGCACCCTTACCTAATTGCCTTTTAATTTCTAAAATTTGGCCACAGTGGGTAAAACAATGGTTAAAATGAAGCACGAACACTTTCATAATATTTTTTCCTTGCCAATTCGGTGGAAACCCTTCTGTATTAGCGATCTGCTCAAACCACTCATTTTCTTTTAACAAAATAACTTTTGTAATAGTAACATTGAGAATCTTTAATTTCTCAAGTAGCTGATCAATTGTTTGATCTTTTGGTAAATCTCCTTCTGTATTAAAGCCAAAAACGGGAATAAGGTTAGAAAATGCAATCTGGTTTCCACAAACACGATGATTAATTGTAAAATCATGATTCACTAAAATGTGACCAATTGTCCATCCAATACTTGGTGCTGAATTCTCAGGTCTCCAAGAAAAATCTTCAACTGATAAATCTTTTATGATAAAACGGATTTGGTTTTCTAATGCATAGTTGAAAGTTTTAATTACATCTTTGACCTGCATTGCTATCCTTGATTAGAGCATATTGGTATGTTTATAGAATTATTGTTGAGGATAATTCTTCACTTGCCAATAATAATATATTCCAAAACATCCAAAAATTATACCCAAAATAAGATAGAAGAAGAAAAGATAATATGCACTCTGGTTTTCCACTTCATATTTGATTAAAACTAGTAAAATTATTAAAGGTAACATACATGCTAGCCAAATCACAAATAATAATGTTGATACAATAAATTTTGATCTTAACTGATAATAACTCATAAAAGATCCATCTGTGCCATCCACTCTAGAGTTCGTTTTATACTTTCTTCTGCGGAAATTCGAGGAGAATATCCTAATTCGTTACGGATCTTGGAATCATCAAATAAACGATCTTTACCAAATTTAATAATGCGGTAACGGTTTAAAGTAGACTTTTTCTTAGTTATTTTACTGAGAATCTCACTAAGATATCCAATAGAATATGCAAGTTTATACGGATATTCTTTAGGGGAACTTTTAATATTTAAGGATGTAACAATCTGATCATAAAGTTCTTTTACCGAAATTTCAAATGATTTTAGGTTATAGATTTGACCATTAGCCACATCGGGATTTTTTATAATAAGAATAATAGCATGTGCAAGATCTTCAACATTAACCCAAGTTTGTAAGGCTCTTCCTTTGCGAATAAGTGGAAATTTATTATTTTGGATTGCATTAACGATTTTTGCCATTTGAGTAGTATCCCGAGGTCCCATGACATTAGGAGGACGAAGAATGGTGGCCCTGATCTTTTTTGCAAGTAATGCTTGCTTAATATATTTTTCAGCAGCAACTTTACTTTTATGATAATTACCTTGAGGACCATACCGCATTTCTTCAGATATATAGACTCCTTCAATCCTGGGGTAAACACCAGAGGAAGAAATATGAATCAAATGGTTCCCACTTTGAGATTTTATCATTACTTCAATAATATTAGATGTCCCCTCAGCATTAACCTTCATTAATTCAGAGAGAGGAGCCCAGTCGTCAGCTATGGCAGCTGCGTGTATGATGAATTGCGGATTAAAATCGTTTAGAATTTTAAATAAATTATCAAGATTGGTTATGTCTCCTTCATAGATTGTCATCCCCTTTGAAATTAAATCCTTAACTTTCTCTTTTCTCCTAACTAACAACCCAATGTCTGCTGGAGTGTACTCTTTTTCTAAACACTCAATAATATGACTCCCAATGAACCCTGTTCCTCCAGTTACAAAGACTTTCAAATATTTCATCCCAGTCGAAAGTTTTAGAAAAAGGCATTCAATACCCTTTTTGACCTTATCTTAAATATTATATTAAAAACAGTGATAATTTTGACTAATATTTTGAAGAGATCTTCAGTAAAAAAGGTCGTCCTTTCTCTCTCTCCTTTTATTCTTCTTTTATTCTCAATACATGTATTAAATATAATTAATTCCATTTATATCAACCCTCTTGATCAAATGTGGGATACTAGACAGTTTATTTTAGGAATTTTTATGTTCTCAGGACTTTTGATATTCCCACGACTTGCTCAACTTGAAATTGCTTGGATAAATAATAAACCTAAAGTCTACATTAATTTTACTCATCACCCTCTGGAGATCCGAGCATTTCATGAATTAAAAGTAAAGAATATGAGCTTCTGTGTAGGTTGTTTGGGAAGTTTTATTGGTCTCTTACTTAGTGAATTTATTTTCCTATTTTATTTTATTAGCATTAACTCTTTTCTATTCCAAAATACTAGAGAATTTTTTATTATTGGATTATTATTAATAGTTATATCCTACAGTCGATATCTTGTAAAATTGCCAAACTTAATTCGATTAATCCAGCATGCGAGTCTTTTTTTAGGAATAGCGTTTTTAGTAATAACGATAGATGTTTATTTTACTTCTACAATGTTTATGTTACTAATGTTACCTTCATGGATTTTATTTCTAATAACACGAGTCTATCTTGGGAAAAATGCTCATAAAGAGGCATTTCATTTACACTAATTCTGATATTTATAGATAAAATTACGAAATTAACTATAGTTAATGATATTTGCTACTAAATAATTATAGCTATTCAAGCAAAATTGCTCTGAATGTGATATATGATGACAAATGAAGAAAAAAAACGTGTTTTTGTACGACCAGACACAGATTTTGAATGTGGTTGCTCCGATGACGGTAATGCTGTTTATACATTCAAGTTTGAGATTCCTGGTGCAAAAAAAGAAAAAATTGACCTTAAAGTTATAAAAGATGGTATTCGTTTGATTGCTCCACGTAGTGATGCTGTAGACTATTATAGTGAAGTCTCATTTTGCTGTGAAGCGTTCATCGACGAGGTTTCTGCCAATTATGATAGTGGAATGTTGACTGTAGAAGTTCCTATGGATTGTCCTGATCCTTTCGCAGAAGCAAAGCAAATAACAGTCAGTTAAGACAATTTACATTTAATTATCTTTTTTTCTTTTTTATAGCTCATTTTTTCTAGCTGAGTTGAGTAACCGCTTTAGCTTTACGGCCTACCAAAAAATTCCCAAATAAAACAAGGAATAATGCTACACAAAAAGAAACAATTGGAGCGAAGAAGATAAAGTTATTTCTCGGATGGATTATTATAACTAGTATAGTAGCGAACATTGCTGGAATAACTAAATATGTACCAGTTCTTAATAACCAAAATCCATTTGAATAGAAAGATTTGTTTAAATAGGGGACATTACGTCTTGGTAATCCCCCCATACTTGCAGAATCGGCAATAACTTTCTTTAATTGATCCCTTGAGGGCTCTTGGGGAAAATGAACTAATACGCGTTTGTATCTTTTACGAAAAATGCCAAAACTTAAAAGATCAAATAAAGCAAACAATATTGCTAAACCAAGATTTGCTAATCCGATAAAGATAGGAATTAAAAAAGGCAGTAACCAAATAATTATTACAATAATAGCAATTATTAGAAGAAAGATGGCAATTGCTCCTAAAGAATCGCTATTGCTTCCTTCACAATCAGTAGATGTACTAGAACAATCTGTTCCTGAACAATCGCAACCAGGACTACTTGAACTTCGTCCGCGATATTTTCTACCTACTCTTCCTTGACTAATTGGATGAGAAGCTGCAGTTCCAGCTGGACGATGCGTTGGAGTCCTACCACATTGAACATCACCACAAAAATAATAACCTCGCCAACATGATTCTTCTATTAAATAATAACTCTCTCCGTCTCCAAACTCCTGAATTTCCTCTTTAGGACAAATTGTGTCCCTTCGTGAAAGAGGAAGAATCTCTGCATTACCTAAACCATGATTATCACAAATAGTCCGTAATTCAACTCCTGAAATGCCATTAAATTCAATTTCCATCCAAGTTTCCTCTCCAAGCAGGTAGCTTATAAGTTACAAAATTTTTTTCTTTATTAACTTTCCTAACACGATATGATTACAAGATTATTATTGATAACAGAATTGTTCTTTTAAACGTCTTAGTGCAGTTAAATCTCCTAGCAATAATATTTTTGCACCACTCTCGACTTTATCATCATAATCTGGATGAGCTATATTATTAATAGCAAGAATAGTTATTTCATATTCAGCTTCAAGAGATTCAATTGTTACAGGTGTAAAATTTGCATTTAGGGTCAATTCCAATAGATGAAAATCTCTCCCTGTTTTCTTTGATTGAAAAGTTTGAATAATTCCATCTTCAAATGACCGAGCAACAAATGTTCTAGCAGTGATAGCAGAAGTACTTATTGCAGCATCTATTCCAAAGATAGCTGTCACTTTTTGGGCAAAGACTTGGTCAAAAACTCTGATGACAGTCCGTAGCTTTGGATTCAGCTCTTTTGCTTTGATTGCAATCCTAAAATTTTCCAAATCATCATTAGTTACAACAATCAATGCTCTAGCTTTCGTAATACCAGCACCTTGTAGAGTTTTCTTCCGAGATGCATCACCAAATATTATTGCAACTTCCCTATTTTCTAATAATTGCTCTACAAATTCGGTGTGCTTTTCTGACTCCAAGGTTACTATAGTTGTTGAAATGTTTTGGGAAATGAGCTCCTCTAAAATTCGAGTGCCTACATTCCCTAAACCTACCAAAATTGTATGATTATTCATTGTTTTTGCCATCCATTTATTCCATTCAGTCATTCGGTTTCGAAATGTAAATGCAACAACACTAAACTCAATAATACCAATTCCAACTATTATCAACCCCAGAAAAGGATATAGTACATAAATAAGTTTTAAAATGATTGATCCTTCATATGGGAATGAATAGATGTCCATTGCAAACATTAAAGCTATTGTAGCAAGCGAAGAATCGATAAGATTTCCTGTAAACTGTAGATCATATTCAGAAGAATAATAATACTGAAAAATAATTGTTCCAATTAAAATTGATAGTAGTAGATATAATAAAACGAACTTTAGCCTACTAAAAACTATAACAAATGATCGGAGGAATATCTTCATATTTATATTTCTCCAGAAAATACGTTTCCATTCATCTAAGGATTTGAATACAAGGCTTTTGGCTTCGATGCAATACTTTAATTGAATAGTAAATTCTATTTTTTGTTCTTCATTTTTGAATTTTTATCCAATTTTGTTTTTAATTCTTTTTTAATCCTATTAGCATCTTTATATTTCATAATAGCCTCTTTTTTCTTTCCGATGGCTTTTACTTCAAGTTTATTAGCCTCTTTCATCTTCTCTTTAGCTTCTTTAACTTTTTTTTGTGCTTTCTCCTTTAATTTATCACTCAATGTAATTAAACCTCCAAAATTCATTATTCATTTTTCTAATATTAACATATAAAAGAATTAGTACAAATAAACGATTTTAAATTTCAATCTTTCACAAATCATGAACTCTATGGTATTTTCTCTACATTCTTTTAATTTAGTTATTGGTGCTTGCAATG